>NZ_JAASRO010000001.1:4800000-5116393 GCF_011761605.1 Kribbella shirazensis | reverse complement strand
GCGTGGTGCTCGCCGTCGCGGGCGTGTGCGCGTTGCTGGTCCTGCTGCGTTGGGCCGGCCAGGGACGCAGCAACGAGGAGGTGGCCTCCGAGGCCGCGGAGTTCACCCAGGCGACCGCGACCGTGGATGTGCCCGTGCAACCATCACGGCTACCGGCGTGGTTCGAGCCAGTACGCGCGCTCCTCGGACTCGCCGGAGTACTGGCCGGAGCTCAGCTCCTGGTCTCCAACGCGTCGGCCATCGCAACCGATCTCGGCGTACCGCAAGTCATCATCGGCTTCACGCTGGTCGCGCTCGGTACGTCGCTACCGGAACTGGTCACCACCGTTCAGGCACAGCGCCGCGGCGAATCCGACCTCGTCGTCGGAAACCTGTTCGGCAGCAACCTGTTCAACAGCCTCATCGGAGGCGCGGTCATCGGCCTCGCATCCGGTTCGGCCGCACCCGGACGGGCCGCCGTCGCCCTGAGCGTCACGATGATCCTCACCGCCGGGCTGGCCTGGATGCTGCTCCGCCGAGGCCTCGTCCTGACCCGCATCGAAGCCCTCGTCCTCCTCGCCGCCTACGCACTCACCATGCCACTACTGCTCTCGACGTAAATCCGCTTCGGTCACGTTCTTGTCACTGCCGTAACACCGGCAGGCTTCAAACGATCTACTCAATAGGTACGGTCCCAGCGGTTCCCACAGCCGGGCGGGGCGTGCCGCAGTGGTGTGCTCCATTCCGTGGAGCATCTAGTTGTTCTGGTGTGCCGGGAAGTCTGGTCGGCAGCGCGCGACCCATGCCCTTGACACCAGGAGACTCCTCATGACGAAGTCACTCCGAGCCGTTGCCTGCTCCGCGGTTCTCATGCTCGCGTTCACCTCCTGCTCCGGCGGAACCAAGAGCGGCTCCCCTACGGCCTCGAGCGCCCCGTCCTCGACGCCTACCAGCACCACGCCGGCCACCGCGCCCAGTAGTACGCCGCCGGCCGTCACGCCGAGCGCCGTACCGTCACCGACCGCGCCCGCCGTACCGAAACGGACCGCGGCTCAGCTCACCAAGGCCTTGCTCGCGCTGGCCGATCTGCCGCCGGGCTTCTCGCTCGAGAAGGACGACGTGGGCGACGACGCCGATGTCACCGTGTCATCGAAGGACACCCGCTGCGCCAAGCTGGTTGCGTTCACCAACGCGGACAACCCGCCCGGCTCGAAGGCGTCGGCCGCTCAGTCGTACTCCGGTGGCGCACAGGGCCCCTTCATCGACGAGACCATCGACGCCATGGGATCACCGGCGGCCGCCCGGGCGCTCCAAAAGTCCTTCAAACAGGCCGTCACCGCCTGTCGGACCATGTCCTTGAAGGTTCCTGGCGAAGGAACCTCACCGATCAGCGTCCGTGAGGTTTCCGCACCGGACGTCGGCACCGATCCGGTCGCCGTCCGGTTCACCGCGACCGCCGGCCCGCTGCAGGGCTTCGAAGTCACCGTGGCCACCGCGGCGGTCGATGACGTCGTCGTGGCCGTCACCGTGATCAACGGACTGCCCGAAGACATCGAGGGCGCCACCACGGCGGCGGTCGAGAAGGCGCAGGACACGCTCGCTGCCTCCGCCTCCGGCACCTGACAGCCGCGGACTGCTGGACTCGGCGCCTCCGCCTGGCGGCCGGCGCCGAGTCCAGCGTTTCACGACAGGTCGAGGTCCCGCCGGCGGAAGCTGATGCCTGCGGCAACTGTCAGCACCGCGGCGATGGCGGTCAGCAGGATCAGAGGGAGTGCCTCGATGCTGGACAGCGGCATCGCAGTGGTGTGACCGAACGGGGAGTGCTTCGCGAATCCGTCCGGCAGGTCCAGCAGCGCGCCGAAGAATCCGAAGAAGAAGGCATAGGCGACCACGAGCCATGCCCAGCTCGACGCCCCCGGCCGCAGCCCGAACAACACCGCCGCGACGCCCACCACCATCAGGACGGCGGGGACGAACGCAAGGGTCGCAACCGTCGCCTCGGCGACCACACCGCCGTCCGAACCGCTCGTGACGGCACCGAGACCGACCCCGAGTCCGCTGATGAGCAGCAGCACGACGGAGGCCAGAGCGGTGTACCCGAGCCACGAGCCGATCCAGCGCCGTCGGCTGACGGCGGTGGCCAGGGCGGCCTCGGCGTGACCAGTGCGTTCCTCGGACTTCAGTCGCAGTACGGACGTGACCGCGAACGCCGCGATCATCAGCGCGAAGAACAACGCCATCGCGCCGAAGAAGCCGTCCGTCGGATCCTGTCCGCTGGCTCGGAACACCTCACCCATCTCCGGGTTCTCGGCCACTGCCTCGGACACCGAATCACTCAACGAACCGGTGGCCAGGGCGAAGACGAACAAGCCGGTCCCCCAGCCGATCAAGCTCGCGCGCTGCTGCCGCGCCGCCAACCCGAACGGCGTGGACAGCGACTGCGCCGCGTTCGCTCGTCCCAACCGGGCAGGCAGCAGTCCGGCGCCGACGTCACGCCGCCCGGACAACGCATAAGCCACGCCGACAGCACCCGCGACGAACGCGACCGGCAGCAGCAGCGGCCACCACCGCAGATCGACGAACGGACGCAACTGTTGCGTCCACGCCAGCGGCGAGAGCCACGACAGAATGTTCCCGCCACGCTGCGACGCATCCCCGATGGCCCGCAGCAGGAAGGCGGCACCGACGACCGCCATCGCCAGGCTCGACGCCGACCGGGCATGCTCGGTGAGCTGCGCGGTCACGGTCGCGACGCCGGCGAAGACCAGACCCGTCAAGCCCAGCCCCAGACCGACGGCGAACGAATCCGCGGCCGACAGGTCACCGCTGATCATGGCCAGCGCCGTCAGCAGAGCGACTCCGGCGTTCGCGATGACCGCGACGATCAGCGCGGCCAGTGGCGCGGCGTACCGGCCGACGACGGCGGATCGGACGAGTTCGGCCCGTCCGGTCTCCTCCTCGGCACGTGTGTGCCGCACGACCAGGAAGATGCTCATCATCGCCGCCGGCACGGCGAGCCACAGCACCATCTCGTTGGTGATCATCGCGCCGAGCGTGTAGTTGTCGAGGCCGTACCCCGGCCCCGACATCATCGTCGCCGCGGGCGAATCCATCAGCCTCGCCCGGACCTGACGCTGCTCCGGCGTCGCATAGACAGTCGGCAGCGCGCTGACGGCGTACAGCATGCCGAGCCCGATCGCACCGACCCAGATCGGCAACTTCACCCGGTCCCGACGCAGCGCGAACCGGACCAGGTCTCCCGTCGCGGTGAAGTTCGTCATGACTCCGCCCCGACCAACTCGTCACCGTACTGGCGCAGGAACAGCTGCTCCAACGACGGCGGAGCACTCGTCAGGCTCCGTACGCCGAGACCGCCCAGAACCCGCACTACCTCCGCGAGCTCGTCATGGTCGACGTCGAACGTGACCGTCCCGTCCTCCGCGCGCAGATCGTGGACGCCGGGCAGCGCGGCCAACCGCTGCGTATCACCGTCCAGCGACACCGTGATCGTCGTACGGGTCAAGTGACGTAGCTCCGCCAGCGTGCCGGACTGCACCGCGCGGCCCGCGCGGATGATCGTGACCGTGTCACACAGCTTCTCCACCTCCGCGAGGATGTGACTGGACAACAACACCGAACGACCGGCCGCCTTCGCCTCGGCGATGCACTCCTGGAACACCGTCTCCATCAACGGATCCAGACCAGACGTCGGCTCGTCCAGCACCAGCAGCTCGACGTCAGCGGCCAACGCCGCGACCAGGGCCACCTTCTGCCGATTGCCCTTGCTGTACGTACGTCCCTTCTTCGTCGGATCGAGCTCGAAACGCTCCAGCAGCTCCGCCCGGCGCGCCTTCGACGCGCCACCGCGCAACCGGGACAGCAGATCGATCGCCTCACCGCCGGTCAGGTTCGGCCACAGACTCACGTCACCCGGCACATACGCCAGTCGGCGGTGCAGCTCGACCGCGTCGTGCCACGGGTGCAGCCCGAGTACCTCGACGTACCCGGAGTCGGCGCCGAGCAGCCCGAGGACGATCCGGATCGTAGTGGACTTGCCGGCACCGTTCGGGCCGAGGAAACCGGCCACCTGGCCGGCGTTGACGGTCAGGTCGAGACCGTCGAGTGCCTTCACCTGGCCGAAGGACTTGTGGAGTTGCTGAATCGTCAGAGCTGCATTCTGGGCAGCAGTCATCGCTGAACCTCTTCGCTGTGATTCCGGGATCGTCCCGGCGTGATGTCGTCTGTCAGCAGCGCCTCGAGACAGGCGCGTGATCGGCTACGGCTTCGCGTCGCCGGCCGGCGGATCGCAGACGTACATCAAGTAGGCGTCGAGCATCTGGCGATCGACGAACAGCCCCTCCGAGAACACCTCCAGCGCCGGCAAGGTGATCTCGTCGGAAACCTGGCGCAGCTCCTTACGGAAGTCGTCGATCTCCCGGAAGCCCGGGTGCAACGAGATCCACAACAACAACGAACCCATCGCCTGCATCGCCAGATAGCGAGCCCGCGCGGCAGGATCCCGGCTCGGCCTGATCAGACCGCTCGCGACACCGGCCTCGAGATACTCCAGCGCGTCAGCGCACATCCGCTCCATGAACTCGTTCGCGAGCTCACCGCCGGCCTGCAGGCTCCGCAACGAGTACAACGCCATCGGCGCGTACTCCTCGACCTCCGCCAACTGCGCGATCGCCGCCGCCGGACCACCCGTGGTCGCCCTCAGCTTCTCCGACCGGATCACGCCCAGCACATACGCGTCACACGCCCGCCGCAGCCCGTCCTTCGACCCGAAATGATGCACCACCAGGCCCGCGGTCACCCCGGCATCCGCAGCCACCGCCCGCAGCCCTACCGAGAACCCGTCACGCCCGTACCGCAGGATCGCAGCATCCCGAATCCGCTCAGCCGTCACCCGCCCAGCCCCCTGAGCCGAGCCACCGGAATCCGCGGTTGAACGCACGTTCAAACCCTAAACACCCGTTCAATCCGTGGCAAGCGCGCCGCACGAAACGGTTGCGTCCGAACACGCGTCAGGAGAAGGTTCAACCCCAACCCGAGGGTGAGAAACATGGCACGACGAGTTGACTGGCCCGGTCGCGGTCCGACCTGGCTCGGCGTACCGGCGCTACTGGCCGCCATCGTCGGCGTGCTGATCCTGACAGACATTTCGTGAGCGGCAGGCCATCCCATGGGTGCCGGAAGGTACGCATCCACCGGCTCAGGGCACCAGATACGCCGCGCCACTGAGCATCCTGTACGACGCATCCGATCCCAGCGAGGTCCTCGCACGAACTGACGCCGAACAGTGGCTGGCCGACCGCGACACGCCGCGTCTCGGCGTCGCCCTCATTGCCGGAGGCTCCGCCATAACGCTGGCTGCTCTGGTTCTGCTGACCAGGGATGCCCGGCGCCGCGGTGTGGCCTGGTGGCAGTGGTACTCCGACCCACGCCCACGACCCGTCGACGACAGGTAGTCCCCAGTCCTTGCCCCAGCGAAACGTTAGCGACTAACATTTGGGTGTGGTTACACGGGCGGACAGGACTCGGAACCGGCTGCTCACGGCGGCCTTGGAGTTGTTCGCGGAGCGTGGGTACGACGGCACGAGCGTGAGCCAGATCGCGGCCCGTGCGGGGGTGACCGAGATGACGTTCTTCCGGCACTTCCCGGGCAAGGCGAGCCTGCTGGTCGACGATCCGTACGATCCTGTGATCGGCGTCGCGATCTGTCAGCAACCCGCCGGCCTCGATCCGATCACCCGCGCGGCCCGGGGAGTCCGTTCGGCGTGGCGGCAGCTACCGCAACCAGCGGTCGGGGAAGTTCGGTTGCGGCTGCGCATCGTTGCCCAGACTCCTGCCCTGCGGGCGAGCATCGCCGGCGGAACGGCCGCGACGGAGGCAGTGATCGTCGACGCTCTCACCGGCGGCGGTACCCGTCGCGAGGATGCTCTGATCGCCGCGGCAGCAGTGATGGCCGCGCTCAACACGGCCCTGCTCGAGTGGAGCCTGACCGACAGCGACGACCTCGGCCAGGCGATCGAGACGGCCCTTGACGTCCTCGAGGCTCGCCGTGAGTGACGCCGCGCTGGACGCGCGAGGTCTGGTCCGTACGTACGACGACGGCACCGGCGTACGCGGCGTCGACATCCGAGTCGCGGCGGGTGAGATCCATGCGCTGGTCGGATTGAACGGCGCCGGGAAGACCACGCTGATGCGACTCCTTCTCGACATGCTGAAGCCGACCAGCGGAACGGTCACCATCGCCGGCCGCAGCCTCGATCGCACCGACTGGTCGGCTGTCGGGCATCTGATCGACTACCCACTCGCCTACCGCGAGCTGACCTGCCGGCAGAACCTGGCCCTCGGTGCCCGGCTGCACGGCGTCCCACCGGCCATGATCCCCGGCATCGTCGAAGCATCCATGACCGAACTGCAACTGACGCAGTACGCCGACCGCCGGGTCAGCAAACTGTCACTCGGCAACAAGCAACGCCTCGGCATCGCGTCCGCACTGCAGCACCACCCGCGGATCATCGTGCTGGACGAACCCACCAACACCCTCGACCCAGCGGGGGTGATCCTCCTCCGCGAGGCCCTGCTGCGCCGCGCCGCCGCAGGCGCCGCCCTCCTCGTCAGCAGCCACCACCTCGACGAGGTCGCACGCATCGGCGATCGGATCTCGGTGATGAACGCCGGGCGCATCATCGGATCGCTCGATCCGCACGGTGTCGACATCGAGCGGTCGTTCTTCGACATCGTGCACAGCGACCAGGACGCCGCATGATCAGCGGCCTCGTCATGGAGTTCACCAAACTCGCTCACGCGACCGTGGCGCGAGTCACCGGCGTACTCATGGTGCTGGGAATCTCGCTGATCTGCTCCTCGATGCTGCTGGCAGTCCACACCGACGACCCTCAACTCGCCGCCAAGCTCGGGCCGCTGATCGACCCTGGGGGTTGGGTCGGCTACCTCACCGTCGCGATCCAGGTCACCGGCGCTGCCGGATTCGTCGGGTACGGCGTCGTACTGAGCTGGCTGTTCAGCCGCGAATTCGCCGAGGGCACCGTCACCGGCCTGTTCGCGATTCCGGTCTCCCGGCGGACGATCGCCGCCGCCAAGTTCATCGTCTACCTGGTGTGGGGGCTGGTCACCGCGATCGCCCTCCTGCTGGCCCTGATCGTCCTCGGCCTCATCAGCGGACTCGGCCCGATCCCCGCCGACGCCGTACCGGCGATGGGCAGACAGTTCGGCCTCTCGGTCTTCAGCATCCTCATCGCCGCCCCGGCCGCCTGGGCGGCAACCCTCGGCCGATCCGTACTCGCCGGGATCGGAACCACCATCGGCATCCTCGTCGCGTCCCAGGTGAGCGTGATCGCCGGCACCGGCGGCTGGTTCCCCTTCGCCGCACCCGCACTGTGGGCAATCAACACCGACATCGCCGTCACGCCAGTGCAACTTTCCCTCGTGCTACCAGTCGTCGCACTCGGCGTCGTCCTCACCCTGCGCTCCTGGCACCTCCTCCAACTCGACCGATAGGTGTCATTGCTGGTCCACATCGATCGCCGATCTCACGACGTGGGCGTCAATCTCAGCGTGTAACGTTCGGGCCCCGTTGGCGGATAGTACGAGTGAGTCGGTCGTGCGCTCGCGGGACGGACCACGGTGTGCCGGGAAGCCTGGTCGGCGACATGCGTTGTCGTCGATCGAAGGAGGCGCGACATGCCGACCTCCCGCTGGGTCTCGGTGCTGGGCGTCTTCGCTCTCGTGGCCACGATCCTCGGCTTGGTCGCCCTCCTCGACATCCGTCACCAACGAGCCGTCGCTCAGGACTTCCTGGATACCGGCGTCGAGATGATCGCCGATCAGGTCGAGGTGGCGGTCTGGTACGGCAGAGGCGGGGACTATGTCGACGAAGTCGAGGTGACGTTCGTCGTGGCGACCAAGCGCGTGGTGGCGACCTTGTCGAACAGCCTCGGCGATCCGGAAGGCAACGCCGAGGGCCGCCATCCACCGGCTGCCGGTACTCGATACGCGGCCCCTCTGCGGATCGTCTACAAGCCCGAGGACCCGTCGCAGGTCATGGCTCTCGTCGACGCCGAGGAGTTCGCCGCCGACAGCGCAACTCCAGCGGGCGTCGCAGGCATCGTCACCATCGGAGGAACGACGACCGTCGCCATCGCTGTCGGCCGGCTTGCGCAGTGGCGGCTGTTGTCAGGCAGAGTGGATCGTGCGGAGCGGCGCCGCGTCGGCCGACCACGCGGCACCGGTGACGGATCGACTGGACGGCATCGTCGTGCCGACGGGTAGGCATCGAGACGGCGGGACCGACGGTCCTTGGCTGGAGCGCGTCATTCTGTCGACCCCAGTCGGCGAGTGGTCAATCCCCCGCCTGGTCCTGATCCTGCTGTGGATCGCCGGCATGGCAGGCATTTCGGCGTCCTTCGTGTACGACGACCTGATGCTCGACCGCCGCGGCGAACTCGTGACCGCGGTCGTACTCCGCACCAACTACGACCAGCGCGACCCCAGCTTCAACGCACAACTTCACGCACCCTTCGCCGGCGCACGAGTCCTTGTCGAGGACATCCACCAACGACCGGCCACCGGCGACCTCATCGACCTCGAGGTGGACGCCCGCAAACCCACCAGGGTCCGCGATCCGCAGTCCTGGCGCTGGAACCCGGCTGAGGTCGCCTTCATCGCCCTCGCCCCCACCGGCGCACTCATCGCCTGGGCCCGCCTCAACCACCTGCGCCGCAGATACCGACGCTAGAACGTCAGTTGCCGTTGTCGCGGTGGAAGGCCTCGACCGCGGTGGGGAGTGTGTAGAAGACACGGTCGGGGCCGAGGCGGTCGAGGAATCCGGCTGCCTCGAGGTCGTCGCGGAGATCCTGTTTCACGCGGGCCATAGCGAGCACGATGCCGCGGGCCTCGAGCTCTTCGCGGAGGGTGTCGAGGGCGTCGATCGCGGTGATGTCGATCTCGACGTTGGCTTCGGCGTTCAGCAGCAGCCAGCGGACCGGAGTCGCGGCGTGGTCCACCGCCGCCAGTGCGCGGCGCTGGAAGTCCTCGGCGTTGGCGAAGAACAGCGGTGAGTCGTAGCGGTAGACGACCAGGCCGGGCACTGCGCGGGCGTCGGGATAGTCGTCGATGTCGTGCATACCCGCGATCCCGGGGACGTAGCCGAGGATGCCGTCGTGCGGCCGCGCGACGCGACGCAGTACGTCGAGAACCGAGAGCGCCACCGCGACGAGTACGCCGTACAGGACGTCCAGTGCGATCACACCAACGGTCGTTGCCACCGCCAACAACAGTTCAGTGCGGCGAAAGGACGCGATGCGCCGGAACTCCGCGAGGTTGATCAGCCGCAGTGCGGCGTACACGACCAGGGCGCCCAGTGCCGGGATCGGGAAGGTGGACAGCAGCGGTCCGGCGAACAGGAGCGTCGCGAGGATGACGACCGCGGCTGCCAGCGAGTAGACCTGGCTCTTCGCTCCGGAGGCCTCGGCGAGCGCGGTCCGGCTGCCGCTGCTGCTGATCGGGAATCCCTGCAGTACTCCGGCAGACACGTTCGACAGACCGAGGACGAGGAACTCGCGCCCCGGATCGATCCGCTCGCGTCCGCGGCTCGCGAACGCCCGGGCGGTCAGCACGGTGTCGGTGTAGCCGACCAGCGCAACGCCTAGCGCCGCCAACGCCAGCAGCCCGATGTCACCGGCCTCCACGCCCGGCACGCGCGGATCCGGCAGACCACTCGGCACCGCGCCGACGAGCCGCACTCCGTGGGCGCTCAGGTCGCCGGCCCACGTCACGACCGCGGCGAGTACCACCACGATGATCGGACCGGGCAGCCACGGCGTCCAGCGCGCGAATACCAGAAGCAGGATGATCGCGACGACTGACAGCACCACCGGAGCCACTTGCCACTCCCCTATGAGCCGGATCGCGGACAGTACTTCGGCCGGTGGTGAGTCACCTGCTACCGGCGCTCCGGTCAGGCGGCCGAGCTGGCTGGTCATCATGATCACTGCGATTCCGGCCAGGTACCCGACGAGCACCGGCTTGGACAACAGGTCCGCGAGGAAGCCGAGGCGAGCGGCCCAGCAGATCACGCACACCGCACCGACGAGCAACGCGAGCAGAGCGGCCAGCCCGGCGTACCGGACCGGATCACCGGCGGCCAGCGGACCGATGGCGGTCGCGGTCAACAATGCGGTCGTCGACTCCGGACCGAGCGAGAGGAGCCGTGAGGAGCCGAGGAGGAAGTACAGCACCAGCGGTACAAGCGCCGCCCACAACCCGGTCACGGCCGGCAGGCCGGCCAGTTGCGCGTATGCCATCACCTGCGGCACGAAGTACGCCGCGACTGTGAGTCCCGCGACCACATCCGACCGCAGCCAGCTCGGGCGGTACCCACGGAGCGTCGCAACCCCTGGTACCGAGAACGTCATCCCGCGGCTCCCCTGAACAGGCCGGTCTCCCCCGACTCTCCGGGGACATTGTCGCCTCTCCGCGACACGTTGCTCGGCAACCGGGGGCGCGCCCCGCGGGAATCAGCCCCTGATCACGAGTTCCGGAGGAATCTGGCTGGGTCGCCTGCCGCGCTCGCGGAGGAGGACAGCCAAGCCTGGAGGCCTTCGGGGTCGCGGCGGCCGAGCTCGTCCAGGCAGTGCTGGCGATCCATGACGATGCGGAGCCGCTGCTTGTCGGTTCTGGCTTGCCGCAGCGCCTCGTAGCTGTCACGCCATTGCCGGCAGAGGTCCGTCGTACTGGGCGTCGGCACGTCGCTCTGCCTGACCGGCGTACCGAATCCAAGTCGCGCGCTGCACCACTGCACGACGGGGGGCGAGGAGGCGGCCAAGAGTACAGCCAGCCAGAGCACACTCAGCCCCAGAACGACAGTGACGCCAATGACCAGGCTGACCACTGCAGTCGCTGCGGCTGCGGCGGTAGCGATCTGTCCTCTCCTCCAGCGAGCGGTCTCGCCGCCGTCGTACAAGCCGATGGCACTCGCGGCAGCCACGCCGACAGCCAGCAGCGCCACCACCAGGATGTCCGCCGGCAGCAGCAGTCCTGCGGCAACGACACCGAGCACAACGGACACGCCGCAGAACACCCGCCAGACGGCGCGGTAGAGCGCCAGCCGCGGGCTTGCTCCCGCACCCTCGAACGAGAAGCCAGGTCGTCCCATGGCCGAGCCTCCTGATCCAGGCCTTCGCTCCACCATCGTCATCGGCACCTGCCACCGCCAGGGCCCGAAGTCCCATCCACTGGGGGTACGACGTCCCTCGTGTCTTCGCCGCACCATCGCATCAGGGGCAGCTCGACGCCGTCCGCATCCTCAGCGCAGAGTCGTTCTACCTATGGGGCCAGGACCTAGCGCCCTACAACCGCAGCTCGGCCCCGGAGACGCTGTCCACGAGGCCGGAGTTGGCCGGCAGACCACGACACGAGGTGAGGACGATGCTGATCCGGGACCTGATGAGCGCGCCCGTGATGACCGTGAGCCCCGAGACCCCGATCTCATCTGTGCTCCGACTGCTGGACGCCGCGAGGATCACCTCGGTACCGGTCGTCGGCCGGCACGGCACCCTGCTCGGGATCGTCAGCGAGGCGGACATCATGGAGGACGAGGCCCTCATCGACGACAGGGTCCCGGTCACCGTGGTGCGGGTACCCGCTCCGACGCCACCGCGCCGGGTCGCCGAGGTGATGACGCACCTCGTCGTGACCGTCCAGCCGGACGACGATCTCGAGGCAGCGATCGATCTGATGCGGTCGACGATGATGAAGAGCCTGCCGGTCGTCGAGTACGACCGGGTGGTCGGAATGATCAGCCGCAGCGATGTGATCCATCTACTCGCCGGGCGGGACCGCCGGATCCAGGCCGAGGTGACCGACCTTCTCCAGTCGGAAGCGCCGCACTGGCGGGTTGAGGTGCAGGATGGCATCGTCACCGTCACCGGCCCGGTCGACCCCCGCGAACGCCATCTCGCCGAGGTGCTCTGCGGCACGGTCCGAGGCGTCGTCGGCGTACAGATCAACCGGCTGAGCACGCTCTGACGGCACTACCTCGTCTGGATAGCCATGCTGGTGAGTGCGCATTCGACCCAAGTGGTGCCCGGCGTGAGCAGAAGCGGCTCTCCGTCGGTGGTGGTGAACCTGAACAGCTCGTTGACCGCGCCCTTGCTCCAGCGTCCGGCGACGACCTTGTCGCCGGTGAACAGCCTCAGCGTTCCGGACGCGTCGAAGACGTCCAGGATCGTCATCGTGGGCTTGGCCTTCGGGAAGCTGGTGTCGCGGTTGGCGGTCAGTACGACGACGTTGTCCGCCGTCACCTGCGGACCGTTCTCGATCAGGTGCTGCGACCACTTCTCGGCCCGGGCCCACCGGTGCGATCCCTGGTTGTAGGTCCACGTCGCAGTCGCGGCACCGCCGTACCCGATCGTCACCGAAGACGCGCGCTCGCCGGTGCGTTGCGCCGTCGACTGCTCCTGGTTGGCCGAGTAGGCGAAGTACGGCGTCGGCGCCGCCTTCCGGTCACTCAGTTCCAGAAGCTTGTCGGGGCGGGCGAACACATGGTTCGGCGCGCGTCTGGTGTCATCGAGGCGATAGGTCCCCGCGGGCACCCGCAGCGTGCCGAGATCGTCGAGGTCGGCGACCCGATCGACGTACTCCATGACCCAGCGATCGGCCATCGTGTCGGCGATGATGCCCTTCGTCGGGCCGATCAACGCCGCGTCCATCGGACGGAGCGATCGCACCGGACCGACCTGCGCCGGCAGCTTGGAGTGGAAGATCGCCGCGAGCCGGGTCGTCCCGCCCGTGATCGGCTCGACGAAGACGATGTCGGCCTCACCGATCCCTCGCTGCGGGTGCGCATCCGGCGTGTTCGAAACCTTCACGGTGATCGCGGGGCGATTCAGCGCCCCGGCGGTCGGCAGGCCGGTGAGCGGAGCTCGTCCGCCCGTGCTCGCCGGACCTTCGGACGTGGGCGCCGGCGCGACCGGCGTACCCGGCTCCCCGTCGCCCCGCCAGGCAACGAACCCGACGACGGCAGCGATCAACGCCACCAGAACCCCACCCGACACGAGTCGCCCTCGACGGCCCGTGAACCACTGGCCAATTCTCATATCTCGAGCGTGTCCACCGGCACCCCGCATCGGCACCGACCAAAGTCCCGTCGAGCGGGCGCGACGGCCCCGAAGTACCGCCGAACGACAGGACCTTGGGCCCTGGGCGCTTGGTCGAGGCAGCGTCAAGCTGAATCGGACGACCAGGAGGCGCTGAGATGGTGAGCACGGTCAGCGGGCCCGCGCGGCCCTTCCCGGAATTCGCGACCTATCCGACGCACCACTGCGTGACAGGTTCGCTGAAGCACGTGTACGACTTCCACGGCTATCCCATCAGCGAGGAGCTCTTGCTCGGCCTGGGAGCCGGCCTCGGATTCATGTACTTCCACTTCAAGGGCACCGATCCCTTCTACGGCGGCCGCGCGAACAACGCCGGCCTTCGGACGGAAGGCCTGGAGAAGACAGCAGGGCGGCGTACGGGCGTCGCAGTCGCGTCCCGTTCCACGTCGAGTGCCCGCGTCGCGCAGGTCGAACTTCGGCGGTTGCTGGTGGCAGGCGAACCGGTGCTCGTGTACGTCGACATGGGCTTCCTGCCGTACTTCGACCTCCCGGCCGGCTACCACTTCGGCGGTCATGTCGTCGTCGTGGCAGGCTACGACCCGACGACCGGGCAGGTCCTGATCTCGGATCGGGACGAGGAGTTCCATCTCGTCGACTGGGACGTGCTGGAGAAGGCGCGTGCCTCGACGTACCGGCCGTTCCCGCCGCGGCACACCTGGTACACGTTCGACTTCAGCAGGGCACGTGAGCCCCGCTCGGCCGACGTTCGCGCCGCGATCGCCGAGGTCTGCGAAGGCATGCTGACCCCACCGATCGCCAACTTCGGCGTCAGCGGGATCCGCAAGGCGATCCAGGAAACGATGCGCTGGCCCGACAGCCTCGACACCGACGCGCTGCGCCGTGCCTGCTTCAACACCGCTCTGCTGATCGACGCCCGCGGCGGCACCGGAGGGGGCATCTTCCGCTACATGTACGCACGCTTCCTCGACGAAGCGGCCGTCATCACCGGTGAGGAGCGTCTTCGCGACCTCGGCAGTGAACTGAACGCGATCGGCGACCTGTGGGAAGACGTCGCGGCGACTTTCGCCTCGGCCGCCGAACTCGACAAGCCCGCTGACCTGCTGGAGCCGGTCGCCATGGCGATGCACGAGATCGCCGATCGCGAGGAGACCCTCTGGCAGTGCCTGAGAGCACTGACCACGGACGAGGCCTGACAGCTCAGGAGGCACGGATGGTGGACGGAAGCGGCCGGATCGTCGTGTCGGGTCTGACCAAGATGTTCAGGACCGTACGAGCGGTCGACGATCTGAGTTTCACCGTTGAACCAGGAACGATCAGCGGCTTCCTCGGCCCGAACGGTGCCGGCAAGACCACCACGCTGCGTTGCCTGCTCGGTCTCGTCACCCCAACGGCGGGCACCGCCACGATCGGCGGTCTTCCGTACGTCGATCTGCCGCATCCGTCGTCGACCGTCGGCGCCGTGCTGGGAGCGTCCACCTTCCACCCGGCACGCTCGGCACGCAATCACCTACACGTGCTCTGCGCAGTAAACGGGTACCCACGTGCCAGAGCCGCCGACGTACTCGATCAGGTCGGGCTGACCACCGTCGCGGACCGGAAAGTGCGGGAGTACTCCACCGGCATGCGGCAACGGCTCGGCCTCGCCGCCGCACTCCTCGGCGACCCCGGCGTCCTCGTGCTGGACGAGCCGGCGAACGGTCTCGATCCCGAGGGAATTGCCTGGTTGCGGGCGTTCCTCCACCGGCTCGCCGCGGACGGCCGCACGGTTCTGATCTCCAGCCATGTGCTGAGCGAGGTCGAGCAGACCGTCGACCACATCGTCGTCATCGACAAGGGGAGGCTCATCCAGCAAGGCGGTCTCGCGGACCTGGAACGCCGGCAGGGCTGCACCGTCGTGGTTCGTACTCCCGATCCGGATCGGCTCGCAGAAGCTCTCCGAGTGCTCGATCCCCCACCCGACGTCCAGCGCAGGGACGGCGCCCTGACGGTCAAAGGGCTGCAGCCGGCCGACATCGGTCACCTCGCGTTCCGGGCCGGAATCGAGCTCCACGAGCTGACCGCCGAACGAAGCGACCTCGAAGACATCTTCTTCGCGCTCACCAATGCCTCGACGATCGGAGGTGCCCGCGGATGACCAGACTCCTCGAGGCAGAGTTCACCAAGCTGTTCTCGACCAAGCTCTGGATGTGGCTGCTGCTCGGCGCGATCGGATTGACCACCTTGTTCGTCAGCGTGACGATTGGCCTGGACGGATCGGCCGGTAACCCGAACCCGCCGCTGAGCACACCGCAGGGGCAGCGGAACCTGTTCGGCGTTGCCGGAGCCTCCTCCGCCTTGGCTGTCGTCCTGGGCATCGTGGCGATGACCAGCGAGTACCGGCATGAGACCGTGACACCGACCTTTCTCGCCACGCCGCGGCGCCGCCGAGTGGTTGTGGCGAAGCTGTTCGCGTATGCGCTCGCGGGCCTCGGCTTCGGGCTCGTCAACGTGCTCGCGACGGTCGCCCTGGCGCTGCCGTGGCTGTCGGCCAGGAACATCGACGTTTCGCTCACCGCCAACGGCATACCGCGGACAATGATCGGTGTCGTCCTGGGGCTCGGCGTCTACACCGTGCTGGGCGTGGGAGTCGGGGCACTCCTCCGCAACCAGGTCGCCGCGATCGTGGGCGCGCTGGTCTACCTCTTCGTGGTCGAAGGACTGGTCTCGGCACTGCCCCGGGTCCGGGACTACTACAAGTACCTCCCCGGCGGCGCCTTCAGCGGACTCGTCGACACCTACCAGCCGAATGTGCAGTTCCTCGCCGGCTGGCAGGGCGGCCTGCTGCTGCTCGCGTACGGCGCCGCGTTCGCCGCGCTCGGCACCGCACTGACGATCCGCCGAGATGTCACGTGACCGCACGAGCAGTCAGAGGATCCGGGCCACGCCCGGCACCTTCGCGATCAGAAACCGGGCTGCCGCGAACGAGCCGATGACACCGCCGACGGCAACGACAGGCGCCTTGACCTCGGCCGGCAGGCCGAGCGGTCGCAGAGCCACAGCGAGTGCGAGCAGAACGGCAGTCTGCAGCACGAAGGCCGCGTAGGCGCTCCGGCTCAGCGCCGGGCCCCAGCTGTACCAGCGACTCAACCGGCGCTGTGCCGCGCTCAGCAGCCACACCGAGCCGAAGACCGTGAGCATGGCCTCGACGACCGCGAAGACTCCCCCGAGCCAATGCCAGCCACCGAGAACATCGTCGACCGCGTCCAGCGAACCTGCGACCGAAAGAAGCACGGCCATCGCGACGACGGCGAACAGCGTCAGCCGGCGGCAGCGGAGGGCGAGGCCGTCCGGGATCGCCTCGAGCCAGCCTCGCCGAGAACCGGCGATTCCCAGCGCGAAGACGGCAAGGCAGGCCGGCCACTCCCACAGGTTGAGGTCCGAGAAGCCACTCTCCGACCCGTACGGGTAGACGAGCCGGATCGCGAACGACGTCGGGGCGACCACCGCGGCCATCAGCACCAGCGTCTTCAGCGTGATCATCCGAGTCGGCGGCGCCGAGCGCTCGGCGCGGTCGGCCCAGCGGCGCCACCCGGCGTACCCGAGCGAATACAGCAGCAAGACACCGACGAACCACAAAGGCCCGGTGTCGATCTGCCGCTCCGCACCGAGGTACTCCCGCCAGTACGAACCTGGGGCATCGCCCAGCGGGTGCTCGAGCGCGTACACGAGGGTGGGCTGGATCAGGAAGACGTAGACAACGAACGGTACGCCGAGGCGCAGCAGGCGGTCGGCGACAAACCTCTTCGCGTCCTTGCGATCGTAGGAGGACGGCGTCAGCAGACCGGCCACGAGGAAGAGCAGCGCGATCAGGAAGAATCCGAACGGACTCGCCAGGACGAGCAGGGCGACCTCGACGACCGGCGCGAGCGTCACCTCGCGAAGCTCCGAGTAGGTCCAGGCCTCGACGATCCCGGCATACCCGAGCACCCCGTGCAACGCGATGATCGCGGCGATCAGAACGACCTTGAGGTTGTCCAGGTAGCTGCGGCGCGTCGATGCCCAGCGCTCGAGCTCAGCTCCGTCGAGCGCGCTTCGCCGGCGATCGGATTCTCGGGCCATCGAACCCTGCTCAGGAACAGTCCCGCCATCGTGTCAATGCTGCGCGTGCCGCTGATGGACGATCGCTACCGGGCAGGTCGCGTGGTGCAGGATGCCGCGGGCGGTTCCTCCCAGCACGGCGGACAGGATCCGGCCGTGAGTACGACCGCCCACCAGCAGCAGCTGAGCATCCGCTTCGGAGACCGCGTCGATCAGGCCTGCCACCGGGTGGCCCTGCCTCAGGTCCGCGCCGAACACAGTGCCAGGGTATTTCTCGCGGCACTCGCGGACGATCATGTCGACGTGCTGGGTGTGGTGGAGGCGCGCAAGGTCGACCGTGTCCACTGCCTCGTCACCCGTGAACATCTTGGCAACATCCCAGATGTGCACCAGCCGGATCGGGGCGCCACGTTCCACGGCGAGCGAGACTGCGAAGTCGACAGCCGCTCCGCAGCGTTCCAGGTCGTCGACGCCGACCACGACCGGCGCATCCGGAGGCGCCGGCGTCCACTTCGGTGGTACGACGACCACCGCCGTCTCGGACTCGTAGGCGACCCGTTCCGCCGTGGAGCCGATGAGCAACCGGCCGAACACGCCACGCCCGTGCCTGCCGATCACGAGCATCCGGTCGGTGGTTGTGGCTCCGGCCAGCGTCTGCGCCGGTGGACCGGACAACACCGCACCGGAATGCGGTTCCGCGGAGCGTTCGTCGAGGTAGGCACCGACGTCCGCGACCAGTTGCTTCGCCGCCGCGCGGGCACCGGGAAAGTCGACGTACGGGCGCACCCGCGGCCGGTCGTCGAGCACGTGCAGGACCCGGGTCGGAGCCTCGCTCAGGTCCGACTCGTGAAGGGCCCAGTCGACCGCTCCGTTGTCCGCCCAACTGCCGTCCACGCCGACAGCGATCGTCCGCGCAGTCATGCTCCCGCCTCCGGACGCTGGTGCAACAGCCCGGCGCCGTCCGGCCCGGCCGGCACCAGCGAGTACTCCGGTCCCGCCGGCTGCAGCTGCCGGCCGAACAGCTCGCTGTAGAACGACGTCATCTGCCCCAGATCGCGACCGCCGATCTCGAAATGGATCACCGGATTCGTCATCAGGACTCACCCCCACAGAGGAAGATCAACAACTCCACCGAACCCCGGGGAGACCAGCCGGCACAGGGCCGAACGGCCTGATCTCGCGTCGCAGTGGGACAGACGTCGTGGTGCCGTGCGGCCGGTGAGGTCACGGCCGCACGGCACCCGTCGGCCGGAGGTGCACGCCCCTCAACACGCCCTCCGAAGGAGCCCTCGCCCCTGCGCGAGAGCCCGACGTATGACGAGGAGGATCCGCTCCACTCGCGCGGTCCGAGATCTCGGTGTCCGTTGCGGTCTCCCGCTCGCGGGACCTTGACTTCGACGGGTCCTCCTCGCCACCTCCAGTGCAGCGCGCCTCTTCGCCCGCTCGAAGGGCCGAAAGTCCCGACCCGACGGGGTCGTTCGTCCTTGCTGGGATCGGTCGCCGCCTCGGCGTGATCCTCACGACTGGACAAAGGTCCCGCCCAACGGCGGACTTGCTGCCCTGTCCGCCTCCGCTCCGTGCACCGACGGTGGAAGGACACAGACCGTTCGGGATGGAGAACGACATGGGCAGGCTCGACGACAGGGTCGCGCTGGTGACTGGCGCGGCGAGTGGTATCGGAGAGGCCACCGCGTGGCGGCTTGCCGCGGAGGGCGCCGCCGTACTGCTGACCGACATCGCGGTCGATGCCGGTGAAGCCGTTGCGGAAGGGCTGCGGGACTCCGGAGCCCGCGCGCTCTTCGCGCGGCACGACGTCGCCGGCGAGGCGGACTGGGACACCGTCTGCACGCTGGCCGTCGAGCAGTTCGGCGGCCTCGACATCTTGGTCAACAACGCCGGTATGGGTGATCTGGCGACGATCGAGGAGACGACGCTCAAGGACTGGCAGCACACCATCGACGTCGACCAGACCGGCGTGTTCCTCGGGATGCGTACCGCCGCGCCGTACCTGAAGGCCTCCAGCCACGCCTCGGTGATCAACATCAGCTCGATCTTCGGTACCAGCGGCGGATTCGGCACGTCTCCGGCGTACCACGCAGCGAAGGGTGCGGTCCGGACGCTGACCAAGAACGCCGCGCTGCACTGGGCGACCGACGGCATCCGGGTCAACTCGATCCATCCCGGGTTCATCGACACCCCGATCCTGGACGCAGCCCGCGGCACGCCGTTCTGGACCACGATGACCGACCTCACGCCGATGGGCCGCCTCGGCCGTCCGGCGGAGATCGCGGCCGGCGTCGCCTACCTGGCCAGTGACGACGCCTCGTTCGTCACCGGCCTCGAGCTCTACATCGACGGCGGCTACCTCGCCAGATGACCGGTCCGGGCAAGTTCCACGACGGAAGCGGCACTCAGGACCGAGGTCCCGGCCTGGTCGGGACCTTCGGCCCACCCCGCGGCTGCGACGGCGCGGCACTGTATGGATCAAGGCACGATCGATCTCGCACGGCCAGATTCTGGGGCTAGCCGGCCGGCCCGTCAGTAGGAGGCGGCCTCGATGACAACGCACAGCGACACCGAGCTCGATGACGACGTCACGCTCCACGCCGATGTGGAAACGTACTACGAGGACGGAGAGTGGCACACCCGGCGCTGCGACTCCCCGGACGCGTTCGCGTCCGGTCCCAGCCGGGTACGGATGATCGCAATCGGTGTCGAGATCGCCCGGTGGAACGGCTTGTGCCACATCATCCGCGACCCGGACGGCACCGTCACCGAGGTGAACCGATACACCACGGGTCCGTATCCGAGCCGCTCGCCCGCCACCAGCACTCGCCGCTGACGCCGATGCTGACCGACCAGCTGACCTCCGCGACCCTCGGCGTAATGCTCGACGCTGCCGCTGCAGCACCGGTCCTGCACGTCCCGCGCCTCTGGCGCCTCGACGTCAACGGCCACCTCCTCGACATCTTTCTGGACGACGAGTCGCGTTCCACGGTAGATCCGGTCGCGAGGATCCAGCGCATCGCCACCGGTGCGGCCATGTTCAACCTGCGCTGCGCCGCCGCCTCACTCGGCTACGACAGCTGGATCAGTCTCTACCCGTATCCGAGCGAGCCCGCTCTCGCCGCCCGGATCCTCGTCGAGCCCACGGGCCTGCCCGACCATGAACTACAGCAGCTGTACACCGCCATCCTGTCGCGCGGCCTCACCCGCCCGGCGATGCCTCCCGGCCAGGAGGTCCGGCACCTGCTCGAGCGGGCAGCCGCCATCGAAGACGCCCACCTGACGTGGCTTCCGATCGGATCGCTGGCAACCGTCGTCACGCACGGCGGAGAACGCGCCGACCAGGTGCGGGCCGGGATCGCCCTCGAACGCGTCCTGCTGACCGCCACCTCGCGGGACGTCCGCGCCGAGTGCCTGAGCTACACACTGATCCGCTTCGGCGAGCGCACCGCGACCAGGAGACTCCCATGACCACACAACCAGCCCCGATCGTCGTCGGGTACGACGGTTCGACCGGTAGCCTGCGCGCACTTCAGTGGGCGACCGCCGAAGCCGTCCGCACGATGGCCCCGCTGCGGCTCGTCGAGGCCTTCGAGCTCGTCGTCGCCACCCGTCCCTCACCCGGGCACGTCGTACCGCTCGAGACGCTACGCACGGTGCGTACGAGAGGGCTCGAGGCCGTAGCCGAGGGCATCCGCCTCCACCACCCGCACCTGACGGTCCAGACCAGCCTGGCAGGCGGCGCGGCTGCGAAGGTCCTGATCGAGGCGGCCGCGGACGCTCGGCTGGTCGTCCTCGGATCGCGCGGCCTCGGCGGCTGGAGCGGGCTGCTCGTCGGATCGGTCGCGGTGCAGGTCACGACCCACGTGCAGTGCCCGGCGATCGTGATCCCCCACGAGCTTCGGCAGCGCGCCCACCACGGCCTCACCGTAGTCGTGGGTGTGGACGGCTCGAAGGCCTCCGCCAGGGCAATCGACTTCGCGTTCGATCAGGCTGATGCCCTGCACGCACGGGTGATCGCGCTCCACGCGTGGACCTCGCCGTACCTGACGTACGCCGACGCCACGTCGATGCTGGAGTTCGACGAGGAACAAGTGCGGGACGGCGCACGCCTACTGGTCGCCGAGTCCGTGGCCGGCGCTGCTGCCGACCACCCCGACGTGCAGTGGACGACCGAACTGGTCAACGGCTCACCCGCACAGGCGCTCGTACGACGTTCCGAGTCAGCCGATCTGCTGGTCGTCGGCTCCCGCGGCCGCGGCGGATTCACCGGCCTCCTGCTCGGCTCGGTCAGCCAATCGGCCCTGCATCACGCCCACTGTCCGATCGCCATCGTGCGCTGACCGGCATCGACCGTCGCGCGCCCAAACAGGGGACGAACGGCTTCGGCCGATCAGAGCCTTTCGGCCCTGCCCGAGCTCTAGCCGCCCCGCGAGGGTGGTACCGGAGGTGGCCCATGACCGACATGCCGCACAACGACCGCTACGTCTTTGACTTTGCCGAGGGCAACAAAGAGCTCAAGGACCTGCTGGGAGGCAAGGGCGCGAATCTCGCCGAGATGACCCGGTTGGCACTGCCGGTTCCGCCCGGCTTCACGATCGCGACCACAGCGTGTCGCGAGTACTTGGCCACCGGGGACGTCCCGGCTGGGCTCGACGACGAGATCGGTGAGCACCTGAGCCGGCTCGAACGGGTGATGGGCCGGACTCTCGGCGACCCCGACGACCCGCTGCTGGTCTCGGTCCGCTCCGGTGGGAAGTTCTCCATGCCCGGGATGATGGAGACGATTCTCGACATCGGCCTGAACGACCGGTCGGTGCACGGCCTGGCGAAGCGCTCCGGCGACGACCACTTCGCGTGGGACTCCTACCGCCGGTTGTTGCAGATGTACGCGCGGACGGTGCTCGAGGTTCCGGACGAGCTGCTGCAGGCCGCACTCGCGCCGCAGTACGCCGAGTGGGACGTCACCACACCCGAAGAACTGCCGGCCGCCGCGATCGAGCGGGCCTGCGGCGCACTCCAGGGCGTCATCGCCGAGTACTCCGGCTGCCCGTTCCCGCAGGACCCGCGCGAACAGCTCGACCTCGCGATCCGCGCCGTCTTCCGCTCCTGGTCGACCCCCCGAGCCACGCTGTACCGGCGCCAGGAACACATCCCCGACGACCTCGGTACCGCAGTCACGGTGATGGCCATGGTGTTCGGCAATCGCGGAGCGGACAGCGGAACCGGGGTGGCGTTCACCCGTGACCCCGCTTCCGGGGCGGTAGGCGTCTATGGCGACTACCTCCAAGACGCCCAGGGCGAAGACGTGGTGGCCGGGGTGCGCAATACGTTCCCACTGGCCGCACTGGAATCGATCGACCCGGACAGCTACGCCCGGCTGTTGTCGGCGATGAGCACGCTCGAACGTCACTACCGTGACCTGTGCGACGTCGAGTTCACCATCGAACGCGGCCGGTTGTGGATCCTCCAGACGCGCGTCGGCAAACGGACGCCCGCGGCCGCGTTCACCATCGCGACCCAGCTCGTCGACGAAGGCCTGATCACTCTCGACGAAGCGCTACTGCGGGTCAACGGCAGCCAGCTGGGCAAGCTGATGTTTCCGCGCTTCGACCGGGGGCACGACGTACCGGTTCTCGCTCGCGGTGTGGCCGCCTCCCCCGGTGCGGCCGTCGGGGCCGCAGCCTTCGACTCGGTCGCCGCCCAGCGGCTCGCGAGCTCCGGGCAGCGGGTGATCCTGGTTCGCCGCGAGACCAATCCCGACGACCTGCCCGGCATGGTCGCTTCGATCGGCATCCTCACCACCCGCGGTGGAAAGACCTCGCACGCGGCGGTTGTCGCCCGCGGCATGGGTAAGACCTGCGTGTGTGGAGTGGACACACTGCAGGTTGACCCGCTCGCACGGCGCGCGGTGGCATCGGACGGCACGGTCATCGAGGAAGGCGATCTGCTGTCTCTCGACGGCCTGGCCGGGCTCGTCTACCGCGGTGAGGTTCCGGTCGTCCCGTCCCCGGTGGTCGAGTACTTCGAAAGCGGCGCCGTACCGGAAGGAGCCGATGACCTGGTGCATGCCGTGGACCGCGTGCTGCGCCACGCCGACAAACGCCGCTCGCTCGAGGTACACGCCAACGCCGATACCCCGGACGACGCCGCGAGAGCGCGCCGCTTCGGCGCCGAGGGCATCGGCCTGTGCCGCACCGAACACATGTTCCTGGGTGAGCGGCGCGCGCTGGTCGAACAGTTGATCCTGGCCGAGGGTCCGGCGGCCCAGCAAGCGGCATTGGACAGACTGCTGCCCCTGCAACGCGACGACTTCGCCGGTATTTTCCGGGCCATGGACGGGCAGCCGGTCACCATCCGGCTGATCGACCCGCCGCTGCACGAGTTCCTGCCGGACCTGACCGAGTTGTCCGTCCGCACCGCCCTCGACGAGGCGGCCGGCCGGGTCGCGAAGGAAACGACCCGGCTTCTGGGCGCCGTCCGTCGGATGCACGAGAACAACCCGATGCTCGGGCTTCGCGGGGTCCGGCTGGGCATCGTTATTCCCGGCCTGTTCGCCCTGCAGACTCGCGCGATCGCCGAGGCGGCGGCTCTCGTGGCGGCGGAGGGTCTGACGGTCCGGCCCGAGATCATGGTTCCGCTGGTCGCGAGCGAGCAGGAGATGACGTTCGTACGGCGTGAGCTGGAGCAGGTACTGACCGAGGTTGCGGCTGAGACCGGCCGCGATCTCGCGGCCCGGATCGGAACGATGATCGAAGTACCGCGGGCCGCCCTCGACGCCGGGCCGATCGCCAGGACCGCCGACTTCTTCTCGTTCGGCACGAACGACCTCACCCAGCTCACCTGGGCGTTCAGCCGCGACGACGTCGAGGCGTCGTTCTTCCCGCGCTACCTCGACGCCGGCGTGTTCGCAGTCTCGCCGTTCGAGTCGATCGACCGAATCGGCGTCGGTCGGCTCGTCGAGCTGGCCGTGGCAGAAGGCCGGGCGGCGAACCCGGACCTGGTGATCGGGGTCTGCGGTGAGCACGGCGGAGACCCCGATTCGATCGGGTTCTTCGCGGCAGCCGGTCTGGACTACGTCTCCTGCTCCCCGTTCCGCATCCCGGTCGCCCGGCTGGAAGCCGGCCGGGCCGCCGTGGCCGCGGACTCCGACATCAGCGACACCCGCTGACCCCTACGACGACCACTCGAGAACAGGCGACGTCATGACTGACACCATCGATGTACAGCCACGCAGTAGCACCGCCGCTTGGCGCAGATTCACCGGGAGCCGCTGGAGGGAGCAGGTCGACGTCGCCGACTTCGTCCGCGCCAACGTCACGCCGTACCGGGGCGGCAGCTCGTTCCTCGCGTCGCCGACCGAGCGCACCCGCCGGCTGTGGCGGTCGGTCTCCGCCCTCTTTCCGGCCGAGCGCGAGCGCGGCGTTCTTGATGTCGACACCCACACGCCGTCCACGATCACCAGCCACGGACCGGGGTACATCGATCGCGACGACGAGCTGATCGTCGGCCTCCAGACCGACCGGCCGCTGAAGCGCGCGATCATGCCGAACGGTGGACTGCGGATGGTCGCGGACGGCCTGACGGCGTACGGGTACGAGCTCGACCCCGAGGTCCGCAGGATCTTCACGCAGTACCGCAAGACGCACAACGACGGCGTGTTCGACGCGTACACTCCGCAGATCCTGGCCGCACGGCGGTCGGCCGTGATCACCGGTCTGCCGGACGCCTACGGACGGGGCCGGATCATCGGCGACTACCGCCGGGTCGCGCTGTACGGCGTCGCGCGGCTGATCGTGGACCGCGAGGCAGCCCGCGCCCAGCTGGCCGGTCAGCGCTCCACCGCCGACGTGATCCGCGACCGGGAAGAGCTGGCCGAGCAGATCAAGGCTCTGCGCGAGCTGGTCGAGATGGCCGCGGGCTACGGCTTCGACCTGACCCGGCCGGCCGAGACCGCGCAGGAGGCGATCCAGTGGCTTTACTTCGCCTACCTCGCCGCCACCAAGGAGCAGAACGGCGCGGCGATGTCTCTGGGCCGCACGTCCACCTTTCTCGACGTCTACCTGCAGCGCGATCTCGCCGCCGGTCTGATCGACGAGTCCGCCGCCCAAGAACTCGTGGACCAGCTGGTCGTGAAGCTGCGGATCATCCGGTTCCTGCGCACACCGCAGTACGACGCGCTCTTCTCCGGCGACCCGACCTGGGTGACCGAGAGCATCGGCGGCCTGGCCGAGGACGGCCGGCCACTGGTGACCCGGACGTCGTTCCGTTACCTGCAGACGCTGTACAACCTCGGTCCGGCACCGGAACCGAACCTGACCGTGCTCTGGTCCCCCGACCTGCCGGCCGGGTTCAAGGACTTCGCCGCGCAGGTGTCCCTCGACACCAGCTCGATCCAGTACGAGAACGACGAACTGCTCCGGCCGCGGTACGGCGACGACACCGCGATCGCGTGCTGCGTGTCGGCAATGCCGGTCGGCAAGGCGATGCAGTTCTTCGGCGCCCGCGTCAACCTCGCCAAAACGTTGCTCTACGCAATCAACGGCGGGCGCGACGAGCTCACCGGCGATCAGGTAGCGCCCGCGTCGCCCGCCGTCAGCGGCGACGTGCTCGACTACGACGACGTCGTGGCCCGCCTCGACACCATGATGGGCTGGCTCGCCGAGACGTACGTCGACGCGCTCAACGTCATCCACTACATGCATGACAAGTACTGCTACGAGCGGCTGGAGATGGCGCTGCACGACTATCCCGTCCACCGCACGATGGCCTGCGGCATCGCTGGCTTGTCGGTCGCGGCGGACTCGCTGTCGGCCATCCGGCACGCGACCGTCCGCCCGATCCGCGACGACCGCGGTCTCATCGTCGACTACACCCGCGAGGGCGACTTCCCGACCTTCGGCAACGACGACGACCGCGCCGACGAGATCGCGGCCTGGCTGGTCGACACCTTCATGGCCAAGGTGCGGGCGCAGCAGACCTACCGCGACGCCGAGCCGACCCAGTCCGTCCTGACCATCACCTCGAACGTCGTCTACGGCAGGAGCACCGGCAACACCCCGGACGGGCGGCGTACTGGCGAACCGTTCGCCCCCGGTGCGAACCCCATGAACGGCCGCGACCACCATGGCATGCTGGCCGCCGCCCTGAGTGTCGCCAAGCTCCCGTACGACGCCGCCCGCGACGGCATCTCGCTGACCTCGTCGGTGACTCCGGCGGGACTCGGCCGGACCCGGGACGAGCAGATCGCCAACCTGATCGGTGTGCTGGACAGCTTCGTCGACGCCGGCGGTTTCCATCTGAACATCAACGTGCTCGACCGGGAGACGCTGATCGACGCGATGGAACACCCGGAGGCCTATCCGTCGCTGACGATCCGGGTCTCGGGATATGCGGTGAACTTCGTCCGGCTCACCCGGGACCAGCAACTCGACGTGATCAACCGCACGTTCCACGCGGGGATCTAGCATGCGGCTCGACACGGCACGAACGGCGGCTGGAGACGACCGGCGCCGGCCCGTCACGGGGATGGTGCACTCGTGGGACCTGTCCACCGCCGTCGACGGCCCCGGCGCGCGGCTCGTCCTCTTCCTGGCCGGCTGCCCGCTGCGTTGCCTGTACTGCCAGAACCCCGACACCTGGTCCGAACCTGACGGCGCCCTGACGTCGGTCGACGACGTACTGCGGAAGGTCCGGCGCTACCGTCCGCTCTTCGACCGTACCGGCGGCGGGATCACCGTCTCCGGTGGAGAGCCGTTGCTCCAGCCGAAGTTCACCGCGGCGGTCTTCCGCGCCTGCGCCGAGGAGGGTATCTCCACCGCCCTGGACACCTCGGGAGCACTCGGCACCCGCGCCACCGACGAGCTCCTGCTCGACACCGATCTCGTGCTGCTCGACATCAAGTCCTTCGCCCCGGCGACCTACGCCCAGGTCACCGGCGGCGGTGACGTGACGCCCACCCTCAGGTTCGCCCGCCGCCTGGCCGGGCTCGAGCGCCGCGTCTGGATCCGGTTCGTGCTCGTCCCCGGTCTCAACGACGCCGCGGACAACATCGAGCCCTTGGCCGACTTCGTCGCCGCCCTAGGGAACGTCGAACGCGTCGACGTCCTGCCGTTCCACGCGCTGGCCGCAGCGAAGTACGAGGCTCTCGGCCTTCCCTTCCCCCTGGCCGACCGTCCGCTCCCGACGCCCCAGCAGACCGCGGCCGTCCGCGAGCGCTTCGCGACCCGTGGCCTGGACGTCACCTGATCGTGGCGCAGAGACGGACGCGCACCCGCTCGCCGTGACATGGGTCCTGGCAGGTGGGGACTTCTGGGCTCCGGGGCCAGGGCCTGTCGACTCTGCCGCCTCCTGTGTGCCAGCGACACGATTGAGGCATCAACCAAAGACCGCCAAAGGACAAGACCATGACACTCCTCGGCCGCCGGCCCACTCACACTGTCGACACCCCCGCCGCGACGCCGCCACAGATCGGAACCGCCGCGGGCCGGGTTCTGGCCGTACTGCGGATCGCGTTCGGCCTCACCTTCCTCTGGGCCTTCGTCGACAAGGTCTTCGGCCTGGGCTACGCAACCCCGTCCGGCAAGGGCTGGATCGACGGCGGCGACCCGACGGCCGGATTCCTCGGTAAGGGCACCAGCGGCCCGTTCGCGGACTTCTACCAGTCCCTGGTCGGCGACTTCTGGGTCACCCCGCTGTTCATGGTCGGCCTGGCCGGCATCGGCCTCGCCCTCACCCTGGGCATCGGGATGCGGATCGCGGCCGTGTCCGGTGCGCTGCTCTACCTGATGATGTGGACGGCCGCCCTGCCCCCGGAGAACAACCCGGTCATCGACGACCACATCCTCGGCGCCATCACCCTCATCGCCCTGGCGCTCGTGGCCGCAGGCAAGACCTGGGGCTTCGGTCAGCAGTGGTCCCGGCTGTCGATCGTGAAGCGCTACCCGTGGCTGCAGTGATCTTCGCAGCACCATCCACCACCGGAGCCGTGGCCTCCCCCGAGGCCACGGCTTCTGGTCTTTGTTGCGGCATACAACTTCCCCGCTGCTCGAGAGGTGCGGCCGAAGGACCCGGCAGGTGGGGACTCTTGCCTGCAGCGGCGTACGCCTGCCACGGGCGAACCTGAAGAGAGACCCGTGGAAGGAGTCGTCATGAGCACTTTGCGTCAGGAGATCGACCGGTGGGAGGCCGAGCTCGCGAACATCTCCGAGGCCAGTTTGACCGACAGCTGGTTCCTCGAAGAGCGCCGGCTGGCCGAGGCCCAGCACACCCTGGCCGCCTTCCGCGGCCACATCCTCCCGCTGCTCAACGCCCAGCGGCCGTACGACGTCATCGTCGTCGACGAGATGGCGCACTTGCTCGATGGTCTCGAGGACCTGCGCAACGACCTGTTCCGCACCGTCCATCCGACCGAGTCCCACCTGAAGGTCGCGGAGACGATCGCGGTGCTGCGTGCCCTCAGCCGGGTCGCCCTCCGGTTCGAGCGGACCTACGAAGACGCCTCATGAGCGCTCTCACCTTCCTTGGCGCAGCCGGAACGGTGACCGGCAGCAAGTTCCTGGTGGAGCGCGGCCAACAGCGGATCCTGCTCGATTGTGGAATGTTCCAAGGCGAGGCCCGGTGGCGCCGCCGCAACTGGGATTCGTTCCCGGTCGACCCGGCGTCGCTGGACGCCGTCGTCCTCACCCATGCGCACCTCGACCACTGCGGCTACCTGCCCAGCCTCGTGCGGCAAGGCTTTCGCGGCCCGGTGATCTGTACCCCTGGTACGGCGGACGTCGCCGAGATCGTGCTCCGCGACGCCGCGCACCTGCAGATGGAGGACGCCCAGCACGCCCGCGCCGGTGACTACTCCCGGCACGATCCCCCGCAACCGCTCTTCGACACCGAGGACGCCGAACGGGCGATCCGGCTCTTCCAACCGGCCACCGGCCGCGTCGAACTCGACGGCACCACCGTGACGCTGCACCGCGCCGGTCATATCCTCGGCTCGGCCTTCGCGGAACTCGAGCTCGCCGGCGAGAGTCTTCTGGTCAGCGGCGATCTCGGCCGGCAACACCATCCCCTGCTCCGCCCGCCAGAGGACCCGCCGGCCGTCGACACGGTCCTGGTCGAGGCGACGTACGGCGACCGTCAGCATCAGCCGCTCGACCGTGCGCAGCTCGGCCGGCTGATCAGTACGACCGCCGCCAGGGGCGGAGTGACCCTGATGCCGGCGTTCGCGATCGACCGCACGGCTGTCCTGCTGCACGAGCTCGCCGGCCTGATGCGGGACGGCCTCATCCCCCACTTGCCAGTCTTCGTGAACAGCCCCATGGCACTGGCAGCGTTGAACGTCTACCGGGCGGCCGTCACGAACAAGTCGCCAGAGCTCCGTCCGGAGCTCCTCGGCGGACCGGATCCGTTCGACCCCGGCACCCTGCGACTGGTCCACTCCGTCGAGGAATCCATGCGGATCAGCGATCCCGGCCGGCCGGCCGTCGTGATCTCGGCATCCGGCATGGCAACCGGCGGGCGCGTCCTCTACCACCTGGAGCGGCTCCTGCCAGGCAAGCGCAACACAGTGATCCTCCCCGGCTTCCAGGTCCCCGGCACGCGCGGCCGCGCCCTGTTGGACGGCGCCCGCTCGGTCAAGATCCACGGCCGCTACATACCGGTCCGCGCCCAGGTCGTCGGTCAGCCGGAGTTCTCGGCCCACGCCGACTCCGACGAGCTGATCACGTGGCTCTCGGCGGCGCCGAGCCCGCCGGAGACCGTGTACGTCGTCCACGGCGAGGACCACGCCCGCGCAGCACTGGCAAACCGTATCCGCGACGAACTCGACTGGACGGCTGTCACACCGACCCACCTCGAACGCGTCCGGCTCTGATCAGGACCTGTCGCTGCGGAGGTGGCGGGCGTACCAGTCGGGCTCGGGCGCGGCCGGGGTGAGGCGCATTCGTACGTCGACAGCGAAGGCGCCGGACGGCGCGGCCACCAGTGGGTTGATGTCCAGCTCGGCGAGCTCGGGCACCAGGTTCGCCAACCACGCGATCCGATGGACGGTGCTCAGCACCGCCTCTTCGTCAGCTGCTTTCGCGCCGCGGTAGCCCGCCAGCACGGGCGCGCACCGCAGAGAGTGCAGCATGTCGAGCGCGTCCAGATCAGTCAGCGGCAGCCCGCGCCACTGCCGATCGGCGAGTACGTCGGTGAGCACGCCACCGCTACCGGCCATCAGCAGTGGGCCGAACAACCGGTCCCGCACCACACCGATCGCCAGCTCGGTCCCCCTGGGCGCCATGGCCTGAACCAGCACCTGCGGATTCCCGGCCGCCGACGTGACCTCCTCGTATGCCTGACCGAGCTGGACCGCGTTCACCAACCCGACACGCACGCCGCCGATGTCGGTCTTGTGCAGTACTCCCGGCGCGGCGGTCTTCAACGCGACCGGATAACCGGCCGAGTCCGCCGCCGCGATCGCCTCCGCACGGGAGAACGCTGTCGCCACCGGAATCACGGAGATCCCGGCGCGCCGCAGCAGCTGGGAGACTCGCGTCGGGTCCAGCCACCCGCCCTCGGGCGACTCCCGGAAGAACCGTTGGACCACTCCACGGGCTCCGGCCGCGTCGACCCGAGCGAGCTCCGGTACGACGCCCTGCGGCCGCGCACGCCACTCGGCGTACCGAACAGCGTGCGCCAATGCCCGGACCGCACTCTCCGGGAACGGGAACACCGGCAACCGCCGTCCGTCCGCCAGTTCGATCTCCGGCGCGGCGTGCCGAGCCCCGACACAGTTCACGACGATCGGCAGGCCGGACGCGTCGCCGGCCTCGGCGATCGCGCGATAGATCTCGACGACGTTACCGGCCCGCGTTGCGGCGTAGTTCACGACGACGCTGTCGACCTGCCCGCAACCGACCAGCAGTTGCAGGGCCTGTGCCAGGCTCCGCGGCGACGCCGCCGCGCCGAGGTCGACGGGATTACCGGTACCCACCGCGCCAACCGCAGCGAGCTGTTCCTGCACGTCTGTGCTCAGCTCCGGCAGCTCGAGACCGAGCCGTCCCGCCGCATCGGCCGCCAGGATCCCAGCCCCGCCCGCGTTGCCGACGACCGCCACCCGGCGACCACGCGGCAGCGGCGGCACGGCGAGCACCCGCGCGGTTTCCACCAGTTCCTCGACGGTATCCATCCGCAGTACGCCGGACTGCGCGAACAGCGCGTCGACAGCGGTCTCGGGAGTCGCCGCGGCGGCCGTGTGCGAGACCCCGGCCCGGCGCCCGCCGACCGAACGGCCACCCTTCACGACCAGGATCGGCTTCGTCCGGCCGATCATCCGGGCCAGGCCGCCGAACTTCCGCGGGTTCCCGAACGACTCCAGGTACAAGCCGATCACCGCGGTGCGCGCGTCGCCCCACCAGTGCAGCAGGACGTCGTTGCCGCTGACATCGACCTTGTTGCCGAGCGATACGAACTCGGAGATCCCCAGACCGGTGCGGCCGGCATGCTCCAGCACCGCGATCCCGACCGCACCGGACTGCGCCGCGATCGCGAGCGCTCCAGGCGTCGGGGCGACCTCGGCGAACGTCGCGTTCAGGCGCACGTCCGGTGCCGTGTTCACCAGGCCGAGGCAGTTCGGGCCGATCAACCGGATGCTGTGCCGGCGGGCGATCGCCAGCAGCTCGCGCTGCAGCTCGCGGCCCGTAGTGCCAAGCTCGGAGAAGCCTGACGTCAGCACGACGGCACCCCCGACTCCGGCCTTGCCGCACTCCGTCAGGACATCCAGCACCTGCTCCGCGGGAACGGCGATGACCGCGAGATCCACCACGGACGGCACAGCCGAGACGGACGGGTACGCCGGTACCTCCGCGACCTGGCCGGCGTGCGGATTCACGGCGTAGACCTCACCGGTGAAGCCACCCCTGACGATGTTGTGCAGGAGCTCGTGCCCGATCCCACCAGGCTGCCTGCCGGCTCCGATCACCGCGACCGTCCGGGGCGAGAACAGGCGTTGCAGCGAACGGTTCTCCGCCGCTCGCTCGCGATCCGCCATCTTCTCCAGGGTCGACGAGTGGTACGCCGTGTCGAGGACGAGTTCGACCACGCCGCTGTCGAGGCGGCGGACCTGTTCGAATCCCGAATCGGCCAGCACCCGGAGCATCTTGGCGTTCTCGACCAGCGTGTCCGCGCGCAGTCGCTCGATGCCGTTCTCGCGCGCGACGGCGGCCAACTGCTCCAGCAGCAGCGTTCCGATCCCCTTGCCGTGTACCGAGTCCTGCAGCAGGAACGCCATCTCGGCCTCACCCGCGCGCAGTGTCTCGTAGCTCGCGATCCCGACCACGTCGTCGCCGTACTCCGCCACCACAGCGACGTGATTGTCGTGATCTGCCGCCAGATGGTGCGCGTACTCGTCGGCCATACTCCGGCGGATGCCGAAGAAGCGCAGGTACATCGACTCGTCGGACACGCGCTGGTTCATCGCCTCGAGCGCCGGCTCGTCGTCCTCGCGCACCGGCCGGATCCGTACCACCGACCCGTCCGACGCCAGCACGTCCCACCCTGCGTCCGGCGGTGATACCGGGTGTTCGATCGCCTTCATCGCAGCCCCTTCCGACACCCCACCAGCCCACCGCAGGGCAGCGCGTCCGGCCAGTGCCGTTGGCTCCGGCCGACCGGGACCTTTGCCTCTAGGACGGCACCGGCGGCGACCACGACGCTGGAAACCATGCACGAACTCACCGGCAAGCCCCTGTCCGCCGAGGAAGTCGCCGATCTCGACGCCTACTGGCGCGCGGCCAACTACCTCTCCGCCGGCCAGATCTATCTACTCGGCAACCCGCTCCTGACCGAGCCGCTCCGGGCGGAGCACATCAAGCCGCGCCTGCTCGGTCATTGGGGTACGACGCCCGGTCTGAACATGCTCTACACACACCTCAACCGGGTGATCCGGCGCCGCGACCTGACCATGATGTACGTCATCGGCCCCGGCCACGGCGGACCTGCCATCGCCGCCAACACCTGGCTCGAAGGCAGCTACAGCGACGTCTACCCGGACGTGTCCCGGGACGCGTCCGGCATGGCCCGCCTGTTCCACCAGTTCTCCTTCCCCGGCGGCATCCCGAGCCACGTCGCACCAGAGCTGCCGGGCTCGATCCACGAGGGCGGCGAGCTCGGCTACGCGCTCAGCCACGCGTACGGCGCGGTGCTCGACAACCCCGGCCTCGTCGTCGCTTGCGTGATCGGCGACGGCGAAGCCGAGACCGGTCCGCTCGCGGCGTCGTGGCACTCGAACAAGTTCCTCGATCCGGCCACCGATGGCGCCGTGCTGCCGATCCTGCACCTCAACGGGTACAAGATCGCCAATCCGGCGCTCCTCGCCAGGATCGGCGACGAGGAGCTCACGAGACTGCTCGAGGGGTACGGCTACCGGCCGTACCTTGTCGACGGCCGGGAACCCGAGCACGTCCACCAGGCGCTCGCGACCACCCTCGACCAGGCCCTCGACGACATCGCGGCGATCCAGACCGAAGCGCGCTCCCAGCAGGACGTGCCCCGCCGGCCGTGGCCGATGATCGTACTGCGCACTCCGAAGGGCTGGACCGGCCCGCGCGAGGTCGACGGCGTACCGGTGGAAGGGACGTGGCGGGCGCACCAGGTGCCGCTGGCCGGCGTACGCACGTCGCCGGAGCATCTACGGATGCTCGAAGACTGGCTGCGCAGCTACCACCCGGAGGAGCTGTTCGACGCCGACGGCCGACCGGTGGAGCGATTGCTGCGGCAAGTGCCCCCGACCGAGCGCCGCATGGGTTCGAGCCCACACAGCAACGGCGGCCTGCTCCGGCGTGACCTCGACCTGCCCGACGTCGCGCAGTACGCCGTCTCCGTACCGAGTCCTGGTGAGTCCGAGCACGAGCCGACCCGGGTCCTCGGTTACTACCTGCGCGACGTCATGCGCGCCAACCTGGCGCACCGCAACTTCCGGGTCTTCGGCCCCGACGAGACCGCCTCCAACCGGCTCGACGCGCTGTACGACGTGACCGGCAAGGCCTGGAACGCCGAAGTACTCCCCACCGACGAGCACCTCGCGGTGGACGGCCGTGTCATGGAGATCCTCAGCGAGCACACCTGCCAAGGCTGGCTGGAGGGCTACCTGCTGACCGGACGGCACGGCTGGTTCTCCTGCTACGAGGCCTTCGTGCACATCGTCGACTCGATGGTCAACCAGCACGCGAAGTGGCTCAAGGTCACCCGCGCACTCCCCTGGCGCCGACCCATCGCATCACTGAACTACCTGCTCACCTCGCACGTCTGGCGGCAGGACCACAACGGCTTCTCCCACCAGGATCCCGGTTTCATCGATCACGTGGTGAACAAGAAGGCAGAGGTCGTCCGCGTGTACCTGCCGCCGGACACCAACACGTTGCTCGCGACCGCCGACCACTGCCTGCGGAGCAAGGGCTACATCAACGTCATCGTGGCCGGGAAACAGCCACAGGCCGACTGGCTCGCCCCGGAAGCCGCCGCGCTGCACTGTGCTCGTGGCATCGGGGTGTGGGAGTTCGCGAGCAACGACGACGGCGAACCTGACGTGGTGATGGCGTGCGCCGGCGACGTACCGACCCTGGAGACCCTCGCTGCCGTCAGCCTCTTGCACGAGCACCTGCCATCGCTGAAGGTCCGGGTGGTCAACGTCGTCGATCTCATGCGCCTGCAGCCGGGGAGCGAGCATCCGCACGGGCTGCCCGACGCCGACTTCGACGCGCTGTTCACGACGGACAGGCCGGTGATCTTCGCGTACCACGGCTACCCGTGGCTGATTCACCGGCTCACCTACCGGCGGCACGGACACGCCAACCTGCACGTCCGCGGGTACAAAGAGGAAGGCACTACGACGACCCCGTTCGACATGGTCGTCCGCAACGATCTCGACCGGTTTCACCTCGCGCTCGACGTGATCGACCGGGTACCGGGCCTCGGCCAGCGTGCCGCGGTGGTGCGTCAGTGGCTCGTCGACCAGAGGGCGCGACACCACGACTACATCCTCGAGCACGGCGAGGACCTGCCCGAGATCCGCAACTGGCACTGGCGAAGGAGGCCGGCATGACCGAGCAGAAGATTGTCGTAGGCATCGATGGGCGTCCCGACTGCGAGAACGCGATCCGATGGGGCGCGGCGGAGGCCGCCGCCCGCGGAGTCGGGCTGCACCTGGTGCACGCGTTCGTGTGGGCCGAGTTCCGGGTCCCGCTCGGCCCGAGCGACATGGCGCCGGGGTTGCGTGCCCAGGCCGACCTCATCGTCGCGGAGGCCGTCGAGCTGGCCCGGAAAGTCGAGCCCGCAGTGACGGTGACCGGGAGCCGGGTGGACGGCTTCCCGTCCGCCGTACTCCTCGCGGAGTCCCGGGCCGCCGGCCTGATCGTGATCGGAAGCCGCGTCACAGGCCGGCTGCTCGGGCTGGTCGTCAGCTCCGCGGGCATCGACCTGTCGGCGCACGCACACTGCCCGGTGGTCGTCGTACGGCCCGGTGAGGACGCGCTCGCCGGCAGCAGGGTCGTGATCGGGTACGACGGTTCGCCGCCCGCCGACGCCGCGGTCGAGTTCGGGCTCGCCTACGCCCGCCGCCACGAACTGCCGGCGCGCATCGTCGCGGTCCTGGACGACGACGAGGACGACGACCACGACCTGCTCGCCGCGGTCCGCCCGCACGCCCACGAGGCCGAACTCGTCGAGGTGACCGGCCATCCCTCTGAGCTACTCCTCGAATGGTCCGCCGACGCACAGCTACTGGTCATCGGCTCGCGAGGCCGCGGCGGTTTCGCCGGCCTGCTCCTGGGCTCCGTGAGCCAGACCATGCTCCACCAGGCCCCGTGCCCCGTCGCCGTCATCCCCCGGGCCGCCGTCGAAACCCCGGCATAACCGGACCGCTCGAGCCCGCGGGCGGCTCGCCCCGAGACCGCAAGCCCGAGCCCACACGCCCGGCCCCGCACGCCCGAGCCCGCACGCCCGGCCCCGCACGCCCGAGCCCGCACGCCCGGCCCCGCACGCCCGAGCCCGCACGCCCGAGCCTCACACGCCCGACCTCGGCTGAGTGCACACGCGGCTTTGTGCACCGGGTCCGTACGGCGCGGCCCTCGCCGTACGGATCCGGTGCACAAAGTCGCCTTGAGGCTAGCGGCGTTGCTGCTTCTTCTCGTGTTCGACGGCGAAGACGGCGGCTTCGGTCCGGCGTTCGAGGTTGAGCTTGCGGAGCAGGGACGAGACGTAGTTCTTGACCGTCTTCTCTGCCAGGAAGAGGGAATTGGCGATCTGGCGGTTGGTCTTGCCTTCGGCGATCTCGGCGAGAATGCGCCGTTCCTGCTCCGTCAGCGACGCGTATCTCGGGTCCTCGGCCTCGGCAGGGTGCCGCAGGCGCTCCAGGACCTTGGCGGTCATGCTCGGGTCGAGCAACGACTCCCCGGCCGCGAGACGCCGTACGGCGTCGATCAGCGCCTGACCGTTGATCTGCTTCAGCAAGTACCCGGCCGCGCCGGCCATGATCGCGGTGAACAGCGCCTCGTCGTCCGAGAACGACGTCAGCATCAGGCACGCCGGCGGCTCCTCCATCGACGACCGGACCTCCCGGCACACGCTGATCCCGTCACCGTCGGGCAGCCGCACGTCCAGCACCGCGACGTCGGGCCGTACGGCGGGAATCCTGGCGATCGCCTCCGCCGCCGTCGATGCATCCCCGACCACCTCGATGTCCGGCTCCGCGTCGAGCAGCTGGTGCAGCCCCAGCCGCACCACCTCGTGGTCGTCGAGCAGGAACACCTTGATCGTCATCACATCTCCTTCAGCCACTTCGCACCCCGGGCCCACCGGTCGGGGCCCGCTCCAGCATCCCGCCCCTACCACGCTACTTGCCAGGGACCACAGTCCCGGCTTGCCCGGGACCTTCGGCGGGCCGCGACTCCCGGGCAAGCCGGGCGCGACCTGCCGTCCGGCCCGGTCGCCGGTGACTTCGGACCCTGCCTGCGCCGCCGTCCGGCTGATTACCTGGAAGCAGCGAACAGGAAGGAACCCTCCGATGGACATCGAGACCAGCGGCCGCAACAGTGGCCTCAGGATGCGGATCCGGGGCCGTCGGCGCGCCCTCGGCCTGACCCTCGAGGAAGTGGCCGTTCGCACCGGACTCGACACGGGCCGCGTCGACCACATCGAAACCCGCCCGTTCGCGCTGACCGGCGCCGAGCTCGTCCGTCTGGCCCACGCCCTCGACACCACCGTCACGGACCTCACAAGAGCTGACCGGCCGAAACCACCCCGGCGCGCGCCCGTGGCGCCCACCCTCGACCCGATGCGCAAGGAAGAGTGCCGCCGGCTGATCGAGGCCGGGACCGTCGGGCGGATCGCCTACGACGGTGTCGACGGGCTGGTCGTGATCCCGGTCAACTACTGCACACTCGGAGAGCTCATCGTGTTCCGGACCGCCGCAGACAGCGCGGTCGCGCAGTACGACCTGGCACCGATCGTGTTCGAGCTGGACGCCTTCGACGAGGGCATGCACGACGGCTGGAGCGTCGTGGTCAGCGGCACGGTCCGCCCGGCGACCGACCTGGAGATCGAGTCGGTCCACGACCGCGTCGAGCCCTGGGCCGGCGGTACCCGCGACACCTACATGGTCATCGACCCCCGCCGCACCACCGGCCGCCGCATCCGCTCCTGGTAGCAGACATACGCCAGGTCCGAGATAGTGCCGACGGACAGGACGTAGACGTCCCTTGACGTCCACCGCACGCTGGCCGGCCGGCCACGGCGCGGACCACGGGGCGTCTACGTCCTGTCCGTCGGTACCGTCCCGCGCGACCGGGTCCTCGCGATGCGGCAGGTATGCGTGGCACCAACGCACGAGCGCGGCCGGCGATCGCCGGCCGCGCTGGGTGGTACTGGTTGAAGTGGTCAGAGGTCGAGTTCGTGTTCGCGGAGGCGGGCTCGGGCCTCGTCGAACTCGTCGTGGGTGATCTCGCCGGAGGCGAACCGGCGCTCGAGGATGTCCAGGGGCGACGGCAGCCGGCGCGGCGGCTGCCGGCGGGGCTGCCCGATGATCCGAAACGCTGCCCACACCGCGCCGCCCATCAGCAGGGTCCACAGCACCGGCACCAGCACCCACCAGTACATTGCGCCACCCATCGAATCCATCATCGTCGGTCAACTCCCTTCGACCGGTCATGTACTGCAGCCCGTCCGGAGCGGCGCGCCGCCATGGGTCGCCCGATCGTCAGGCAACCTTTGCGGATCCAGTCACCCTCCGGCCGAGCTCTTCGCCCCAGTGCTGCGCCCGCTCGAGCTCGTCGTCCCGGATCGGTCCGGTCGTGTCGCTCACGAAGAAGCTCGCCGAATCACTCAACCGGTAGCCCATCCGGCGCAAGAGCTTCGCCGCGGACCGCGCCGCCGATCCCGGCAGCAGCCGCACCTTGACCCGGGTGTCGAACGTCGCCACCCATGGCTTCTCGGTACCAGGCTTCAGGACCGCCAGCCACTCGCGGATCCCGACCTCGACAGGCGTCACCAGGTCCGCCTGCTTCCCGGCTTCCTGCCGCGTCGACAGCCGGCTCATCGAGAACGCGTGCGTCGGTCCCCCGACGACGAGCAGACGTACATCGTCAGACACGGCGTCCGGCGCCTGGTTGACCGGGACCGTCTCGGCCGGCACATATGCCCGCAACCCGTCACGGATCGCCCGCGCGATCTGTTCGGTGTTGCCGAACATCGACTCGTACACGATCACTGCACGATCCTTCTCGGACATCACAACCTCCACATCAGTGCGTCGGTACGGCGGACTTCGCGTGCCCCGCCGTACGCTCGGACTCGGTCAGGGGATGCGGCACGATCGCGACCGGGCAGGTCATCGCGGCGATCGAGCGCCGCGCGACCGGATCGATCGGCAACGGACCGCCGTGCGACCCGACGACGACCAGACCGACCTCACCGCTCTCGTGCACCAACGCCGCGGCCGGCGGCCGGCTGCTCAGGAACCGCGTCACCTTCACGGTCGGGAACCGGCTCGTCCACGGAGCCAGCGACTCCGACAGCAGATAGTCCGCACGACTGATCCACGAGCACTCCGGATCCTCCTCGGAGAAGGCCCGCTCGGCCGGCAGCCCGGCGTGGACGACGATCAGCACGCCCTCGCGGCCGGCAGCCTGACCGAACGCGAACTCCAGCGCCTCTCTCGACAACGTCGTACCGTCGATGCCGACGGCAACCTTCCGGTCGAGCAGCGACGGACGCCAGGACAGCGGCACGACGACCACCGGGCAACCCGCACGCGCCGCCAGGGTCAGGTCCGCCTGGGTGTGTACCAGGCGCTGCGGGCCGCGCTTGCGCGACCTCGCCACCACCAGCATCCGCGCGTTCCGGGCGGCGTGCGGGAGCACGCGGAGCCGGGAGCCTTCCTCACTGACCGCGGCCAGCTCGGTCGCGTATCCGTCGCGGTGCCGCACATGCGCCACCGCGGTACGCAAGGTCGCGTCCGCCGCCTCGGCCGGCGACTTCGCCGCGTACCCGGGCATCATCGGCGTGTACGACGTGTGCGCGGAGTACGGCGCGACCAGCACCAACTCCGCGCCTACTCGCAGCGCCTCGGCGGACGCGTAGTCCACAACCCGCAGGTTTTCCGCGGTGCCGTCGACCTCGACCACAACAGGTCCGGTGCGATTCCACGTGTTCATCTTTCTCACCTCAAGTTCATGCAGTGGACGACTGCGAGCGGGCAGGCGGCGTGGTGCAGCACACCTCGAGTGACGGAGCCCAACAGCAGGGACACCAGCCGGGAATGGTGCCGCCTGCCGACGACCAGCAACTGAGCATCCGACTGGTCCGCGGCCGTGACGACACCGTCGACTACATGGCCACGCCGTACGTCGACCTGGAAGGACTGCTCCGGGTACTTCTTGCGCCATTCGGCGGCAACGTTGTCGAAGTGCCGCTCCGCGTTCTCGGCCCATTCGGTACTGAGACCGGCGACGTTCATCGCATCCCAGCTGTACACAGCGGGCAGATCCCACACATGGACCAGCCGAACCGGCAATCCCCGCTCAGTCGCCTCAGCGACCGCGAACTCCATCACAGCCGCGTTGTCGTCGTCATCGTCCAGCGCCACCAACACCGGACCGGCGTGATCCGAGGGCCTCCAGTGCTCCGGAACAACCACCACCGGAACCGCCGCGCGTGCCACCACAGCCTCCGACGTCGAACCGATCAACAACCGCTTGAACGTCCCCATCCCCCGCCGGCCTACAACCAGCATCCGGCTGTCCGCCGCCGCCTCGGTCAGCCTCCGCGCCGGCGAACCGACCAGCAGTTCAGCCGTATGGGCGAGCCCATCTGCACTGTGCTGGGGCTCGTCCAAGTAGTTCTGGACGTCGTCGACCAGGCCCTTCGACGCTACGTCGACGGCCTCCGGCTCCCACACGGTGACGTCCCGGAGGCGTTCGTCGATCACGTGCACCACCTGGAGGGGCTCCCGTCGCACCAGCGACTCCTGCAGAGCCCACTCCAGGGCGCCGGCGTCACGCCAGGAGCCATCGACCCCTACGTGGATGACCGGCTTGGAACGCATCGAGCTCACCGCAACCACGGGTACTTGCGAACGAAGTCCAGGCCGGCCCACTGCTTCCCGAACCCCCACACGTTGCCAGCAGCAACGAGCGCGAGCACGACCAACGTGATCGCACCGAGAATGTGATCGTCCAGCACCGGGTTGTTCTCCGGAGGCAGAGCCGCCGACCACATCAGCACGTACAGCAGCGCCCCTGCACCGGCCGCGATGCGCATCCCGACGCCCAGGGTCAGCGCGAGGCCGATGCCGGCGAGGCCCGCCATGAACAGCGGTGTCACCCACCAATCACCGACGAGAGACTGGTAGAAGTCCGCGAACGGGCCGCTCGTGCCCTTGCCCAGGAATCCGGCGGTCGGGTCGCCACCATCGATCCAGCCCTTGCCGGACGGAGTGGCGTAGCCGAAGCCGAACAGCTTGTCGACGAAGGCCCACAAGAATGTCAGGCCGAACGCGATCCGCAAGACGGCGAGCGCACGCCCCGCCGCGGTGGTGATGATCGGGTGCCGATCACCGTCCGGCTCGACCGCCGGAGCCGGCAGGTTCTGCCGGTGCGGTGTGGTGGTCATGGTGTCGTCCTTTCGATTGATTTCCGACACCTCGATCGTCTGACGTCCGGCCGGCAATCAGCAGAGTCGTTCTCACCCCATCTGCAGGAGTCGAACGGCCCGACGATCCCGGGACGTATGCCGTTGTTCGCCGGCCCTGCGGTGCACGGAGGCTGAAACTGGGCCGTCCGACCAGCGGCTGGCCGAACGAACACAGGAGGTCGCACCATGACGACACATTCCGCTCCGATCGTGATCGGGTACGACGGCTCGCCCGGCAGCGTGTCCGCGCTACGCTGGGCGGCCGACGCCGCCGGCCGTGCGATGGCGCCACTGCGGATCGTCGAGGCCTTCGAGATCGTCATCCTGACCCGTCCGTCGCCAGGTCACGTCGTACCGCTCGAAGCCGTCCGAACCGCCCGCCAGGCGGCTCTCGGCGCGGTGGCCGCGAGCATCCGGAACGACCATCCTGACCTCGAGGTCGAGACCAGCCTCGTCGGTGGCGCTGCATCGCAGACGCTGATCGACGCCGCCCAGGACGCGCGTCTCGTGGTGCTCGGATCACGCGGGCACGGCGGCTGGAGCGGACTGCTGGTCGGCTCGGCCGCGGTACAGGTGACCACGCACGCCGAATGCCCCGTCGTTGTCATCCCACACGATCTGCGGCCGCATGCCCAGGAAGGGCCGGCCGTCGTCGTCGGTGTCGACGGTTCGAAGGCCTCGGCCAACGCCGTCGAGTTCGCGTTCGACCAGGCCGACTCGCTGCACGCCAAGGTCGTCGCTCTGCACACCTGGACCAGCCCGTTCCTGACCTATGCCGACGGTGCCTCGATGCTGCAGTTCGACGAGGAGAAGATTCGCGAGGAGTCCCGGCTGCTGGTCGCCGAGTCCGTGGCCGGCGCGGCAGCGGATCACCCCGATGTGGAGTGGACGACGGAACTCGTGCCGGGCTCCGCCGCGCAGGCGCTGGTACGCCGTTCCGAGTCCGCCGATCTGGTCGTCGTCGGATCCCGCGGTCGCGGCGGCTTCACCGGTCTCCTCCTCGGCTCCGTCAGCCAGAGCGTTCTGCACCACGCCAGGTGCCCGATCGCCATCGTCCACTGACCGGGACGAACCCGCGGTCCACGGCACAGCGCCGTGGACCGCGGGCGTCGGTCCTCAGAACCCTTGCTCGCCGAAGAGCGCGACCTTGAGTGCGCCGGTGGTGGCCGGCGCCGAGAACACGTCGTACGCATCCTGCATCTCGTCCAGGCCGAACCGGTGCGTGATCAGGCCTGGCAGCTGCAGACGGCCCGCCGCCAGCATCGAGAGCAGCCGTGGTGTCGAGAACGTGTCCACCAGACCGGTCGTGATCGTGACGTTCTTGATCCAGAGGTCCTCCAGGTGCAGCGTCGCCGGCGCGCCGTGCACACCGACGTTCGCGACCGTGCCACCCGGGCGGACTACGCGCGTGCAGAGCTCGAACGTCGCGGGAACGCCGACCGCTTCGATCGCCACATCGGCACCGAGCCCGCCGGTCAGCTCGCGCACCTTCGCCTCGACGTCCTCGTCCGGGCCGAGCGCGACATCGGCACCGCGTTCGAGCGCTGCCTTGCGCCGCGAGTCGGCGGCATCCACGACCACGATCCGCGACGGCGTGAACAGCTTGCTGGTCGCGAGCGCCGCCAAGCCGATCGGTCCGGCGCCGACGATCACCACGGTGTCGCCCGGCGAGACCTTGCCGTTCAGTACGCCGACCTCGTACGACGTCGGCAGGATGTCGGCCAGCAACACGGCCTCCTCGTTGCTGACATTGTCCGGCAGTTTGTACACCGACCGATCGGCGAACGGTACGCGGACCTGCTCGGCCTGGGTGCCGTCGATCAGGTGGCCGAGGATCCAGCCACCGCCACCGAGGCACTGACCGTAGTGGCCCTCCCGGCAGTACTCGCATCGACCGCAGGCCGTGATGCACGAGATCAGCACCCGGTCACCGATCGCCACGCCCCGGACCCCGTCGCCGACGGCAGTGATCGTGCCGACCGCCTCGTGGCCAAGGATCCGGCCGGGTTCAACGGTCGGCACGTCACCTTTCAGGATGTGCAGATCGGTGCCACAGATCGTCACCGCGTCCACTCGCACGATCGCGTCCTCGGGATCCTGGATCACCGGGTCCGGCACCTCGCGCCAGCTCCGCTGCCCCGGCCCGTTGTAGACCAATGCCTTCATCACAACCTCCTCGAACGAGACTTCTCACCCCGACACTCGTCTACCCCGCCGTCCCTCACACCGGCCGAACAGCCCGCCGGGCCGGGACCTTCGCTGCTCGTTCCCAGGACTTTCCGTCCTGCCCGCACCGCCCCGCCACGGCTTGACTGGGAGTGCCGGAGGAGGTGCCCATGACCAACGAACTGCCCGTGCTGGTAGGTATCGACGGATCTCGCGACGGTCTGGTCGCCCTGACCTGGGCTGTGGCCTACGCCGAGCTCCACCACGCACCGCTGCACGTCGTGCACATCCTCGACGACCGGCGGCAGGTCGACGGAACCCCGCCGCCCACCGGAGTCGACGACGGCAGCGAGGTGCTCGACGACGCGTTGCAGGAGCTGGGTCGCCTCGGCTTCCACGACGTGTCGCTCGACGTCCGCCATGGGCATCCGGCCCAGGTGCTCCTCGATCTTTCCGAACGCTCACGGGCACTTGTCGTCGGCCGGCGCGGCATGGGCGGCTTCGCCGAACTGATGCTCGGCTCGACATCCCAGGTGTGCACGGCACTCGCCACGAAGGTTCCACTGTTCGTCGTCCCGGACACCTGGGACCCGGCCGCGCCGCCATACAAGCGGATCGTCGTGGGCATCGACGGATCACGGGAGGGGCAGGACGCGTTGCACTTCGCCTTCGAGCTGGCGCGCGCGACCGGCGCGGAGGTCCTGGGCGTGCACGCCGTCGAGGACCGGGAGACCCGTCCGGATCCCAGCAACTGGTTCGACCCTGCCCGGCAGCCGTGGATCGACACCGCTGACGAACTACTGACCCAGACCCTCGACGGTTGGGCGGCGAAGTACCCCGGAGTCCCCGTCCAGAGTCGCGGCGTCACCGACCACCCCGTTCTCGTCCTGGCTCGCGAGTCCCAGCACGCCGATCTCGTGGTGGTCGGTGGCGTCGGCCGTACGGCGTTCTCCGAACTGCGGCTGGGTTCCGTTGCCCGTGGCCTGCTGTTCCACTCGCGCTGCCCGGTCGCCGTCGTGCACCACGCAGAGTCCTGACATGGACCACGTCATCCGGACCCGCAACCTGACCAAGCGGTTCGGTCAGCGGACCGCGGTCGACGGCCTCAATCTCGACGTACCGTCCGGTGTCGTGCTGGGGTACCTCGGGCCGAACGGCGCCGGCAAGACCACCACGGTCCGGTTGCTCGCCGGACTTGTCTGCCCAACAGCAGGCTCCGCGATCGTGTTCGGCTTCGACGCCGCCGACCGGTACGACGCCTTGCAGCGCCGGATCGGCTACCTGCCGGGCGATTTCGCCGCCTACCCCGAGCTGACGGGGACGCAGTACCTCGACTACTTCGCGCACCTGTACGGCGGCGTCGACCGGTCGCGCATCCAACTGCTGGCGCAGCGGTTCGACCTCGACCTCCACGTCCGCATCCGAACGCTGTCTCGCGGCGACCGGCAGAAGGTCGGCATCGTGCAGGCGTTCATGCACGACCCCGACCTGCTCATTCTCGACGAGCCCACCACCGGGCTCGATCCCCTCATGCAACGCGAGTTCCACGATCTTGTCCGCGAGACCCGCAACGCCGGGCGGACCGTCTTTCTCTCCTCACACGTCCTGTCCGAGGTCGTGGCGGTCGCCGACACCGTGGCGATCCTGCGCGCCGGCCGACTGGTCTCGGTGTGGCCCGTGCAGGCGTTGAAGGCCACGAATCTCGAAGCCCCGTTCCTGGACCACGGCGACCACGGGGGACCTCATGTTCCGCAACGTCTACCTGAAGTCGCTGTACGACGCCCGCCGCGGCCTGATCGGGTGGTCGATCGCGATCGCCGTACTGGTCCTGCTCGCGTGTGCGCTGTGGCCGACCGTCCGCGACAATCCGGACCTGGCTGAGCTGTACGCCCTGCTCCTCCCCGCCCCATTCCTCGTCTTCGGCATCGGGTACGGAGCCCGGGCCATCGCCGGTGAGGAGGAGCGCGGCACGCTCGAACTGTTGCTCGTCACCCCTGTCTCCGGAGCCCGCGTCGTCCTCGACAAGGCGTTCGCCCTCGCGTCGTCGATCGCTGTCCTCGGCCTCGCTCTGTTCGCCTCCACCGTCCTCGGCAGCGGTATCTTCGGACTCGGCATCAGTCCGGCCGACGCGGCCGGCGGTGCCCTCGGGACCACCCTGCTCGGCGTCGAGTACGGCGTACTCGCGCTGGCCGCCGGCGCGGTCACCGGCCGCCGCCCGACCGCCATCGCGATCGCCGCGGTCGCCGCGGTCGCGGCCTACGTCGTGTACGCCGCAGGCCTCTTCCTCCCGCGCTTCGAGTCCTGGCAGCCCTACTCCCCCATCCACCAGGCTTTCCACAACGGCCCTCTCGGTACCGGCCTGCAACTCAGCCACCTCTGGCTCCTCGCCGGCACCGTAGTTCTCGTCGCCCTCGCCCTACCGGCCCTCGACGGCCGCGACATCTCCACCACCCACGGCCGGTGACCATCATGCCGGGCCGACGCCGTGTCGCCGCCGCCCTCCCCCTCGGCATGCTGCTGTCGCTCTACGCGACGTACCTCGCCACCGACAGCCTGATCCAAGTCCGTGCGATGACGGCCGCCACCTTGATCCTCACCGGCGCAACCACCCTGCTGCTCGCCGACGACGGCGACCCGCCACGGGTCGCCTGGCTCACTCCGATCCTCGCCGTGCCCGCGACAACCTGCTCGACACTCGCCCTGGTGGTCGAGCCCGACCTGCTCCTGACCATCGCTATCGCCGCCATCCTCACACTCTGGGTCCTCCACTTCGCCGAACACCTCAGCTTCACGGCACAGCGAGAGGGTGGGTGAGCTGCCGCATCAGCTCACCCACCCGAACGGTGTTTGTGTGCTTCTAGTAGAAGATCCCTCCCGGGGCGTGGGACAGGTCGTCGACGGCCCAGGTCAACTCGTTGCGTACGGCCACGACACCGTCGATGCCTGCGGTGAGGTGCTCGGCGAACGCTGAGGTACTGCGCTTCTCGACCTGCCCCGTCAGCGTGACAACCCCTTCCACTACAGAGACTTCCACGGTCCGCGGGTCCTCCCACAGATGACGGTCGACGACGTCGCGCCGTACCCGGGCCAGAGTCTCCTGGTCGGAAGCGAGGTACGCACTGAGCAGATCGGAGCGCGACACGATCCCGACCAACTTGTCGCCGTTGGTCACGACCAGGCGGGTAAGCCCGCGAGCAGCCATCAACCGGGCAGCCTCGTCCAGGGTGCAGCCGCCTTCCACGGTCACGGGCGGACACGTCATCAGCTGTCCGGCGGTCAACGCCTCCGCCTTCGCCCGGGCCCGGCGGCGCGACCAGCGGGGCAGGCGCGCCCGTTGGAACTCCTCCTTGCGAAGGAGGTCCGTTTCGGACACCACGCCGGCCACGCCACCGTACACGTCGCGGACCGGCACCGCGCTGATGTGGTGCTCGGCCAGGAGCCCGGCTACCGCTTTGAACGGCGTGTCCTCCGCGACGGTGACGACGTCCTTGGTCATCACGTCGGAGACGGTCAGGTAGTGACGCATCATGACTCCTTGGCCCGGCGGACGATCGCAACCGGCGAGTCCGCGTGGTGGAGCAGGCTCTGGCTGACAGATCCCAGCAGCAGTCCCTTGACACCGCCACGTCCGCGGGAGCCGACGACGACCAGTGAGGCCTCGGCTGACATCTTGATCAGCTGTGCGCTGGCCCGTCCCTCCAGGACCGCGGCGCGCACCCTCACCGTCGGGAACTTGCGGCGGTACGGCTCGAGGCTCTCCGCGAGCCAGTTCTGCAGCAGACCCTCGGTGCTGTCGACCGACGTCGCGTTCTCCGACATCGGCTGCCAGCAGTACACGACCCGCAGCGGCTCACCGGTTCGCGCGGCCTCCTCGAACGCGAACACGACCGCGTCCTCGGAGTCAGGCGACCCATCGGTTCCCACAACAATCGGCCCGGTGCGGCGTTCACCCCGCACGACGACCACCGGGCACGGCGCCTTCGCCGCGACCGCGGTCGCCACCGATCCCAGGAACGCGGCCGACATCTTGCTCGGCGAACGGCCGCCGAGGACAACCATCTCGGCGCCGCCGGCCTCCATCAGGAGGGCCGGCGCCGCATCCTCGTCCGCGAGCCACCCCGACGCGGCCTCGTGCCCAAGCCGATCCCGCACATACTGCACGGCCTCGTCCAGCTCGCGGTGGAACATGTCCAACGGCATCGGCGGCGGCACGTAGCCGGCCATACTGGCCGCGGGCCACCATTCGAGATCAGCGCGGTACGCCCGCACGATCCGGACCGCGAGTTCCCGCTGCTTGGCCGCTTCCACGGCCCACCGCAACGCGATCTGTGCCTCGGGCGTGTCGTCCACACCGACCAGGATGTACTTGTTCATCACTTCCGTTCCCTTCATTGGCTGGGATGCTGGACGAGGATTTCCTTCAACCCGTCGATGAAGTCCAGCGATTCGTCGTATCCGCGCTGCCACACGTTCCGCCCGAAGATCAGGCCCAGACCGCCGGCGTCCATCGCCTGTTCGGCCTTGCGGTACATCGCGTCGTCACCGGCCCGCTCGCCGCCGGAGACCAGCACGAGCGTCCGATTCGCCGAGCGCACCACATCGTCGATCGCCTGCTGCGTCGAGAAGATCTCCTCGTACGGCGGCTTGACGTTGTCGCGCTTGTCCGGATGCGGGAAGTTCACCTTCACCACGTCCGCACCCAGCTCGCTGGCCACCCGTGCGGCGTAGTCGACGGCGTAGAACGAGTCCTTGCCGCCCTTCGCCTCGATCGCCTCGCCGCGTGGGTACGCCCACACGACCAGCGGCATCCCGAGGCGCTGCGCGTCGGCGCGGATCGTGCGGTACTGCGCGAAATCGGCCTCCTGCGCCGGCGATCCGACGTACAGCGTGTAGCCCACCGCGTCCGCGCCCAGCCGTACGGCGTCCTCGACACTCGCGTGCACCGGCGACAACGCGGCCGCGTCGGACGGGATGTCGGTCTTGCCGTTCAGTTTGAGGATCAGCGGGATCTCACCGGCGTAGTCCCAGAAGAACTTCTCCGCCAGCCCGATCTGGATCGCGACGCCGTTGAACTCCCCGGCGACCGCCAGCTTCATGATGTACCGCGGATCCGACGCCTGCGGGTTCGCGAAGAAGTCCCGCGGCCCGTGCTCGAGGCCCTGGTCGTACGGCAGGAACAACGCCGTACCGTTCCGCAGGCCGTGCTCGAACAAGATCCTGTGCAGCCGGGCCTTCTTTCCGGCGCTGAGGCCGAGCTCGTTCAGCGCTGCGCGCTTCTGCATGATCATCAACTCCCACAACCACTCTGGTCGTGACGGGACCGCCGCGGCAGAGCCGTCGGCCCTTGATCCGCGGGACCTTCGGCTACCGGGCGGCGCCGGGCGTCGTGGCCGGATCACCCGGGAAGGCCTCCACCATCGGCACGAAGCTGTTGGACCGCTCGGCCTCGGCGACGTTCGTCTTCACCGCGAAGAAGCTGTCCGGCGTGACCGAGATCGAGTCGATCCCGGCATGCACCAGGAACGTCGCGAATCCGGGGTCGTCGCTGGGCCGCTGCCCGCACAACCCGACTTTGCGGCCGGCCCGGTGTGCCTCCCGGACCAGGTGCTCGATGCTCCGCGCCACCGCCGGATCGCGCTCGTTGAACAAGCAGGCGAGCGTGTCCGAGTCCCGGTCGACGCCCAGGGTCAGCTGGGTCAGGTCGTTGCTGCCGATCGAGAACCCGTCGAACCGCTCGGCGAACTCGTCGGCCAGGATGATGTTCGCCGGAATCTCCGCCATCACGTAGACCTGCAGCCCGTTGTCGCCGCGCCGCAAACCCTCCGCTTCCATCACCTGGAGCACCCGGTGGGCCTCGCCCAGCGTCCGGCAGAACGGGATCATCACCACGCCGTTCGTCAGGCCCAGCTCCTCGCGGACCTTGCGCAGCGCGCGGCACTCGAGCGCGAACCCCTCGCGGTATCCCGGGCTGTAGTACCGGCTCGCACCACGCCACCCGATCATCGGGTTCTCCTCGGCCGGCTCGAACCCCGAACCGCCGATCAGTCGCGCGTACTCGTTGGTCTTGAAGTCGCTCGTCCGGACGATCACCGGATCCGGCCAGCGGGACGCCGCGATCCGCGCGATGCCCTCCACGAGCCGGTCGACCAGATACGCTTCGCGGTCGACAGCGCCGCCGGTCGCGACGTCGATCTGCCGCTGTACGTCGGAGTCCAGCATGTCGTAGTGGATCAGCGCCATTGGGTGCACCTTGATGTGGTTGCTCACCACGAACTCGATCCGCACCAGGCCCACACCGTCCGCGGGCAGCCGCCACCACCGGAAGGCGGCGTCGAGATCGGCCAGGTTCAGCATCACCTTCGTGCGCGTCGGCGGCAGGTGTCCCAGGTCGAGGTCGGTGACGTCGTACTCCAGCTCGCCCTCGTAGACGACACCGCGCTCGCCCTGGGCACACGACACGGTGATGTACTCGCCGTCGCGGAGGTCCGCGGTCGCCGACCCCGTCCCGACGATCGCCGGTAGGCCGAGCTCGCGGCTGACGATCGCGGCGTGCGACGTCCGTCCACCATGGTCGGTGACCATCGCGGCCGCGCGGCGCATGATCGGCTCCCAGTCCGGATCGGTGATCCGGGTAACCAGGATCGAGCCGTCGACGAAGCTCGCGATGTCGGCGGGCGAGTCCACCAGGCACACGCGGCCGTCCGCGATCGCCTCCCCGACCGCCAGCCCGGTCACCAGCTCACGCCCGGTCTCCTTCAGGCGGTACGACCGCAGCGACGCGGCCTCCCGCCGGGTCTGCACAGTCTCTGGGCGCGCCTGGACGAGGAACAGTTCACCGGTGCGGCCGTCCTTCGCCCACTCGATGTCCATCGGCCGGCCGTAATGGTTCTCGACCGCGAGCCCCCACCGCGCCAGTCGCAGTACCTCGTCATCGTCCAAGGCCGGCCGGCTGCGCTCGTCGGGCCTCGTCGGGACCGTGATCGTGCCACCCGACTCGCCGTACACGACCTTGATCTCCTTCGCACCGCGACGGCGCGACAGAATCGGGCGCAACTCGTCCCAGAGGATCTTCGGCTTGAAGACCAGGTATTCGTCGGGGTCGACCTGGCCGCTGACGACCGACTCGCCCAGTCCCCACGCCGCATTGATCTGGACGACCCCGGGGAGTCCGCTGTCGCTGCCGGCCCGCCGCCTCGTCGATCGCCTCGTTCAGCCCCGCGGCCGCCGCGTGCACATGAACGGCCCGCCCGGCCACAGCGGCCTCGACCTCGACACCCGCGGGCGCCTCATGCGCCGGGTTCGCGGCGATCCCCAGCACAACATGCACGTGTTCGATCCGGTCAGGCACTCGGCTCACGACATGCCGGATCTCTCCGAGCGCATACTCCGCGCCCGCCCCGGCACCTCTCCACGAACCGTCACCCATACCTTCGCAGCAAGGTCCTCCATGCCTCCACCGTCTGACGTCCGACGCCGCTCCAGCAGGGCCGAACGTCCCGCCGCTCGTAGGACAGACGACCGTGCGGACGGACAGCGGAGGCACCGCCGGATCTCGTACGGATGGCGGGTTGTATGACCGCTGGCGGGTTACAGCGTGCCCAGTGGTGACACAACCCGCTACCGATGCCCCCGGCAACCAGTTCAGAAGCGTCCCCGGAGCATGGTGATGGCGCCGCTGGGGCATTCGGCGGCGCAGAGGCCGCAGCCTTTGCAGAAGTCCAGGTCGATCTCGTAGCCCTGGCCGGGACCGAGCTTGATGATCGCGTTGTCGGGGCACATCCCGAAGCAGTTGTCGCACTCCAGGCAGTTGCCACAGGACATGCACCGGCGAGCCTCGAACAGTGCGTTCTCCGCGGTGAGCCCGCCCGTGACTTCGTCGAAGCTGCTGATCCGGCGTGCGACGTCGAGCTGCGGCCGCAGCGTGGCCGGAGCGTCCGCGTAGTACCAGGTGTTCAGACGGTCGTACGACGCGAGCTCCGGCCGCTCCGCGTGCTCGTACGTCGCACCGGACAGCCAGGCGTCGATGTTCCGGGCGGCCCGCTTGCCGTGCCCGACGGCGACTGTGACAGTCCGCTCCCCACGGACCATGTCGCCACCGGCGAACAACCCGGCATGCCCTGTCATCATCCGTCCGTCCACCTGTACGACCCCGTCCGCAATTGTCGCGTCGGGCAGACCGCGGACCAGCGCCAGGTCGGCCTGCTGGCCGAGTGCGAGCACCACCGAATCCGCGTCGAGTTCCTCGAACTCGCCCGTCGGCTGCGGGAACCCCGTCTCGTCCAGCCGCATCCTCTCGATCAGGACGCGGTCGTCGCCGGCGTACACGATGGTCGACAGCCACCGCATCCGAACCCCCTCGTCCAGGGCCTCATGGACCTCGATGTCGTGCGCCGGCATCCGTTCCCGCGTACGGCGATACACCACCACCGCGTCCGACGCACCGAGGCGGCGCGCGGTCCGGGCCACGTCCATCGCCGTGTTGCCACCGCCGTACACCGCGACCCGCCGCCCCAGCAGCGGCTCCTCCCCCTTCTCCAGGTCCGCGAGCAGCGAAACCGCGTCCACGATCCGCGCCGAGTCGCCGGCCGGGATGTCCGCACGGCGCCCGATGTGCGCGCCGACCGCGAGGAAGACCGCGTCGAACTCACCGAGCGCAGCGTCCAGGTCCGTCACCGGCGTGCTGAGCTCCAGCCGGACGCCCTGGTCGACGATCCGCTGGATCTCGGCGTCCACCACGTCCCGCGGCAGCCGGTACGACGGGATGCCGTACCGCATCATGCCGCCGGCCTGCGGCGAATCGTCCCGCACGGTCACCCGGTGGCCCCGCAGCGCCAGGTGGTACGCCGCCGACAACCCGGACGGACCGGCCCCGATCACGAGCATACTCCTGCCGCTCGGCGGTGCGTCGATCGTCACCGACCAGCCCTGCGTGATCGCCTCGTCGCCCAGGAACCGCTCGACCGAGTTGATGCCGACCGGCTGGTCCAGCGTCGCGCGGTTGCAGGCCGTTTCGCACGGCCGGTAACAGACCCGGCCCATGACCGCGGGGAACGGGTTGTCGGCCATGATCTGCCGCCAGGCGGCCTCGTAGTCACCGTCCTCGGCCAGCGCGAGCCACTCCTGGACGTTCTCGCCGGCCGGGCACGCGTCGTTGCACGGCGGCATCCGGTCCAGGTAGACCGGGCGCTCGGTCCGCCACGATCCCGTCTTGTTCGCCAGGCTCGATCCGACGTCGAGCGTGATCGCGTACGGGTGCTTGCTTGCCTCGGACATCCAACTCACCTCACTGGTTCGGTCAGGCCGAAGGTGCGGATGTTCCGGTCGGCCTCCAACTGGAGCTTGCCGATCACGTCCTCCCGCGGCGGATCCCCGAACAGATGCGCGAAACGACCCTGCGGACGCAGGTACTCGACGACGGGGAGAACGCGGCGGATCGGCGTCACGTCGGTCACCTCACCGTCCAACGCCTCGAAGACCGGGAACATCCCGGTCTCCTGCGCCAGCCGCGCGACCCGGATCGTCTCGTCGGACGCGGTGCGCCACCCCAGCGGGCACGGCACCAGAACGTGCAGGTACCGCGCACCGTGGAACTCCATCGCCCGGGCCGCCTTGTACTCGAGGTCGCGCAGGTCCGCGACCGTCGCCGTCGCGACGTACGGAATCCGGTGCGCCATCGCGATCAACGGCACACTCTTGCCCTGCCCGAACGAGTTGCCGGCCGGCGTCGTGGTGGTCACGGCGCCGTGCGGCGTCGCGCCCGACCGCTGTACTCCGGTGTTCATGTAGCCACCGTTGTCGTAGCAGACGTACAACACGTCGTCGTTGCGCTCGAACATCCCCGACAGACACGCCAGCCCGATGTCGACCGTTCCGCCGTCGCCGCCCTGGCCGACGACGCGGACATCGGTACGGCCCTTCGCCCTCAGCGCCGCCGCGACGCCGGTGGCGACGGCCGGGGCGTTCCCGAACAGCAAGTGCAGCCAAGGCACCTGCCAGGACGACTCCGGGAACGGCGTCGAGAAGACCTCCAGGCAGCCGGTGGCGTTGACCGTCACCGCACGGTTGCCGGTGGCACGCATCACGGCGTCGAGCACATAGCGCGCGCCGAGGGCCTCACCACAACCCTGGCAGGCGCGGTGGCCCTTGGTCAGCGCGTTCGTTCGTCCGGCATCGGCCTGTACGGACCGCCGGCCCGGGTCGAGCAGGCGATTCCCGACCGCGAAACTCCCGGTCTGGTAGAACTTGATCCGTTGCACCGGCATGGCTCGGTCTCCTCAACTCAGCTCGCGCTCGACAACGTCCCGCTTGAGATCCAGGAACGTCAGCGGCTCCAACCGATCGGCGACGGCGTCGGCGAGCAGGCCACGCAACGACCGCTTGGTCACGGGCCGGCCGCCGAGCCCCGCGATCACCGTGGCGATCGGCTTGTCCGGCACACTCCCCCGCACATCGGCGGTGACGATTCCGCCCATCCCGACTCCGAGAGCCCGCTCCACCACGACAACACGGTGCGCACCACGAAGCGCTGCCCGCACTGCGCGGTAAGGGAACGGACGGAAGGTGGTCAAGCCCAGCACACCGATGCTGACGCCCTCGGCACGTAACTCGTCGACGGTGTCCTTGAGTGTGCCCAGCACCGACCCGAGCGCAATCACCACGGTGTCGGCGCCCAGGCACCAGTACGGCCGGACCAGGCCGCCACTGCTGCGCCGGAAGCTCGTCGCGAACTCGTCCGCGACCCGCGGAATCACCGTGAGCGCCTGCCGGTGCTTCTCGTGGGCCAGATACCGGACCTCCGTGAAAGCGTCGGGTCCGACCATGGCCCCGATGGTCACCGGATCGTCCGGATCCAGGACCTGGCGCGGCTCGAAGGGCGGCAGGAAGGCGTCCACCTGGTCCTGCGAGGGTACGTCGACGTCCTCGACGGCGTGGGTCAGGACGAACCCGTCCATGCACACCATCACCGGCAGTGAGAGCTCCTCGGCGATCCGGAACGCCTGAACATGCAGGTCGGTGGCCTCCTGATTGCCCTCGGCGTACAGCTGAATCCATCCGGAATCGCGCTGTGACATCGAGTCGCTCTGATCGTTCCAGATGTTGATCGGGGCACCGATCGCACGGTTCGCGACCGTCATCACGATCGGCAGTCCGAGTCCTGAGGCGTTGTAGAGAGCCTCCGCCATGTACAGCAGCCCCTGGCTGGCCGTGGCCGTGTAGGCACGCGCGCCAGCCGCGGAGGCGCCGATGGCAACCGACATCGCGCCGAACTCCGACTCCACGTTCACGAACTCGCACGGCGTCAGCTCACCGGATGAGACCAGCACACTCAGCGCTTCGACGATATGCGTCTGCGGCGAGATCGGGTACGCACAGACCACCTCGGGACGGCACCGTGCGACGGTCTGCGCGACCGCCCGCGAGCCCTCAATCTGTGAGCGCATGAGCAACCTCCTCGACGACCAGCGCGTACGCGTCGCGGACCGCCGCGACGTTGCCAGCAGCAACGGATCCGGCGAATCGCTGGTGGACGGCCGCCACGACGGACTCGACCCTCACCTGCCCAGTGAGTGCGGCGAACGCACCCAGCAGTACGGCGCCGGGCAGCGGACGACCCAGATGGGTCATCGCCAGCTCGGTCGCCGGGACGGTCAGCACGCGCCTGTCGACGGCGTCCAGACCGAGGTCGGCCAGCGACCGTGACGTGTTGACGAGCAGACAGCCGTCGACTCGGAGGCCGGCCAGGACGTCGGGCTGGTGAATCAACGTGGCATCCTGGACGATCACCGCGTCCGGCTCGGCGATCGGTTCGTGGCTCCGGATCGGATGGTCGTCGATCCGGCAGAAGCCGACGACCGGCGCGCCGGTCCGCTCCGACCCGAACGTCGGGAACGCCTGTGCCTGTCTGTCCTCGGCGAACGCGGCGACCGACAACAGCTCGGCCGTCGTCACCACACCCTGACCACCGCGTCCGTGGATCCGCACCTCGAACATGACCGTCACCCGAGCTGCGGCTGGAGGACGGAACGGCCGCAGGCCTGGACAACGACCTGGGGCACCGCACCCGGCCGGGCTTCCAGTGCGTACAGCTCGCCGGACACCCCGTCCTTCGCCCACTCGAGCGTCGTCGGACGCCGGAGGCGCTGGTCGGCCAGGACCGACCAGCAGGCGAGCTCCCGGAGTTCCTCGTCGGCCAGCACGAACGCGGCCCGCTCGGCCGGCGTCGTTTCGACGGTCCGGGTGCCGCGCGGGTCGGTGTACACGGTCTTGGTGAGCTTGGCGCCGCGGTGCTTCACAATCATCGGGCGGGGTCCGGGGTGGACCGAGTACTGGTCCGCCTCGGCGGGTGGCGGCTCGCCCAGCCCCCAGGACGCGCGCACGCGGACGAACGTGCTCTCACCGTGGGCCGTCCCGGATCCGCCGAGGTCGGCGCGCACCATCCGCTGCACCAGTACCGGCATCGCGGCGCGGATGTGATCAACCCCCAGCGCCTCGCGATTGCCGACGGCAACTGTGCCGAACAGCGACGCGAAACACCGCCGGCAGGCCGCGAGGACGTCCTGCGCGGTGTCGAGGTGCAGGAAGACCTCGTCCTGCACCCCGTCGGGCAACGTCCCCGGGCTGCACCGGACGGCCACCTCCGTGCCGTCGCCTCCCAGCTCCCGGTAGGCAGCGAGAATCTCGTCCACCACCGCGGGCGGCAACCAGGCGTCGCGGAACGCGGAGCGGATCTCGGCCGCCGCCACGACGAGATCGCGGCCGGCCCGGTACCTACGGATCGCCTGCGCGATGGTCGGCCCCAGCCGAGCGTCGCGGACGAACTCCCGGTACGCCGCGGCCGTCACCGCGAAACCCTCCGGAACCCGGATCCCATCCCGGGCCAGCTCGGTCAGCCGGGCAGCCTTGGCACCTACCTGCGCGGAGTCCACGGCCGCCTCCGCGGCGCCGTTCAGCCGGACGACATACTCGGGGTTCATGACTGACCTCCACTCACAGCGAGGCGGCGACGAGCGCAGTCAGATCGACCAGGCGGCTCGTGTAGCCCCATTCGTTGTCGTACCACCCGAAGACCTTCACGAGGTGGTCCTGGACCTGGGTGAGCTGTGCGTCGAAGATGCACGACGCCGGGTCGCCGATGATGTCCCGGGACACGATCGGATCCTCGGTGTACCGGAGAATTCCCTTCAGCGGACCGGCCGCGGCGTCGGCGAACGCCTGGTTCACCTGCTCGGCCGTGACCGTCGTGGAGAGCTCGACCGACAGGTCGGTCAGAGAGCCGTCCTCGACCGGCACCCGAACGGCGACGCCGTCGATCTTGCCGGCCAACTCCGGGATCACCAGCCCCACCGCGCGGGCCGCACCGGTGCTCGTCGGGATCAGGTTCGCAGCACCGGAACGGCCACGCCGCAGGTCCTTGTGCGGGGAGTCCAGCAGCACCTGGTCATTGGTGTAACTGTGGATCGTCGTCATCAGGCCGCGCTCGATCCCGAAGGCCTGGTGAAGTACCGACACCATCGGCGCCACGCAGTTCGTCGTGCACGAAGCGTTCGAGACGACATCGTGGGTCGCCGGGTCGTAGTCGTCCTCGTTGACGCCCAGGACGAGGGTCGCGTCGACGTCCTTGCCCGGCACGGACAGGATGACCTTGCGGGCACCGGCGGTCAGGTGCGCCGCCGCGGCGTCCCGCGTGCGGAACTTGCCGGTCGACTCGATCACGATGTCGGCACCCACCGCAGCCCAGTCGAGCTCGGCAGGGTCACGCTCGGCGGTCGCCCGGATGCTGCGGCCGCCGACCGTGATCGTGTCCTCGGTGTGACCGACCTCCTGCTTCAGGGGTCCGTACGTCGAGTCGTAACGGAGCAGGTGGGCGAGCGTCGCCGGTGTGGCGATGTCGTTGATCGCGACCACCTCGATGCCGTCGGATCCGCGTTCGAGGACGCACCGCAGGTAGTCCCGCCCGATCCGCCCGAACCCGTTGATCCCAACTCGTACGCTCATGATCGACCCTTCAGTCAGTGGTGTCAGTCGCCTCTATTCCACCCGTGGGACCGGTGGTCCCTGCAGAGTCGAAGGTCCCGGCCGCGGCCGCCGGACGACCGCCAGCACGACGAGAACAAGTCCCAGCACGAGCGTCACGCCCGCGCTCGCCAGGACCGCGATCCAGGCCCACTCCAGCGCCGGCGCGGTCGCTCCGACATCGGTCCGCACGTTGACGTTCGCGCTGGCGTCCGCAGTCATCACCACGAGCGTCCATTCGCCGTTCTCGACCGGCCAGGTGATCGTCTGCTCCCCAGGACCGGACGCCTTGACACGCCAGATCATCAGCTCGTCAGGCAACGTCGTGGGCGCTCCGCCGGCATGTTCGACGTACGTCGTGTCGTCCGGCCCGATCGCCGTGACCGTCGTGTAGCCGATGCCGGCCAGGTAGCCGCTCACATCGGCGGACCTCGCCAGACCGACGAAGACCGGCGAGCCGTCGGTCGAGGCCACCCTCACCCGGACGTCGCCGAACCAGCTGCGTGGGACCGTCGTCGCCCCGACGTCGATGGTGAAGTTCTCGCTGGCCAGCGCGTACCCCGTCGTACTCAGCGCCACCTGGTCCGAAGTCACGTAACCCGCGGTGTCCCGGCGTCCTTGGTCGAGCCACGCCAGCGCACCGCCGACCGCGAGTCCGACGACCGACGCCAGCGTCACCACGACGCCGACGACCAGCGCGACGATCCGCCCGGCCGACATCCGCGGCGTCGCCTCCCGCATCGGCGGACCGGCGGGCGGAACAGCGGGCGGCGGGCCTGCGGGCGGCGTGCCACCCGGCATGACACGGGCCGGCGTCGAGTCCGCAGTCAGCGGCTCGTGGAGTCGCGTCGTACCGGGATCGTCACCGCCCATGTCCAGGCGGAACGGCGGGTACTGGTCGACCATCAGCCCGGCGTACGCCGCGACCCGCAACGCCCACCGGTTCATTCCGAGCACCAGATCGAACACCGACCGCGGATACCGGCCCGTGAACAGCAACACCACCGCCGCCACGAGAACGAGAAGCCCGACCAGACCGCCGCCCCAGGCCCAGGCCCGATCGTCGGCGGTCGTCGCGAACCAGGTCCCGCCACCGACGAAGAACCCGACCACGATGTAGTGCGGGATCGCCAGCAACCACCACTTGACCAGCACCAGCCCGCGGGAAAGGTGCTCCGGGTACTTCACCTCGAGATGCGCCGGGTAAGCCGGTACGTCCTCCAACGTGAACGGCGGGTACTTGTCAGTGCCCAACGCGCCGTACGCGTAGAACTCCACGCGCCACGTCCAGCGCAGTACCCCGACGTTGAAGTCGAAGATCCCGCGCGGGTACCGCCGGGTGAACAGGATCGCGAAGAACGCCACCAGGCTCAGCACCGCGAACGCGATCCACAACACCGCCAGCATGAACAGGTGCGGTATCACCAGCACCCATTTCACCAGCCACAACCAGCGATTCAGCCGGTCGTCGAGCGCCCCGTCCACCCGGACCGGGTACGTCCCTGAACTCATCGCGGTAGTCATCAGACCCTCCCGTCAGTCGTCCGTTGCAGCCAGCGTCGATCCGGAACCGCTACACCAGCAGGGCCGAAGGTCCCGCCCGAGGCACGTCTTGCTGCCCTGACCGGACAGCGCGCACCGGCGCACGGTGGAAGTGATGAGCAAGGAGGCAGTCATGGACGACAAGACAGTGCTCGACAAGACGGCCGTCGACCGGACCGGTCCGCCGCGGACCGATGACGACCTGCGTGAGCAGGCGGTGACCGAGCTGCAGAAGCGGCGTGAGCTCGCCGGTCACCTGATGGCGTTCGTCCTGGTGAACACCTTCCTGGTGATCATCTGGTACGTCACCGGAGCCGGCTTCTTCTGGCCGGTCTTCCCGATCTTCGCCTGGGGCATCGGCGTCGTCTTCCACACCTGGGACGTGCTGTGGCCGCAACCCACCGAGAGCTCGATCCGCTCCACCATGGACCGGATCGCCCGTCGCAAATAGCAGCCGTCACGGAGCCGGTCGCGGCCGGCTCCAGCCTACTTCTGGCCATGGAGCCATCGCGGTGCAACGGTCTCCCATTGAGCGTCCCAGTCCCGGGTACGGCGGCGGTCCAGCGGGAGGCGGGCGAGAAGGAACTGGCCCCACAGCAGGAGCCACGCCCCAGGAACGATCAGGAAGCCGGCCAAGGCACCGAAAGCGGCGCTGTCCGAGCGGGAACGCGGCGCGGCCACGATGCTGCCGGACCGGTCGAGCCAGATCGTCACCTCGACGCCTGGTTTCGTTCCCACCACGACACTCGCCGTCCCCTCGCGCTCGATGCCCTGCGGATCGACATACGAGACCCGGGCCCGCGACAGCACGTCACCGGGAGCACTGGGAACCGTCCGTTCGGTGCTCTCCAGCGTCCGCGCCCCCACCTCGTGCAGAGCGGCTCGCTGGTGCGCTGCCGTCGCCTCCAGCGAGTTCCGAACGCCGATTCCGACCGCTGCCCCCACCGGGATCATCAGCAGGGCGACGAGTAGCACACTCCACAGCAGCACAGCTTCGAGCCGGTCCGACGGCCGGCGTAACGGATTCCGGCCGACGCCCAGCCGACGGGCCTGCATGAGCACCCACAGCTCCCCAGAACGATGGTTCACGGCGCTCATCCCAATCCCCTCCCCGATCCGGAGCTCCAGCCTCGCCCGGCGGAGGAGGCCCGGATCAGGGCCTAAGGTCCCGACCTTCTCGGACCACTCGTCCCGCCGTATCGTGCTTCGATGAAGCGAATGCCGAAGAAGCGGTACGAGCAGGAACTGCTACGGCTGCAGGCCGAGCTGGTGACGTTGCAGGAATGGGTGCGCGTCGAGAACGCCCGGGTCGTCGTGGTCTTCGAAGGCCGGGACGCGGCCGGCAAGGGCAGCACGATCAAGCGCGTCACGCAGTACCTCAATCCCCGCGTCGCCCGGATCGCCGCCCTGCCCGCGCCGACCGAGCGGGAACGGACCCAGTGGTACTTCCAGCGGTACGTCGAGCAACTGCCCGCCGCCGGGGAGATCGTGCTGTTCGACCGCAGCTGGTACAACCGGGCCGGCGTCGAGCACGTGATGGGGTTCTGCACGAACCAGGAGTACGCACGCTTCCTGCACCAGTGCCCGATCTTCGAGCGGCTGCTGATCGAGGACGGCATCCTGCTGCGCAAGTACTGGTTCTCGGTCAGCGACAGCGAACAGGAGAACCGCTTCCGCAGCCGCCTCGAGGATCCGATGCGGCGCTGGAAACTGTCGCCGATGGACCTGGAGTCGATCAGCCGCTGGGAGGACTACTCACGCGCCAAGGACGAAATGTTCGTGCACACCGACATCCCCGAGGCGCCCTGGTACGTCGTGGAGAGCGAGGACAAGCGCTCCGCCCGGATCAACATGATCGCGCACCTGCTGTCGACGATCCCGTACCACGAGGTCCAGCGCCTGCCGCTCGAACTACCGCGCCGGCCACCGTCCAAGGGCTACGAACGCCCGCCGCGCGAGATGCAGACCCACGTCCCCGACCACGCCGCCCGCCTGCGCGACTGAGGCCGAAGGTCCCGCTTCGCAGGGGGCGATGGACTGGTGTGGAGAACGCCTGAACAGCCGATGCTCGACTCAGATCGTGCAGGAGGTGGACCGTGGGCGTACAGGTCAGAGCGGTGCCGTGGGTTCGGCAACTGGTGATCGACACCGGCCGGGCCGCGCGACGAAGACACGCCATCCACGGCCTCTTCGAGGTCGACGTGACCTCCGCCCGTGCGGCGCTGCGTCGCAACGGCGAAGGACACTACTTCACGGCGTTCGTGATCCACTGTGTCGCCGCAGCGGTCGCCGAGGATCCCACTGTGCAGGCGTACCGCGACCCGCGCGGCCGCGAAGTCGTGTTCGACGAGGTCGACATCGGGCTGCCGGTCGAGGTGGTCGTGGACGGGCAGCCGTTCGCATTCACCCACGTACTCCGGGACGCCGCGCGACGTAGCGTCGACGAGCTCTACGACGAGATCCACGCGGTGAAGACCGATCCGCACCTGAGCCCGTCGGTCCGCAAAGCCCCCTGGGTCCACGCGTACCTGTTGCTCCCCGGCTTCGTCCGCGTCGCGCTGCTCGGGTCCCTGCATCGCCTGCCGCACCGCCAACGGGCCCTCGCCGGCACCGTCGGCGTGACCGCTGTCGGCATGTTCGGCGCCGGGGGCGGCTGGGGCATCGGGTTCCAGTTGCACACCCTGAGCATCGTGGTCGGCGGTGTCGCCCGGAGACCGATCTTCTTCCAGGGCGTCCTGGTCGAACGGGAGTTCCTGCAGCTGACCGTCAGCCTCGACCACGACGTCGTCGACGGCGCCCCGGCGGCCCGCTTCGTCGGCCGGCTCCGCGAGCTGATCACCTCCGGCGACGGGATCCGCCCCGCGGTCAGCTGGATGAAACCGGCCTGACGCCCTCAGACGAAGATGATCTGCGCTCCCTCGGTCTTCTCGATGAAGTCGGCGGCGCTGATGATGCCTTCGACGTCTTCGGAGAGGTCGGACTCGTCGAGGTGCATCATGTCCGCCGACATCCGGCAGGCCCAGAGGTGGCCGCCGGAAGCGACGATCTGCTCCAGGAAGTCCGGGACGTCGGGGACGCCGATGTCCTGGATCTGCTTCTTCATCTGGTGGGTGGCCATCGCGGTCATACCGGGCAGGCCGCCCAGGCCCTGCGGCAGATGTGTCGCGGTGTTGCCGAGCATGGTGAACTTCAGGTCGTGCATCCGCGACTTGGTGATCATGTCGAAGCCCCAGAACGTGAAGAACAGATGCGTCTCCACGCCTTCCCCGAGGGCGGCATTGGCCAGGACCAGGCCGGGGTAGGCCATGTCCAGGTTGCCCTTCGAGCAGATGATGGCCAGCTTGCGGCCCTCGGTCGCCTCGTCGCCGAAGTTCGGCACCTCCAGCGGCATCGTGGTGGTCATGGTGATGTCTCCTCTCACACGCAACCGCGGGGCTTGGGCAGACCGGCGATGTAGGCCATCTTCTTGGCCGGCTTGCTCGGGAACAGGGCGAACAGCTGCTTGACCGGGATCCCGGCCAGTGTCGACACCCGGCGCAGCGTGGCGGTCTCGCCGTGCGTCGGATAGTCCGCGCGCAGGAAGCGGATCGCCTTCCAGTGCTCGTCGGTGAGCTCGATCCCGATCCGGGCCGCGAGCTGTACTGCGAGATCCTCGGTCCACTCGTCGTACTCCGTCATGAACCCTCCGGCGTCGACATGGACTGTGGTCATGGTCGGACCTCCTCGTCCGGTCGGTGTTTGCCGCTCATCGACATCCGGCTGGGCACCGGGAGGCGGCGGCCCTTCAGCAGCGGGTGCCAGTAGATCCAGCGGAACGCGAGCTTGCCCCAGTGGTTCGCCTTCGTCTCGCGGAGCAGGGACAGCGGACCCAGTCGTCCCAGCGGGAAGCGGCCGGGCAGCGGCTCGGTGTCGTAGTTGAAGTCGATCAGCAGGCCCTTGCCGTGGCCGGTTTCGACGAAGCAGTTCGCGTGGCCGTCGAAGCGGTGCGTCATCGCGACGCCTTCGACGTACTGGAGGAAGTTCTCGACGAAGATCTCGCTCGAGAAGTGCGCGACGGATCCGGCCTTCGAGGTCGGCAGGTCGTTGGCATCGCCAACGGCGAAGATGTCAGGATACGCGCGCGACTGGAGCGTGTGCTTGTCCACCGGTACGTAGTTCAGTTCGTCACCGAGATCCGAGGCCGCGACGAAGTCGGCGCCCATGTTGAGTGGCACGGTGACGAGCAGGTCGTAGTCGATCTCGCGCTCGTCATAGCTCACCAGGGTCTTGCGCTCGGCATCGACGCGCTCGACCAGGAAGTCGGTCTCAACGGTGATCTTCCGCTCGTCGAGCAGCCGGCCGAGGTACCGCGACGCGATCGGCTTGGTGAACGCGCCGTCCAGCGGTGTCACGTACACCAGCTCCACCTGATCGCGCATCTCACGGCGGCGGAAGAACGCCTCCACGAGGAAGGTGAACTCCAACGGCGCGACCGGGCACTTGATCGGCTGGTCGACGACGTGGACCACCAGCCGCCCGCCGGTGAACTCCTGCAGCGCCTCGCGCAGGGCGAACGCACCGTCGTACGTGTAGAAGTCGTGAATACTGCGTCGCCACTCCGCACCCAGCATCCCGGGAGTCTGGTCCGGTCGCGGACTGGTTCCGGTGGCGACGACCAGGTAGTCGTAACCGACCACGTCGCCGTCGAACAACCGGACCGATTTGCGCTCCGGGTCGACAGTCGCGACCTCTCCGATCAGCAGCTGGACTCCGTTCCGCAACAGCCGCCGACGGGATCTCAGCAGATCTACGCGGCCACCGAACGGGACGAACAGCAGTCCCGGCTGGTACAGGTGGTCGCGCTGCCGGTCGATCACCGTGATCCGCCACTCGTCCAGCGACAACCGGCGCCGTAGCTTGTTGGCCACCACCGTGCCGGCCGTTCCGCCCCCCAGAATCACCAACCGCTTCATCTCGCGTCCTTTCGCGATGGGGCCCGGCCGGATACGGCCGGCCGGGCCGGGTGCGTCAGTCGGTGTGCTCGATCGTGACCGTCCGCGTCTCGGCGGGCTTCGCCGAGATCGGCACGATCACTTCGAGGATTCCGGCCGTGTACTTCGCGACGACCGCCTGCTCGTCGGCCCCGTCCGGCAGCAGCACCCGGCGGGTGAGCGTGCCGTAGTGGAACTCGGAGCGAGCGCCGTCGTGCTCCTCCTGCTGGCGAGTCGCGGAGATGGTCAGCATCCCGTTCGCGACCTCGACCTTGATGTCCTTCTCCGGATCCAGACCGGGCAGCTCCGCGCGGACGACGTACTTGTCCTCGTCGGTGAACTCCTCGATCCGGACGCCGCGCATCGTCGCCGGCAACGTGAACAAGCTCGGCAGGCCCTCGGCCCAGTCGAACAGATCCGCGAACTGCCGCCTGCTGTCCCGGTGCTGCAGCGTGGTCGCCATGTCTTCTCCTTCCTGTCGCCCTTCCCTGTACTTCCACCTCACCTCGCGACACGACGCGTCAGCAGGGCCGTCCGCACCGGATCACCCCGGACCTTCGGCCCTGCCGCAGCACTGTCCGGACGCCCAGGCTGCAGGGTGGGAGGGAGCGGCCCATGGATCCTGCGACCGGGCTCCGGCCCGCCTGGCGCCGCCGGGTCTGGGCCGCGGTCTCCCTCCTCGTCGTACTCGTCCTGGCCGAGTACGTCGTGCTCCCGAAACTCACCCTGGCCCGGGAGTCACTCGACCGTGTCGCACATCTCAACCCGGCCTGGGTCATCGCTGCCGTCACACTCGAAGTCGCCTGCCTCGTCAGCTACTCGCTCTTCACGCGGGCCCTGCTCGGCGCTGCTCAGGTGCGGTTCTCCTGGATCCTGCGTACCGACGTCACCGGGTACGGCGTGAGCCACGTCATCCCCGGCGGCGCGGCGACAGCGACCGCCCTGCGCTTCCGGCTGCTGCAGGCCGGTGGCGCGACACCGGACGACATCACCGCTACCATCACGGCGGAAGCCGTCGGCTCGTACCTCGCGCTGCTGCTGATCGCCTGGCTGACCTCGATCCCCGCCCTGTTCCTGCAGGACGCGACCTCGGCGTACCTCGCCCTGTTCCTGGTCGGCCTGGCGGCCTTGGCCTGCGGCGTGCTCGCCGTCCGTCGGCGGTCCGCCCTCGACCGGCTCGCCGCCGGCGCGTTGGGCGCGGCGCTTCATCGACTCCCCCGCCGGACCCGACCGTGGATCACGTCGGTCGCGGTCCGGCTCCGTGGGCTACTGGCCGATCACGAGGTACGCAAGGCCTTTCTCACCTGGGCAACGCTCAACTGGCTGCTCGACGCTGCCGTCCTCTGGACCTTCCTCGCCGCGTACGACGAACCAGTGAACCCGATCCCCTTGCTCATCGCGTACTGCGCCGCGAACCTCGCCGCCGCCGTACCCCTCACCCCTGGCGGCATCGCGGTGGTCGAGGGCATCGCGATCTCGACCCTCATCGGCTTCGGCGTCGCGGGGCAGGCAACCGTCCTCGCGGTCCTGTCCTGGCGTCTTGTGCAGTTCTGGGGCCCGGTCCCGGCGGCCGGCCTGTGCTACCTGAGCCTGCAGGCTCAGAGCGCAACGGCCCACCCGAAGTAGGACCAACGCCCCATGCGCCGCGTCCTGGCAGGACGGATGCTCGAACCGCAGCCGCCTACCTGTTCAGCGAAGGGAGCCATCATGTCCAAGTCGTCGACCACCGAGGTACGCCAGGCTCCGGCCTCCTCCAAGGGCTGGTTCGTCTGGATGACCGGACTGTGGATCGTGTTCTTCGTGCTGATGCAGCAAGGCCGGCTCGACGACCTGGCCGCCTCGATCCGCGACCTGCCGATCATCGCCGAGATCGTGGTCTGGATCGTCTTCTTCCCACAGGTCCTGGCCACCGCCGTCTGGACCGGCGGATGGTCCGAAGGACTGCGGGTCACGCTCGTGGTGCTGTTCGCCCTCTTCTGGACCGTGGTTTCGATTCCACGGCCCAAGAGCTCCGGCCGGCGGTGAGTCCGGTGAGACTGAGGGTTCGCGACGTCTTCGCACTGTTGTTGCTCGTCGCTGTGCTGGTGCCGTACGTCGGGTATCTCGTCGACGGTGAGATGCCGCTGATCGAGAACGCGCAGGCGATGGCCTCCACCGGCTTGCTCCTGGGCGGTCTCGCATTCTGGGTGATCCGCGGTGGGCAGCAAACCTGGCGGCTCGGCAAGGCCGAGGCCGGAGCGGCCGGACTCACCTTGGTGCTGTACATCCTGACGATCGCGCTCGCCACAACGTCCGCAGCCGAGCTCCTGCTCGCCGCCTTCATCTGCAGCCTGCTGCTCGTCTTCACCCTCGATCTGCGCGAACCGAAGCCGCGCCTATGACCGTTCAGCAATCGTCGCTGCGCGGCCTCTCGTCCGAGCAGGTCGCACGCGCGCTCGCCGAGCACGGCCCGAACACGATTCCGGCGCCGCGCCCGCCGTCGACCTGGCGGCGGGTCCTGATGCAGCTGCGCGACCCGATGATCCTGTTGCTTCTCGCCGCAGCCGTCCTCACCGCGAGCCTGCGCGACTTCACCGACCTGACCGTGATCCTGGTCGTGGTCATGCTCAACACCACCGTCGGGGTCATCCAGGAGATCCGGGCCGAGCACGCCCTCGCCGCCCTCAACCGGCTGACCGCGCCGCACGCGACCGTGCGGCGCGACGGCCACACCGCCGTCATCCCGTCGGCCGACGTCGTACCCGGGGACCTGATCGTGCTGCAGGCGGGTGACGTGGTCCCGGCCGACCTCGAACTCCTCGACGCCGTCCAGCTCCAGGCCGACGAGTCGACCCTCACCGGAGAATCCGTCCCGGTCGAGAAGGATCCCTCGGACCAGCTGTACGCCGGAACCGTCGTGACCCGAGGTCGCGGAACCGGGACGGTCACCCGAACCGGGCCGTCCAGTGCACTCGGGCGGATCGCCGTACTCCTGTCGAACCAGCGCCCACTGCCGACACCACTGCAGCGCAGACTGGCCGCGCTCAGCCGACTGCTGAGCATCATCGCCGTCGCGCTGTCCGCGATCGTCGCCGTCGCCGGTCTCGTCCGCGGTCTGCCGCTCCCCTCGATGATCGTCACCGCGGTCAGCCTCACGGTGGCCGCCGTACCCGAGTCGCTGCCCGCGGTCGTCACGCTCGCCCTGGCCATCGGCGCGCACCGCATGGCTCAGCGCGCCGCGGTCGTCCGCAAACTGCCAGCGGTCGAGACTCTCGGCGCCGTCACCATGGTCGCCACCGACAAGACCGGCACCATCACCGAAGGCATCATGCAGGCCGAGCGCCTGTGGACCGATTCCGGAACGGCGATCGCCACCGGCACCGGCTACGATCCCGACGGCGACCTTCGCCCGGGATCTGCCTCAACTCCCGCTGTGCACTCCGCCGGTGACAATCCGGCCGAGCGCCCGGACGTTCGCCGACTGCTGCGCAACGTTGCCTTGTGCAACGACGCGGACCTGGCACCGCCGACCGGCGAGCATCCCCACTGGAGGGCGATCGGAGACCCGACCGAGGCTGCACTGCTCACCCTCGCGCACCGCGGATCCGTCGATCCCGACCGTCTCCAGGCCGGCCATCCGCGGATCCACGAGGTTCCGTTCGACAGCGTGCGCAAGCGCATGACCACGTTCCACCGCATTCCCGGCGACGACGCCGTGCTCGTCGTCGGCAAGGGCGCCCCGGAGGTCATGCTCACCCCCGGCGTCACGTCGTACGGCGACCTCGACCGCGCCCGCGCGGTGGCTGCGGAACTGTCGGAGTCGGGCTATCGCGTCCTCGCCGTGGCCGACAAGGTCGTGCCACCAGACGTCCCCCACACCGAGAACGGACTGCGGCTCGTCGGCCTGATCGCGATCACCGATCCGGTACGACGCAACGCGGCGGACGTCGTCGCCACGTTCACCGAGGCCGGCATCGGGCTGCTCCTGATCACCGGCGACGCCCCCGGGACCGCGCTCGCCGTCGCGAACCGCATCGGCCTCCACGACGGCGAGGTCGTCACCGGCGCAGACATCGACAACGGCAAGGACCCGACCACCGGTCACGTGTTCGCCCGCATCCGTCCGGAACAGAAGCTCGACATCGTGAGCGCCTGGCAGACCGCCGGTCATGTCGTCGCGATGACCGGCGACGGCGTCAACGACGCCCCCGCGCTGCGCCGTGCCGACATCGGGGTCGCGATGGGCAGCGGCGGCACCGAAGTCGCGCGCCAGGCGGCCGACCTCGTCCTCACCGACGACAACCTCGGCACGGTCGAGGCCGCGATCGAAGAAGGGCGGCGGATCTACACCAACATCCGGACGTTCCTCCGCTACGCGCTGAGCGGCGGCCTCGCCGAGGTCCTGGTGATGCTGATCGGTCCTCTGCTCGGCTTCGCCGTACCGCTGCTCCCCGGCCAGATCCTGTGGATCAACATGCTCACCCACGGCCTGCCCGGCGTCGCGATCGGCGCCGAACCCGCCGACCCCAAGACGATGCAGCAAGCGCCCCGCTCACCGCAGGAACAGATCCTCGGCGCCGGCCTCTGGAAGCACATCGCTTGGACCGGTGCACTCATCGCGGCCGTCACTGTCACCGCCGCCATCTGGGCCCGGAGCGTGGGGGCACCCTGGCAGACCATGAGCTACCTCGTTCTCGGACTCGCCCAACTCGGCGTCGCGCTGGCGCTGCGCCGGCCGAACCCACCCGGGACCCGGGCGCTGCGTTTCCTGGACCTCGCCGTCGGCGGCACCCTGGTGACGCTGGTGCTGCCGCTCGTCCTCGAACCGCTGCGGGATCTGCTCGGCCTGCAGGCGGTGACCGGCACCGAGGCCCTGTATGCCGTGGCACTCGCCGCGATACCGGGACTGGTCACTGCGATCCGCCGGCTCGTCCGGCCCGGTGCGGAGAACCTGCACCGCAGGTGGACATGGTGGCGAGCCGGCCACAGACGCTCGACGAGACCCTGACCTCCGGGCACGGCGACGACGCCGGCGCCCGGAACGGCCGACGTCAATCGTGCAGGTGAACGTGCTTGTGGGTGATCGCTTCGATGTCGAACGCTGTGACCTCCAGCAGTTCATGGGCCAGGGCCGACAGGGCCCGCGCCACGGCGAGTTCGTCGCCGATCTCCGCGATCTCGCTGTCGGCCGGATTGCGGCGCGCCGTCCCGCGACCGACCAGGTACGTCTTGTCGTTCGTGTGTAGGCGGGCCTCCGCGTGCGTGGTCCGCTCGTCCTCGTGCTCGTCGACAAAGATGTCGACGCTCCAGCGCCTTGTCGTGGTCATCGCGTCCGTCCTCTCGACTCATCTGGCTACAGTTCTCCTCGCTGCCATCGTCGGAACACGGCGGCCCTCTCACCAGGGCCGTCCGGTCCACCCGCACAGGAACTTCTGCCCTGTCCGTCGAGCAGGAACGACTGTGTGCTGAAAGTGCGAGAAGGGAGCCGGTCATGACCGATCTCGAGAAGAGTCGCGCCCAGCGCGACGCCCAACGCTCCGCCGCCCGCCGCAGGCCGAGCGGTCCGACCACGGCCGATGAGGCGATCATCCGCCACCTCGGCGTCGAGTTCTACAAGGAAAGCCACCAAGCCGCGCGTACGCCGAAGACTCCCGCCCCCATCGACACCGACGAGAAGCCGTCGGACGAGCCGGCCGATCAGTGACCCTTGCCCTTCCGGCCACTCGCCGGGATCCGCGCGCCGCCTGACCAGCCTGCCTCGCAGCCGGGGTAAGGGGGCTGCGGAGGACGGGACTTTCGGCCCTGCGATTGGTGCGCGGCCGGAGGGACCCTGGGCGTATGTTGTTCTCGATCTGGCCTCCCCAGGCCGCGCCGAGTGAGCCGTGGTTCCGACGGCACCCGCGCGTGGCGCTGACGGTTGCCGGAGTGACGTTCGCGGCGATTCTGTCGCTGCGGATGCTGGTCGGGGACCCGATGGACGCTTACTCGATGCTGTACGCCCTGCCGGTTGCGTTGGTCGCGATCACCTGCGGTCTGCGGTCAGGTCTCGCCGCGGGCCTCTTAGCGGTCGGGCTGATCGTGGTGTGGGTGATCGCGCGGGACGTGCCGTTGTCTCCCATGGGATGGGCTTCAAGGGTCGTGCCGCTGCTGCTGCTCGGCCCGTTGCTCGGCGACGCGTCGGATCGGCTGCGCCGGGCCGACGCGGAGCGCCGCCGGCTCGAGGCGGCAGCCCTCCTGCAGCGCGAAGCGATCGAGATCAACGACTCTCTCGTGCAGGGCATGGTCGCGGCCAAGTGGTCACTCGAGGCTACCAATCTCGAAGGCGGCCTACGGATCCTGGACGACACCATCGGCCAGGCCCAGAGTCTGGTCTCAGGCCTGATTCGTAGCGCCGGCCACGGTACCCAGGCCGCCCCCGGGAGAGGACAGGAGAATGAGCGAACCAGTGACCGCGTCCGGCCAGGCTGACGCCACGGCGGCCGAGGCCGTCGAACAACACCATGCGGAACTAGCAGCCGCCCTGTCGTGGCGCCGAGAGGCACTGTCCACGGCGGCCGCTGCTCGCAGATACTCCGAGGCCGACAGGGCCCAGCTGGCGCTGTCGGACTGGTGCCGATCGGAACTCGTGCCGCATGCTCTGGCCGAGGAAGAGACCCTGTACGCCGCAGCGGCGCAACGGCCCGAGGCGAGGTTGCTGGTCGAGGCGATGCTGGCCGAGCACAAGGTCATCGTCCAGCTGGTCGACAACCTGGCAGCCACGACGGAAGTGCAGAACGCCGCGGAGCTGGCCCGGGCGCTCGAGGTCGTGTTCACGTCCCATCTCGCCAAGGAGAACGAGCAGCTGCTGCCGCTGCTGGTAGCCGCCCCGGACGTCTCGGTCACCAATCTGCTCGCCGGCATGCATCAGCTCATCGGGCACGCGCAGGACGACCTGCAGGTGGACAGCCGTGTCATCCCACACAGGATCCGGCACAAGGCGATCTTCGACGCCCTCGACCGACTACGGCCTGGGCAGCGGCTGGTGCTGGTGGCGTCTCATGATCCGCTGCCGCTGCTCGCGCAGCTCCGGGAGCGCGCCCCAGACACCTACGTCGTGGACTACCTCGAACAAGGCCCGGACACCTGGCGGCTGGCGTTCCTGCGTCCCAAGGACTGACAGGCCAGGGACTTTCGGCCCTGTCGCCGCCGTGCCCCTGGTGTGGACGATGTCTTTCGGGCCCGGCCGCAGCAACGGTTTACCGAACTGCGGCCTGGGCACGTCGTCCGTATCGGCCGGAAAGGGAGCACGAGGACCGTGGACCGAAGGAGTGTCGCCGGAGCGGGTGCCGAGGTGGACTCGCGTCATCGCCGAACGGGATCGCCGTGGGTGATGCTCGCCGTCGCAACCGTGGGATTCGCGGTCAACTTCTGGGCCTGGGCGCTGCTGAGCCCGCTCGGACCGCTGTTCCGGACCGAGGGCACCCTCGGCCGGCTGTCGGAGTCGGACGTCGCGCTGCTGGTCGCCGTACCAGTCGTGGTCGGGTCGCTCGGCCGGATCCCGGTCGGTGCGCTGACCGACCGGTACGGCGGACGCCTGATGTTCCCGTTGGTGTCCGCCGCGACGATCGTGCCGATCCTGTTCATCGGGTTCTTCGCCCTCGATTCGTACGCCGCACTGCTGATCGGCGGGTTCTTCCTCGGCATCGGCGGCACCACCTTCGCGGTCGGCGTTCCCTTCGTGAACGCCTGGTTCCCGCCGCAACGCCGCGGGCTCGCGGTCGGTGTCTTCGGCACCGGCATGGGCGGTACGGCGATCAGCGCCCTGACCACAGTGACGCTCTACAGCAACGCCGGTCACCGGATCCCGTTCCTGATCACCGCCGCAGCGCTCGCGGCGTACGCCGTCGTCGCCTGGCTGGTACTGCGGGACGCGCCGGGGCGCGCATCAGCCCAGGGCTCACTGATCAGCCGGCTGGTGGCGAACGCACGGCTCCCGATCAGCTGGCAGGCCTGCATCCTGTACGCGGTCGCGTTCGGCGGTTACGTGGCGTTCTCGGTCTATCTGCCGTCGTACCTCAAGACCGCCTACGACCTGAGCGCAGCCGACGCAGCGAACCGGATGGCCGGGTTCGTCGTGATCGCCGTGCTGATGCGGCCCGCCGGCGGATGGCTGTCGGACCGGTTCGGTCCGATTCCTGTGCTCGCCGGCTGTTACGCGGTCGTCGTCGTGGGCGCAGCGATCGCTGCCACCACACCGCTGCTGGAGCACGTCGGCACCGTGGCCTTCCTGTCGATGGCGGCCGCGCTCGGCGGCGGCAGCGGCGCGACGTTCGCCTTGGTTGCCAAGGTCACCGATCCGGCCCGGGTCGGCGGTGTCACCGGACTCGTCGGCGCCGCCGGCGGTCTCGGCGGGTTCGTACCGCCGCTGATCATGGGCTACGTCTACGGCCGGACACAGTCGTACGGCATCGGCCTGACGTTGCTGTCGATCACGGCGGCCTTCACGCTGCTGCTCACCGTGACCGTCGTCAGAAGAACTGCCAACTCGATAGCCCGCACCGGACAGGCGATCAGCGAGGAACCCGCATGACCACTGGGGAACGGCCGGAACGCACAACCGATGTCGGACTGGACGGAGGTCTCACCGAAGCACTGGTTCGAACGCGCCGCTACTTCACCAGAGGCAAGGTCTCTGACGATCTGCGGACGCTGACCAAACAAGGCGGGCGTGGTGCCGACGACTTCTACCGGGACCGCTGGAGCCACGACAAGGTCGTCCGCTCGACGCACGGCGTGAACTGCACCGGTTCCTGCTCGTGGAAGGTGTACGTCAAGGACGGCATCATCACCTGGGAGACGCAGCAGACCGACTATCCCTCGGTCGGCCCGGACAAGCCCGAGTACGAGCCCCGCGGCTGCCCGCGCGGCGCCGCCTTCTCCTGGTACACCTACTCTCCCACGCGCATCCGCTACCCCTACATCCGCGGCGTCCTGCTCGACCTCTACCGCCGGGGCAAGGCAGAGTACGGCGATCCGGTCGAGGCGTGGGCACACATCGTCGACGACCCGGAACTCGCACAGCAGTACAAGTCGGCTCGTGGAAAAGGCGGCCTCGTCCGCGCCACCTGGGAGGAAGCGACCGAACTCGTCGCGGCCGCGTACGTGCACACCTTGAAGAAGTGGGGGCCGGACCGGATCGCCGGCTTCTCCCCCATCCCGGCGATGTCGATGGTGTCGCATGCCTCCGGAGCCCGGTTCACCTCATTGATCGGCGGCACCATGCTGTCGTTCTACGACTGGTACGCCGACCTCCCGGTGGCCTCGCCCCAGGTGTTCGGCGACCAGACCGACGTACCGGAGTCCGGCGACTGGTGGGACGCCGGCTACCTGATCATGTGGGGCTCGAACCTTCCGGTCACCCGGACCCCGGACGCGCACTGGATGGCCGAGGCGCGGTACCGCGGGCAGAAGGTGGTGGCTGTCGCGCCGGACTACGCGGACAACGTCAAGTTCGCCGACGAATGGTTGCCCGCGGCACCTGGTACCGACGGCGCGCTGGCGATGGCGATGGGCCACGTGATCCTCAAGGAGTTCTTCGTCGACCGCGAGACGCCGTACTTCACGCAGTACGCCAAGACCTACACCGACCTCCCGTACCTGATCCGCCTCGACGAGACCGACGGCACCTACCGCCCCGGCAAGTTCCTCACCGCGGCGGACCTGGGGTCGCACGAGGAGAACGCAGCGTTCAAAACCGTCGTCCTCGACACGACCACCGGCGAGCCCGTGGTCCCGAACGGCTCCCTGGGCCACCGCTTCGGCGAAGCGGGCAAGGGCAAATGGAACCTCGATCTGGGCACCACCGACCCACTCCTCACAGTGCTGGGCGATCAGAGCGTTCCGGTGAGGCTGCCGAGATTCGACGCCGCCCAAGGAGACGACCTGCTTCGCGGTGTGCCGGTACGCCGCGTCGGCAAGCATCTCGTCACGACGGTCTACGACCTGCTGCTCGCGCAGTACGGCGTACCGCGCCCCGGGCTACCTGGTGAGTGGCCGGCGTCGTACGACGACCTCACGCCGTACACGCCCGCCTGGCAGGAGCGCATCACCGGCGTACCGGCATCCGCGGCCGCCCGCATCGCGCGGGAGTTCGCGCAGAACGCCGAGGACTCCAAGGGCCGGTCGATGATCATCATGGGTGCAGGGACCAACCACTGGTTCCACTCCGACACGATCTACCGCGCATTCCTGGCTCTGACCACACTGACCGGATGTCAGGGCGTGAACGGCGGCGGCTGGGCGCACTACGTCGGCCAGGAGAAGTGCCGGCCGATCACCGGCTGGGCGCAGCTCGCGTTCGGGCTCGACTGGTCACGGCCACCACGACAGATGATCCAGACGGCGTACTGGTACCTGCACACGGACCAGTTCCGCTACGACCAGTTCGGCGCGGACACCCTGGCCGCCAAGACCGGGGAGGGACTCCTCGGCGGAAGGACGACCGCCGACCTGATCGCGCTCAGCGCGCGGCTCGGCTGGATGCCGTCGTACCCGACCTTCAACCGCAATCCGCACGACATCGCCGACGACGCGCGAACCGCCGGTCGTCCGGTGGGCGAGCACGTCGTCGATCAGCTGAAGTCAGGCGCGTTGCGGTTCGCGTGCGAGGACCCGGACGCGCCGGAGAACTTCCCCCGCATCCTGTCGGTCTGGCGCGCCAACCTGCTCGGCTCGTCGGCCAAGGGCAACGAGTACTTCCTGGAGCACCTGCTCGGCGCCGGCTCCTCGCTGCGTGCCGGCGAAGGTGTCCATCCCCGAGACGTCGAGTGGCACGACGAGGCGCCACGCGGCAAGCTCGATCTGCTGCTGACACTGGACTTCCGGCAGACGAGTACGACGCTGTTCTCCGACGTCGTCCTGCCCGCCGCGACCTGGTACGAGAAGCACGATCTCAACACCACCGACATGCACCCGTTCGTGCACTCGTTCAACCCCGCGATCGCACCGCCGTGGCAGACCCGGACCGACTGGGACGCGTGGCAGACGATCGCGGAGAAGTTCAGCGAGCTCGCCGCGACCCACCTCGGCACACGCCGCGACGTGGTCGCCGTACCACTGCTGCACGACACCCCGGACGAACTCGCCACTCCGCACGGCGTCGTCCGCGACTGGAAGGCCGGCGAGTGCGAGCCGATCCCCGGCGTCACGATGCCCAAGATCGTCGAGGTCGAACGCGACTACTCCGCGGTCGCGGCCAAGATGTCCGCGCTCGGCCCGCTGATGGACACGCTCGGCGCCACGACCAAGGGCATCACGTACGACGAGACCGCGTCGGTCGACTATCTGCGCGCCAAGAACGGCACCGTCCGCGGTGGTCCCGCCGACGGTCGGCCGTCGCTCAAGCGCGACATCCACGCCTGTGAAGCGATTTTGGCCCTGTCAGGCACGACGAACGGACGGGTCGCGACCGAAGGCTTCAAGACCCTCGAGGCCCGCGTCGGGAAGCCGCTGCACGATCTCGCGGCCGAGCACGGGGGCAAGCAGATCACCTTCGCCGACACGCAGGCCGCGCCGGTCCCGGTCATCACCTCACCGGAGTGGTCGGGCTCGGAATCGGGCGGGCGCCGGTACTCACCGTTCACGATCAACGTCGAACGGCTGAAACCCTGGCACACCCTCACCGGCCGGCAGCACTTCTTCCTCGACCACGACTGGATGGCCGAGCTCGGCGAGAACCTCCCGGTCTACCGGCCGCCGCTCGACATGGGCGCACTGTTCTCGGAACCGGCGATCGGATCGATGACCGAACTCGGCGTCACGGTCCGGTACCTCACTCCGCACAACAAGTGGTCCATCCACTCCGAGTACCAGGACAACCTGTTCATGCTGTCGCTCAGTCGCGGTGGGCAGACCATCTGGATCAGTGACAAGGACGCAGCGAAGGCAGGAATCGCGGACAACGACTGGATCGAGGCGGTGAACCGCAACGGGGTCGTCGTCGCCCGGGCGATCGTCTCGCACCGGATGCCGGAGGGCACGGTCTACATGCATCACGCGCAGGACCGCCTCATCGACGTACCGCTCGCCGAAACGTCCAAGAAGCGCGGCGGGATCCACAACTCGCTCACCAGGCTCTTGATCAAGCCGTCCCATCTCATCGGCGGGTACGCGCAACTGTCCTTCGCGTTCAACTACCTCGGCCCGACGGGGAACCAGCGCGACGAAGTCACCATGATCCGCAAACGCTCGCAGGAGGTGACCTACTGATGCGAGTGATGGCGCAGATGGCGATGGTCATGAACCTCGACAAGTGCATCGGGTGCCACACCTGCTCGGTGACCTGCAAGCAGGCCTGGACCAACCGGAGCGGGACCGAGTACGTCTGGTTCAACAACGTCGAGACGCGGCCCGGCCAAGGGTATCCGCGCACGTACGAGGACCAGGAGGAGTGGAAGGGCGGCTGGGCCCTCAACCGACGCGGACGGCTCACGCTCAAGGCGGGCGGCCGGCTCAAGAAGCTGCTGACGATCTTCTCCAACCCGAAGCTGCCGTCGATCCACGACTACTACGAGCCCTGGACGTACGACTACGCCAACCTCACCGATGCACCGGCCCAGGAGCACACACCGGTCGCACGTCCGAAGTCGCTGATCTCCGGCGAGAACATGAAGATCTCCTGGTCGGCGAACTGGGACGACGACCTCGGCGGATCGGCCGCAACCGCGGAACACGACCCCGTTCTCAAGAAGATCGGCGACAAGGTCAAGTTCGAGTTCGAGCAGACCTTCATGTTCTACCTGCCGCGGATCTGCGAGCACTGCCTCAACCCGTCCTGCGCCGCGTCCTGCCCGAGCGGCGCGATCTACAAACGCACCGAGGACGGCATCGTACTGGTCGACCAGGACCGGTGCCGCGGCTGGCGGATGTGCATCTCCGGCTGTCCGTACAAGAAGGTCTACTTCAACCACCGCACCGGCAAGGCGGAGAAGTGCACGTTCTGCTTCCCGCGCATCGAGGTCGGCATCCCGACGGTCTGCTCCGAGACGTGCGTCGGCCGGCTGCGCTACATCGGCCTCGTCCTGTACGACGCCGACCGGGTCCTCGAGGCCGCGTCGACACCCGACGAGCACGACCTGTACGAGGCTCAGCGCGACGTGTTCCTCGACCCGTCCGATCCCGTCGTACAGCGTGAAGCCGAGCGGGCCGGGATCCCGCACGACTGGGTCGAGGCAGCACAGCGCTCGCCGGTGTACGCGTTGATCAGCCGGTACAAGGTCGCCCTGCCTCTGCACCCTGAGTACCGCACGATGCCGATGGTCTGGTACATCCCGCCACTGTCTCCGGTCGTCGACGTGGTGCGCGAGACCGGCGAGGACGCCGAGCGCAAGGACAACCTGTTCGCGGCGATCGACGCGCTACGGATCCCGATCGAGTACCTCGCCGAGCTCTTCACCGCCGGTGACGTGGCACCGGTCGACCTCGTCCTCAGGAAGCTCGCCGCGATGCGCTCGTACATGCGCGACATCAACCTCGGTCGCGACCCCGACGCCTCGATTCCGGCGGCCGTCGGCATGGGCGAGGAGGAGATGTACGACATGTACCGGCTGCTCGCGCTCGCCAAGTACGACGAGCGCTACGTGATTCCTCCTGCCCACAGCGAGCAGGCCCACGCACTGGAGGAACTGGCCACCGAGTGCGCCCTCGACTACGAGGGTGGTCCCGGGATGGGCGGATCCGGGCCGTTCGGCGAGGGTTCCGGTACTCCGACGCCGATCGCGGTCGAGAACTTCCAGATGCTCAAGGACCGCCAGTCCGCCGACACCGTCGCCTCTCCCGCCGACAAGGAGGCCCGGGTGAACCTGCTCAACTGGGACGGCAAGGGCACACCCAGCGGCCTCTTCCCCCCGAAATCCGACGAGCCGCAATGAGCCGCCCGACACCTGCGCTGCCCGCGCATCAGTTGACCATCGTCTGGCAGACAGCCTCGCTCCTGCTCGACTACCCCGACCAGGCTCTCCCCGAGCGCCTCGGCCTCACCCGGCAGGTTCTTCACCACCTCCCCACCGACCTCGCCGAACCCCTCGGCGCCACCGTCGAACAACTTGCCGCCGGCACCCTTTCCGACCTCCAGCAGCGGTACGTCGAGACGTTCGACAACCGTCGTCGACACAACCTGTACCTGACGTACTTCGCCCACGGGGACACCCGCCGCCGCGGCGTCGCGCTTCTGCGGTTCAAGCAGACGTACCTGCGATCCGGGTTCATCCTCGACGAGTCCGAGCTGCCCGACCACCTGTGCGTCGTACTGGAGTACGCCGCCACCGTCGATCAGCAACTCGGCTGGGAACTGCTACTCGACCACAGAGCCGGGCTCGAACTGCTCCGCCTCGCCCTCGCGGACGCCGGCTCCGCCTGGCACGGCGCCGTACACGCGGTGACAGCGACCTTGCCGGCACTGCGCGGCGACGACCTCGAGGCCGTCCGGAAACTCGCCGCCGAGGGCCCGCCGGCCGAGGAGGTCGGGCTGACGCCGTACGGCACGCCGCAGCTCGACGCCGCACTGGCCGACGCGAGACCGGACCGACCCGTCGACCTGCCGATGCCGACCGTGCGAGGAGCCTGAGATGGACCAGTTCCTGTGGGTCGTCGTGCCCTACATCTGTCTGACCGTGTTCGTCGTCGGCCACTTCTGGCGGTACCGCTACGACAAGTTCGGCTGGACCACACGGTCCTCCCAGCTCTACGAGGACCGGATGCTGCGGATCGGCAGCCCTCTGTTCCACTTCGGCATGCTCGGTGTCGTCGGCGGCCACGTGATCGGCCTGCTGGTACCGGAATCCTGGACCGCAGCCGTCGGCGTCACCAAGGAGATCTACCACGTCGTCGCCGTCGTCGGCGGAATGATCGCCGGCCTCATGGCCCTGGCAGGCCTCGCGATCCTGATCTATCGCCGCCGCACCGTCGGACCGGTGTTCTCGGCCACCACCCGCATGGACAAGGTCATGTACGCCTTCCTCGGCGCAGCGATCGTCCTCGGTATGTGGAACACGATCGCCGGCTCCATCCTGTCCGTCGGCGGCCACTACGACTACCGCGAGGGTGTGTCGGTCTGGTACCGCTCGTTCCTCGCCTTCCAGCCCCAACCCGAGCTGATGGCCGATGCACCGATCGGCTTCCAGCTACATGCACTCGTCGCCTTCGCCCTGTTCGCGCTGTGGCCGTTCACACGCCTGGTCCACGTCTTCAGCGCCCCCGTCGGCTACCTCACCCGCCCCTACATCGTCTACCGCAGCCGCGACCGCCAACTCAGCGGCCACTCCCCCCGCCGCGGCTGGGACTGAAGGGCCGAAAGGCCCATCGGGTCGGGACCGTTCGCCACTGCCGGTCAGGCTCCGACCGCGAGAGGCTGCAGGCATGGTGAGCGGAAGGAGACACCCGTGAGCACGACGCAGTACCTCACGAAGGACGAGGTGGGCATCCTGCTCACCGCAGCCGCGCACGCGCCGTCGATGCACAACGCACAGCCCTGGCGATTCGACATCCAGGACTCGGTCATCGACGTACTGCGTGACGCCGAGCGCACCTTGCCCGCCGCAGACCCGGCCGGGCGGATGACCTGCGTCGGACTCGGTGCGGCGGCGTTCAACCTGCGCGTGGCCGCAGCCCTGCTCGGCCATGAGACGACCCTGGCGTTCGAACCGGATCCGGCCGTGCCCGCCGTTGCCGTGCGTGTCTTCCTCGCCGAGCGCAGGGTCCCCGTTCCGGGCCTGAGCTCGCTGTACAGCGAGGTGGGCCGACGACACACGTACCGCGGACCGATGCTCGACACTCCCGTGCCGCCTGAGGCGCGGCAGAGGCTGACGGCGGCTGCACAGGCCGAAGGCGCCCAGCTCCATTGGCTCGACGGACACCAGCGCACGGAGCTCAGCCGCATCCTGGGCATCGCGAACGAGCGGGACGTCCACGACGAGGACCGGCTGCACGAACGCATGCACTGGATCGGCGGCGAACGCGACGGTGACGGAGTACCTGATACCGCACTCGGACCGCGGGCGGAGGCACCAGCCGCGGTACGTGACCTGGGCGCCGGGTTCGATCGGGCCGATCGCGGCAGCGCGGTATTCGAGCGGAAGCCGGCGATCGCGGTACTGACGACCGTCGCCGAGGACAGCCACGCCTGGATCCGGGCCGGCCTCGCCCTTCAGCATGTCTTGCTCACGGCAAGCTCCTACGACCTGGGCACGTCGTTCCTCAACCAGGCGCTCGAGTACGCCGATCTCCGCGACGAGGTCCGCCAACTCACCGGCCACACCACCTGGCCACAGCTGATCATCCGCTGCGGCTACCCGGCGCACAGCTCGGATCATGCCCCGCGCCGTCCGTGGCAAGCCACTCTCGGCGAATGGCACTGACCTGATCGGAGGCTCAGACATGCACACCGAGTCACGAACAGTTCCGGCGCAGCGCACCGCAGTCATCCGAGCGACACTGCGCCGCGCGGAGCTGAGCACATGGTTCCCGGCGGCTCTCGACCACGTCGCGGCGTACCTGCGCAGGCACGACATCGCCCCGCGCGGCTTCCCGTTCGCTCGCTATCACGTCCGGTCGGCGCACCGGTTCGAGGTGGAGACCGGTTTCCCCGTCGACGCCCTCATCGTGGGTGACGGCACCGTCCAGCCCTCGTCCCTGCCGGGCGGCACTGTCGTCGTGGCGTGGCATATCGGTCCGTACGACGAGCTGGGCGAGGCGTACGAGGCCGTCGACGAATGGCTGAAGGACGCGCACGCCATCCGATGCGGCGACGCCTGGGAGGTGTACCACGACGCACCCACCCGCGACCCGCACTTTGCGTGCACCGAGGTCGTCCAGCCGTGCCGCCTCACCTCTGAACTGGAGCACGCCGCCCGCAGGTAGGCTCGCCGGCGCGCCACTGTCCCGCGTCCAGCTGCGTTCGTCAGGTCAGGCCCCAGGCCAGGATCACGGCGGTGACCCCGGCAGCGACACAGGCACTGGAGATCAGCGCGGCGCCGGCCGGGACTGTGTAGGCGCGGCGTTGCGCGGTAGCCGAACCTCCTGTCCGGCGTCTGGCGATCCAGACGGCACCCACCACCAGCAGTCCGCCGACGACCAGGAGCACGACCGCGGCCGCCAGCTCGCCCGGGAACCACTCGTTGATCGCGATCGGCAGGAACTGCAACGCTCCCCAAGCCCCCACGGCAAGGATCAACAGGTCTCGGGCCAGGACCGCGAGACACAGCAACGCGGTGATCGTCGCCAGCGCAAGCACGATCCCGCCGTCGGCAGGCATCGTCATGCCCGGGCCGACGATCACAGCGATTCCACCGAACAGCAAGGCGGCCCACCGCGGCCGTACGACACGCCCCCAGCCGAGCAGGAACCAGATCGCGCCGACGCCCCACACCGCAATCCCCGGCAGGTGGTCGACCTCCAACTGGGCGGCCGCAGCTCCGGCTACGCCCGCCAGACCGACGACCACAGGAGCTTGCTGTACCACTGTCGGCAACTGCCACCACAGCACCGCGGCGAGCGCTGTGGTCCCGGCGAACACCAGGAGTGCGAGATCCGCGTCGTACCAGCCGAGCACCTCGTCGCCGAGTATGCCGAGGAAGCCGGCCGTGGACAGCGTCGCGCCGATCCAGAGCGCGGCGTGCATCCGCACGGCGGCCTCGCCGAGCCGCGCAGGAACGGCGAACCCGGCGCCCAGCAGCAGAACCGCGGCCGCGCCGACGACGACCAGATGACCGGCCGCCGACAGGTCGTCCCAATACTGCGATGCGAGCAGCACGGACGCGATCACGATCATCAGGCTGCCGAGATAGCCGAGTGCCTCGATCGCGATCGAAGCCTGCCGGCGCTCTGCCGGTGCCACCACAGGCGCCGGTGCCGGGGTCGAGGTCGGCGTCGGCGTCGGCAGAACAGTCAAGGTCCGCGGACGCATAGCGCCGAGGTCCGCGCGCATCCGCGCGGCCTGCTCGGGCGTGATCACACCTGTCGCGACCCAGTGGTCGAGCAGGGCCGGCAACTCGGCCGGACGTGACGCCAAGAAGTGCCTCATACGACCACGCTGCCCCCACCCGGTTCGGCTCGCCAGGGACTTACGGCAGTACCAGCCCAGGCCTGTCGACTCCGCGGATCCGGCGCGGATCAGCCGCGCGGTCGCTCCCGGTGCGGGGTATCGGCCGGGGATACCGGCCCGCACCACCTCGTGACGCGGGCCGGTCCGGTGTCAGGCGGTGATCGCGGTCATGCTGTTCCAGCCTGAACCGACGAGCACCGGCGGCAGGATCCATCCGCCGGTACCGCTGCCGCGGTACATGTACAGGTATCCGCCGGCGTTGCGGACCAGCAGGTCGACCTTGTCGTCGCCGTTGAAGTCCCACGGCGTCACGATCGCCGTCAGGTTCTGCCAGCTGCTCCCGATCAGGGTGCGGCCCGGCAGCCAACCACCCTTGCCGTCGCCGCGGTACAGCCACAGGTTCCCGTCCCCGTCGCGAGCCGCCACGTCGACGAAGGTGTCACCGTCGAAGTCGCCGGGTCCCCGCAGCGACGTCATGGCGTTCCAGCCGTAGCCGTATCCCACCCGCGACAGGAAGCTCCCCTTGCCGTCGCCCGGGTAGAGCCACAGCTGCCCCGTGCTCTGCCGCGCCAACAGGTCCATGTGCCCGTCACCGTTGAAGTCCCCCGGTCCGAAGACGGACGTCATCGCGTTCCAGCCGCCCCCGAAGCGCTTCCAGTACAGCCAACCGCCCTTGCCGTTGCCGGCGTACAGCCGCAGGTACCCCGTGCTGTCCACCGACATCAGATCCGCGTTCCCGTCCCCGTCGAAGTCCCCCGGCGCCAGGATCGCGGTCATGGCGTCCCAGCCGTAGCTGTAGCCGATGCGTGGCAGCCAGCCCGCGGCACCGTTGCCCGGGTAGAGCCACAGCCGGCCGGCCGCGTCGACCGACAGGACGTCCGAGTTGCTGTCACCGTTGAAGTCGTTGTCCTTGACGACCAGAGCAGCCGATGCGGCCGTTCCCGTCGTCTTCTGCTCCGCAGCGGATGACACCGAAGTACCGGCGAGCAGCAGGCTCACACCTGCCAGCAGCACCAGTCCCGCTCGTCCTCCAAGGCGCAAGCGTCCGCGCATAGTGGATCCCCCTCGTTCCTCGATCCGACGGCAGTTCGCACAGCGACGCTTCCGTCGCACTCAGCGACTGCCCTTCGGGGCCCACCAAACCGGACTAGCGCATATCCCCATAGGGCCAAAGGTCCCTCCGAGACGGCCCGCAAGTCCCTGCCAGGCGAGCATCGCGCGCAGAGCGCACCCACAAGCCCCGAGACCGTCCGCCGAAGAGTTCGGTCCGGCAGGACCTTCGGCTCTACACCGGTCGTGGAGCACGGCGCACAGTCGAGTCATGAGCGTCGTGCCTGAGTGGACTCTCGCCTTCAGCGGTTACGACCCGGCCGATGAGTGCCGGCGGGAGGCGCTGTGCACGACCGGCAACGGGTACGTCGCCACCCGCGGAGCCTGGGCAGGCGCCGTCGCCGGTGACCACCATTACCCGGGAACGTACCTGGCCGGCTACTACAACCGGCTGACCGACACCGTCGACGACCTGGACGTCGAGAACGAGAGCCTGGTCAACCTGCCCGACTGGCTGCCCCTCACCTTCGCCGTCGACGACGGCGAGTGGTGGACGCCGGACAGTTGCGAGGTTCTCGAGTACGCCCTCGAAGTGGACGCCCGGCGCGGCGTCGTCACTCGCCGGTTCCACCTCCGCGACACCGCCGGCCGGGAGCTTCGCGCCGTCGAACGCCGCTTCGTCAGCATGGCCGACCCCCATCTCGCCGGCCAGACCCTCACCATCACGGTCGTGAACTGGTCCGGCCGGCTCCGTATCGGATCCGCGGTGCGCGGCAACGTCACGAACTCCGGCGTCGAGCGGTATCGCAAGCTCTCTACGCACCACCTCACCGACCTACGATCCTCGATTGCCGACGGGGATCTCCTGGTGACAGCGACCATGAGCCAGTCGCGCCATCGGGTCTCGGTCGGCACCAGATCCGTTGCCTCCCACAACGGATCACCGCTGGAACACTGGACCACGTCCATCGACACCACGTCCGCCTACGCCGAACTCACGGTCGATGTGACGGCGGGTGACGTCGTCGGCGTCGAGAAGGTCGCAGCGATCCATGGGTCGCGTGACGTCGGGATCTCCGAACCCCAACTGGCCACGCAGCTCGCGTTGGACAACGCTCCATGCTTCTGCGATCTGCTGGAGGCACATGTCCTGGCGTGGTCCCAGCTGTGGCGCAGATTCGAGGTCGATCTCGAGGAGACGTACGACGGAACGCTGCCCGCACTCCGGCTGAACATCTTCCACCTGCTGCAGTCGGTCTCGCCCCACAGTGTCGACGCGGACACCGGCGTGCCGGCGCGCGGACTGCACGGTGAGGCCTACCGCGGACACGTCTTCTGGGACGAACTCTTCGTGTTCCCGGTCCTGACGCTCCGCATCCCCGAACTCACCCGCGCCCTGCTCCGCTACCGGCACCGCCGCCTGCCGGCCGCCCGGCTGGCGGCATGGCAGATCGGCCTACCCGGCGCGATGTACCCCTGGCAGTCCGGCAGCGACGGCCGCGAGGAGAGCCAGCGCCTCCACCTCAATCCGCTGTCCGGTCACTGGACCGAGGACGCCAGTTTCCGGCAACGACACGTCGGTCTGGCCGTCGCCTACACCATGTGGCAGTACGTCGAGACCACCGGCGACCTCGATTTCCTCAGCGACCACGGCGCCGAGGTGATCGTCGAAGTCGCTCGATTCTTCGCCCACCTGTCCGAATACGACGCCACGCGCGATCGCTACGTGATCAAAGGTGTGGTCGGCCCGGACGAGTTCCACACTTCGTATCCCGGCCGGCCGAATCCCGGCATCGACAACAACGCCTACACCAACATGATGGCCGTCTGGCTCTTCGGAATCGCTGCCCGCGCCCTGGATCGCCTACCCGCCTGGCGCCGGATCGAACTCGTCGAGTCCCTCGGGCTCCGGCAGGAAGAGCTCAACCACTGGGACGAGCTGACCCGCCGCCTCTACGTGCCCTTTCACGACGGCGTGATCAGCCAGTTCGAGGGATACGAACAACTGGCCGAGCTCGACTGGCCTCGGTACCGCGCGACGTACGGCGACATCCGGCGGCTGGACCGGATCCTCGAGGCCGAAGGCCACGACGTGTCGGCGTACCAGGTCTCCAAGCAGGCCGACGTACTGATGCTGCTCTATCTGCTGCCGCGCCGGGACCTCTACGGCCTGATGGAACGGCTCGGGTATCCGCTGTCCGCCGACGTCGTCCGCAAGACCGTCGAGTACTACCTCGCGCGCACATGCCACGGCTCGTCGCTCAGCGCCATCGTCCACGCCTGGGGTCTCGCGACCCTGGATGCCGACCGCGCGCTCGCTTTCCTCGAGCAGGCACTGCACAGCGACGCCGGCGACGCACAGCACACGGGAACCACTGCCGAGGGAATCCACCTCGCCGCCATGGCAGGCAGCGCCGACCTCATCCAACGCTGCTTCACCGGCCTGACGATGACCAACGACGTCCTGCGCTTCCGCCCGCGCTGGCCGGCCAAGCTCGGCACGCTCCGAATGGTGCTTCGCTACCGCGGTCACCGACTGGTCGCCGAGGTCTCGAGCACTGCAGTCACGGTCACCGTCGATCCCGGACCAGGCCCCGCCATCAAGGTCCGCTGCTACGGGGACAGCCGATCGCTCAGACCGGGTGACACCCACACCTGGGTCGCCCGCGACTGAGGAGAGCCCTCACCCGACCTAGTCCGCCAGGGACCAATGGCAGCACGACGCCGGGCCTGTCGCCCCTGGGGATCTCGGCCGGCTCGGGGTGAGGTGGAAGGTGGACTGCTTCGGACGAGGTGAACACCATGGCCGCTCTTCGCGTTTCCGGGCTCGTGAAGGACTTCGGGACGACCCGGGCTCTCGACCACCTGAATCTGACCGTTTCCGAGGGCGAGGTGCACGGATTTCTCGGTCCGAACGGAGCCGGGAAGACCACAACGATCCGGATACTGCTGGGTTTGCTGCGCCGTACCGCCGGAGACGCCGAACTCCTGGGCGGCGATCCATGGCGGGACGCGGCCAGGCTGCACCGGCGGCTCGCCTACGTACCGGGCGAGGTCAGCCTCTGGCCGAACCTCACCGGTGGCGAAGTGATCGACCTGCTGGGCGAACTCCGCGGCGGCCTGAACGAGGTCCGTCGCAAAGACCTGCTGGAACGTTTCGCACTGGACCCGACCAAGCGGTGCCGTACGTACTCGAAGGGCAATCGGCAGAAGGTGGCGGTGGTCGCGGCGTTCGCCTCCGATGTCGAGTTGTACCTACTCGACGAGCCGACGTCCGGCTTGGATCCGCTGATGGAGACAGTGTTCCAGGACGTCGTCCACGAACTCCGCGCGGACGGTCGAACCGTCCTGTTGTCCAGCCACATCCTGTCCGAGGTCGAGGCCTTGTGCGACCGAGTCACCATCGTCAGGTCCGGCCGCGCAGTCGAGACGGGGACCTTCGACGAACTGCGGCACCTGACCCGCACCACCGTGACCGCGGTCACCGCCCGCCCCGTCAACGGGCTCGCCGCACTGACCTGCGTGCATGATCTGACCAACGACGGTCAACAGATCCGTTTCACCGTCGATCAAGGCGAGATCAACCACGTGCTCGAGCATCTGGTGGCTCTCGACGTCCAGTCGATCACCAGTACGCCGCCGACGCTCGAGGAGCTGTTCCTGCGCCACTACGACGACATGGCTGGTGCGCGATGAACGCTCTCGCCGGCACCGTACGGCTGACCCACCTCGCGCTGCGACGTGACCGGCTCACGTTGCCGATCTGGATACTCGCGCTCGCCGGATTCCTGTCCGCGACCACCGCGCTGTGGGCGTCCGAGCTCAGCAATCACGCGGACCTCGTGCAAGACACCGAGGTCGCCGCCGGCAGCGCCGGGATACGCATGCTGGGCCTGGCGTCGGGCGCCACGATCGGTGCCTACGCGATGGTGCGGGACTTCCTCCTGCTCGCCGTACTCGCCGCGCTGATGAGCACCTTCGCCATCGTCCGGCACACTCGGCAGGGCGAGGAGACGGGCCGGGCCGAGCTGGTCGGCGCCGCCGTGGTGGGCCGTGCCGCAGCACTCGCCGCCGCGATGATCGTGACCGTCGCAGCGAATGTCGTCCTTGCGCTGCTCTTGGCGCTCGGCCTGATCGTGACCGGGCAGCCTACGGCTGGTTCACTCGTCGCCGGGGCGGCGGTGGCGGGTGTCGGCATCGTCTTCGCAGGCATTGCCGCAGTCACGTCTCAGCTTGCATCAACCACACGCGGCGCGAGCGGTATGGCCGCCGCCGTACTCGGAGTGTCGTTCCTGCTCAGCGGAGTCGGCAATATGGCCGGTCAGGTCGACTCCACCGGACTGACGGTCCACAGTGCCTGGCCTTCGTGGCTTTCGCCGATCGGTTGGGGTCAGCAAATGCGACCCTTCGGCGGCGATCACTGGTGGCCGCTCGTTCTGGCCGTGGTCTTGACCGGCGCCTGCGTCGCCCTGGCCGGCGTACTGGTGTCCCGGCGCGACTTCGGCTCCGGGCTCGTTCCGCAGCGCGCCGGACCCGCACGGGCGGGTCGCGCGCTGCGGAGCCCGTTCGGCCTCGCGTTCCGGCTGCAGCGCGGCGCCCTGCTCGGTTGGGCAGTCGCGATGCTGGGCTTCGGTCTCGTGATGGGTGGCCTGGCAGCGCAAGTGCGGGACAGCACCGGTGCCTCTCGCGACTGGTATCTCGAGACCGGTGGCACTGAGTCGATCGTCGATGCGTACCGCGCCTCGATCCTCCAGATGGCCGGTGCGGCGGCCGCGATGTACGTCGTACAGGTCCTGCTCCGTCTCCGGACCGAGGAGGCCGACGGCCCGCTGGAGGTAATCCTGGCGACCGCGGTCGGCCGAATCCGCTGGGTCGCAGGTTACGCCGTCACCGCGCTGCTCGGCGCGATTGCGCTGGTGCTGTTGTTCGCGCTCGGCGTAGGCACGACAGCAGGCGGCACACTCGGAGATCCCGCTCGACAGATCGCACGGGTCGTCGGCCCGGCCCTGGTGCAGTTGCCGGGGATCCTGGTCATCGGCGGCGTGGTGGTCGCGCTCATCGCCGTCCTCCCCCGGTACGCCGTCGTGGCTTCGTGGACCGTGATGCTCTGGTCGATCCTCGCCGGGCCGTTGTTCGGACCGGGGCTGAACCTGCCGCAGTGGGCGCTGAACTCGTCGCCGTTCACCCACGTTCCGAAGGCACCTGCCGTCGAGATCACTGTCCTTCCCGTCTCCGGACTCCTCGCCGCCACAGCCTCCATCACGCTCGCGGGCCTCCTCTGGCTTCGCCACCGCGACACGAAGCTGCCGGCCTGAGAGCCGACAGCCCCTCCCGGGAGGTGACCTTCGGCCCTGCGGTGCGGCGGTGTTGCGAGGTGTACTGATGGTGAGCGAGGGAAGCGAGGCACAAGGGTACGGAGTAGCGGTTTCCCCAGCCGTTCACCGTACATCTCGGCCCGCTGCAGTAGCGGCGGTACGCTTCCCCCGCTCATTCACGCGATCGACTCAGCTCGGTCACCACGGCGTCGACGAGGCGGGGTAGCGCGGCGGCGACCGGTGCCGAGAGATCGGTGCCGAAGGTGACGTCGGCGGCCTCGACCGCGTAGACGACGAGTCGGTGCGGCAGACGGTCCACGGCTCGTGCGAGCCTCAGCGCGTCGGGGATGCCGAGGCTGTGTGAACCGGCCGAGTGCGGACGTCTCTCGAGGCCGGGATCGTGCTGATGCTCGTGGATCGGTACATCGGTGCGGTAGAACTCACCGGGTGCCGACGGTTCGCAGAGCACGGCGTCGACGACGATCGCGAGTGGAACGCCGGCCCAGTCGTCGATCAGGCGCGCAGGTTCGCCGTCCGAGACGAGCAGCGTCACACCAGGCAGCCGACGGTCCTCGAGGGCGGCGACGAGAGCGGGACCGATGCCGTCGTCGCGCCGGTACTCGTTGCCCACCCCGATGACGACGGAACGTCGTCATCGCCGCTCCACGGTGAGGTCGAGGAAATGGGTCGAGCAGGAGATGCACGGGTCGTAGTTGCGGATCGTCCGCTCGCACAATCCGGCCAGCGCCTCGTCGTCGAGGTGCAGGTTGGCCGACACGATCCGCCGCAGGTCGTCCTCGATCGCGGCCTGGTTCTGCGCCGTCGGCGGCACGATCGTCGCCGACCGGACCAGGCCGTCGGACCCGATCCCGTACCGGTGGTACAGCAGACCCCGGGGCGCTTCGCTGACGCCGTGACCTACCCCGTCCCGGGCCGGTACGGCGACGTACGACGGCTCTGGTGGCTGGTACTCCTCGATCAGCCGGAGCGCCTCCTCGACGGCGTACACGGTCTCGATCGCCCGGACCACGATGCTCAGGAACGGATTGCGGCACATTTCCCCGAGCTCTGCGTCTGCCGCGAGCCCTGACGCCAGCGGTGACAGCTGTTCGTGATTCAGTGTGTAGCGTGCCAGCGGCCCGGTCAGGTACCGGCCCCCGTCGAGGCCGGCGTGCAGCGCGGTCGAGTGCGGCACGTGCTCCTCGACAACGTGATTGCTGAAGGCATCGACCGCGAAGTTCGGCCCGGCGCTGCGGCGTACCGACGTACCGCTCTCGATCGCGTAGCGCGCCGGGTCGTGGACAGCGAGCAGCTCATGCTCCAGCTCAAGGTCGGGGAAGTCGAATCCGGCCACCCAGTGCACTGTCGCGATCGCGGCGTCGAGCGCCGGACGCAGCTGCTCGGCCAACCGATCCAGCCGAGCGCGACCCGGTGCCGAGTAGAAGCCACCGACGCGGACGTTGATCGGGTGGATCGCGCGGCCGCCGACGAGTTCCAGGATCGCGTTGCCGGCCTTCTTCAGCAGCAGCCCGCGCTCGACGATGTCGCGATGATCGGTCGCCAGGGCGATCACGTCCGGATAGCCGAGGAAGTCCGGTGCGTGCAGCAAGTAGATGTGCAGCGCATGGCTGGAGATCCACTCGCCGCAGTACAGCAACCGCCGCAGCTCGCGGATCGCGCCACCGACCTGTATCCCGCACGCGTCCTCGATCGCGTTGCAGGCACTGGTCTGGTACGCGACCGGACAGATGCCGCAGATCCGGGCGGTGATGTCCGGCGGCTCGGTGTAGCCGCGTCCGCGCAACAGCGCCTCGAAGAACCGCGGCGGCTCGTAGATCTGCAGGTCCGCGCGCTCCACGACACCGTCCCGCACAGTGACATGTAGCGCACCCTCCCCCTCCACCCTGGCCAGCGAACTCACCTTCAGCTGTCTCGCCCGGTGACTCACGACGACCAGCCCTTGGTTGCCGCGTTGAAGGTGAGAAACACCCGATCGACCTCGCCCTCGCTCATCCCGGCTTCGCGAAGCCGCGGAATCAGGGCCGCCACATTGGGCTTCGCCATCGGCCCGAAGCAGCCGAAACAACCACGCCGGTACGCCGGACACAGCGCCCCGCACCCGGCCTGCGTGACCGGTCCGAGGCACGGGGTGCCCTCCGCCACCATCACGCAAGTCAGGCCGCGCCGCTTGCACTCGGTGCACACGGAGGTGTCCGGCAAGTCCGGCTTGCGACCGGCCAGGAACGCGGTCAGCACCTCGAGCAGTTGCCGCCTGTCGATCGGGCAACCGCGCAGCTCGAAGTCGATCGCCACATGATCGGCGACCGCAGTCGAAGTGGCCAATGTCTCGATGTAGTCCGGCCGCGCGTACACCACCGACGCGAACTCCGCGACGTCACCGAAGTTCCGCAAGGCCTGGATCCCACCGGCGGTGGCACAGGCACCGATCGCGACCAGTACCCGCGACTCCGCCCGGATCCGCCGGATCCTCTCCGCGTCGGCGGCAGTGGTGATCGAGCCCTCGACCAGCGTCACGTCGTACGGCCCCGGCTGGACCGCGCTCGACGCTTCCAGGAAGTGGGCGATCCGCACCCGCCCGGCCAGCGCGAGCAGCTCGTCCTCGCAGTCCAGCACGGTGAGCTGGCACCGTCACACGAGGCGAGTTTGAAAACCGCTAGCGTCGGAGTGTTCATTCCCGCCAGCACACCAGGTTCCGGCTGCTCCTGCCAGGGACCGACGGCCGCGTCCGCCGGGACCTTCGCCCCTGGGGCCGGTACGCCGGCCCCGGCAGGATCACGCTATGAGCCAGGTGATCGTCGACGATCTCAGCGCCCTTGTCGAGGTGCTGATCGAGGACGGCTACCAGGTGATCGGGCCGACCAAGTCGGACAGCGCGATCCAGTTGGCCGAACTGACCGACGCCGGTCAACTGCCCGCCGGCTGGGGTGTCGAGACCGGTCCGGGGTACTACCGGTTACGGCGGCGCGATGACGACGCGATCTTCGCCCACTCGGCCGGACCGCAGTCGTGGAAGACTTTCTTGCACCCGTCCCGCCGCAAGCTGTGGTCCACCGACGGGAACGGTTCGTTCCGGCCGGCCGACGAGGAGGCGCCGCGGTACGCGCTGCTCGGTGTCCGCGGGTGCGACCTGGCCGCGATCGGGAAGCTTCGCGACGTACTCGGCGGAGGCCGGCATCCGGACGGCTCGTTCCAGGCTCGGCACCAGTCGTTGTTCGTCGTGGCAGTGAACTGCACCGAGCCCGGTGAGGTGTGCTTCTGCGTCTCCATGGGAACGGGTCCGGCCGCTGGACCGGGCGCGGACCTGACCTTGACCGAAATGACCGGCCATTTCCTCGTCGAGGCCGGAACCGACGCCGGACACGATCTCCTCGCCCGGATCGAGCATCGCGACGCCTCTGTGGCCGACACGAACGCTGTATCGGCGGCGATGGACGCGGCCGCGCAGCAGATGGGACGCGCGATGCCGGAGGTCGACCTACGAGCCCTGCTCGCCGGCAGCCGCGAGTCGTCGCACTGGGCCGACGTCGCCGAACGGTGCCTGACCTGCGGCAACTGCACGATGGTCTGCCCGACGTGCTTCTGCACCACCACCGAGGACGTCACCGACCTCACCGGCGACCACGCCGAGCGTTGGCAGCGCTGGTCGTCCTGCTTCGAACTCGACTTCTCCTCAGTGCACGGCGGCAGCGTTCGCAGCTCCGGCGAGAGCCGGTACCGGCAGTGGATCACCCACAAACTCGGCACTTGGCACGATCAGTTCGGTGCCTCCGGCTGCGTCGGCTGCGGCCGCTGCATCGCCTGGTGCCCCGTCGGAATCGACCTGACCGAAGAGGTCGGTCGGCTCGCGGAGTCCGCGGATGTCTAGCGCCGGCCTCTACGACGGCCTCAGCGCCCACGAGCGAGAGGCGCTCCTCCGCACCTCCCACGAGGAGTTCTACGACGACGGCGAGCGGTTGTTCGACGAGGGCGGCTACGCCGGGTTCTGCTGGCTGATCCGGCACGGCCGGGTCGCGCTCGACAGCACGGTTCCCGGCCGTGGTCAGGTGGTGGTCCAGACCCTCGGCCCTGGCGATCTGCTCGGCTGGTCCTGGCTGATCCCGCCGTACCGCTGGCACTTCGGTGCCCGTGCGGTCGGCACGGTCGAGGCGACGGTGTTCGACGGCGAGCAGCTGAAGGCACTCGCGGACCAGGATCCTCGCCTCGGGTACGTGCTGACGCGACACCTGCTGGGTGTCGTACTCGACCGGTTGCAGTCGACCCGCGCGCGGTTGCTCGACCTGTACAGCCATGACTGAACCGATGCTGCCCGTCGGCTACCGGGTCATCGGTCGCACGATCGAGACCCACGACGCGGTCACGCTCGGGCTGGAGCCGGTCGACCGCTCACTGGACCGTTTCCGGCCCGGTCAGTTCGCGATGCTGTATGCGTACGGCGTAGGTGAGATCCCGATCTCGATCAGCGGGATCGGCGACGACGGGACCTTGCTCCACACCGTCCGGTCCGTCGGCGCCGTCAGCCGGGCCCTGCACGAGGCGCAGCCCGGCGCCGTGATCGGCGTCCGTGGTCCGTTCGGTACGACGTGGGCGCCGGAAGATGCCGTTGGCAACGACCTGGTCGTGGTGGCGGGCGGCGTCGGCCTGGCACCGCTGCGTCCCGTCCTACTGGCAGCGCTGGCCGAACGATCGGCGTACCACCGGGTCGTGCTGATCGCCGGAGCGCGGACTCCGGACGATTTCCTGTTCCGCGCCGAGCCGGATGTCTGGGCGGCGAGCGGCGACCTCGACGTCGTGCTCACCGTCGACCGACCCGCCGCCGGCTGGGACGGCCCGGTCGGATTCGTCACCGAGCCGCTCGCCCGGCTGCAGCTCGATCCGGAACGAACCGTCGCATTCCTCTGCGGCCCGGAGCCCATGATGCGCTTCAGCGCCCGCGTCCTGCTTCGTGACCAGGTTCCGGCCGAACGGATCCGGGTGTCTCTCGAACGTTCGATGAAGTGCGGGATCGCCCTGTGCGGGCACTGCCAGCTGGGACCGTTGCTGGTCTGCCGCGACGGCCCGGTCGTCAGCCACACCGTCGCCGGCCCGCTCCTGGCGGTCCCCGAACTGTGAGCCCGCCGATGGTCGACCGGCTGCTCGACGGTGACGGTGACGATCGAGCTACGTCGAGAGGCCGCGGCGCACGGTGATGTAGAAGGTGATGAGGTCGTCGGTCAGGGCCTCGGTCTGACGCTCGTCGGTGAGGTCCGCGTCCAGAAGCCAGTCCGCGATCAGGTCGAACATGCCGCCGACGAGACCGATCGCGACGCTGTGCCGTACGGCGCGTTCCTCCTCCTTCTGCGGTCCGTCGTACCTGTCCCAGAGCTGCACGAGAAATCCCGCGGCCCAGCGGCGATTGGTACGGCGTTGCCGCTCTACCGATTCCGAAATGCCGGCTGCCATCCCGAAAGTGACCCTCGTGATCCGCGGGTCGCCGACGAGCGCGCGCACGAAGGTCTCGAGCAGGCGTGGGGCTTCCTGTCGCTCGTTCCCACTCGCTTGCGCGGCCGCTTCCGCCATCCGCTCCTCGAGGCGTTCGGATGTACGCCGCAGCAAGGCCAGGTAACACTCCTCGCGGCTGGCGAACAGCTCGTAGAAGCTCTTCGTCCCGATGAACGCCGTACTGCAGATCTGCTCGATCGACGTCCCCAGATAGCCATTGGCCGCGAACAAGGTGAGCGCCGCATCCAGTAGTTGCTCACGCCGTTCAGCGCGGCGTTGCTCGGCGTCGAGTCCCCGTATGGTCCTGCTCATGCGGTGGACATTACCCAGAGTGGTTCATTTGTAACCAGTCCGTCTGGTTGTCAACACGACATCTTGTTTATAACCCGGGATCGTGCTCGACTGTCCGTGACGCAGTCGTCACGCAATCCAACCACGGGGAGCACAGTCATGCCACGTCATCTCCGCCGCGCCGCGGCCGGGCTCTTCGCCGCGGTCCTGCTCACCGCCTCGGTGACCACGGCCGGCGCAAGCGCGGCGACGTCTTCGGGATTCGACGACTGGACGTGTAAGCCGTCGGCCGCGCATCCGAACCCGCTCGTCCTGCTGCACGGTCTGGGCGGCAACGGCCCCGGGAACTACTCCTACCTCGGCCCGTACCTGGCTGCGAAGGGCTACTGCGCCTTCAGCGTCACCTACGGGCAGGCCACGCCGGCGATCCCGGTGGGCGGCACGATCTCCATCGCCCGGTCCGCGGCCGAGATCGAGGCCTTCGTGCAGCGCGTCCGCGCGACCACCGGCGCGGCGAAAGTCGACATCGTCGGGCACTCGGAGGGTGGCTTCCAGAGCCTCTACGGCCCGAAGGTCCGCGGCTACGCCGACCAGGTCGGCAGGGTCGTCGCCCTCGCGCCCCCGACGCACGGTACGACGTTCGGCGGTCTGGTCAGCGTGGGCGACTACCTCGGCCTCCGCCCCTTGGTCGATCAGGTTCTGCGGGAGTTCGGCTGCCCGGCGTGCGACGAGCTCATCGTCGGCGGGTCGGCCGTCGAGAAGCTGACCGAGGGTCCGATCGCTCAGCCCGGGGTGAAGTACACGGTGATCGCGTCGCGCTTCGACGCCTTGGTGACACCGCATGAGACGTCGTTCGTCCGTGAGCCCGGTGTGACGAACAGGTATGTCCAGGACACCTGTCCGCTCGACCCGGTCGGCCATGTCGGCCTGGCCTTCGACCCGTCGGTCGCCCAACTGGTCGCGAACGCCCTCGACCCGGCTCACGCGACCCCGGTCCTCTGCGCCGCCGGTCCGCCGCTCTGAGCGGCGCCCGCCATCGTGGTCCTCGTGACCGACGCGGCATGTCAGTCGCAGTGTGTGCCCTCGAGCGCGCTCCCCACAGCAGGGCGGCCGAGGGCGTGATTGACGAGGCCCAGAAGTGTTGTGGTGGCTGTCTGTAGCTCGACGAGTTGGTGGCCGGACAGAACGTCGCAGATCCAGTTCCAGTGCACCGAGACCCGGTCGCCCGTCCGCACGTTGTGAGCCAACCGGTAACCGCGCGAGCCGACAAGCAGCCGGCGTACGACGGGATCGCCGAGGCGGAGCCTGCCGTTGTCGTAGTGAAGGGGGCGCAACTGGACGTCGGCGGCCCCGGCGTCGACGTCCAGGACTGTTCCCCACGAGATCCGGCAGCTGTCCAGAACCCGGAGCGGCTCGGCTGCGGGACCTGCGCGAAGCAAGCCGGTCCACGGGTAGACGGCGAAGACATGGAAGTTGTGGTGTGGCCGGCCGCCGAGCAGGGCCAGACGGATCGGATCGGTGAGCCCGTGGTCGACGCGGCTGTCGAACCGGTCGGTCAGGTGCGCGGCGAGCAGCGAACCCGGAACGTTGTCCAGCAGGTGGTTGCCTACCCAGTACGCCTCGACGACGGCGGTGTCGAGCGGCTCACGGCCGGAGGCCGCCGCGATCAAGGAGAGGTATGGCCAGGCGCCGAGGAACCGCTCGGCGATCGCCGCGAGCCCGCGGTCGCTCACGCCGCTGCCGGCGTACTCCAACAGCTCTGCGGAGTCGCCCGGGCCGCAGTACCCGAGCGCGTTCGGCGGATACGCGTACCGCGCGAACAGCAACGGCCCCGCCGTCATTGCGCGAGCACCGGCGTACGACGGGAGCGCGCCACCGTGATCAGACCCGCGCCCGCGGCGAGCAAGGCGAGACCGACCCCGGCCTGCGGCGTCACCGCGATGCCCTTCACGATCGCATTGAGCGCGGCGGTGACGATCGCGGCGAACACGAGGACGGCGGTCACGTCCACCGCAGGGGCCAGCGCGAGCGCGCGGTACCACGTCGCGACATATCCGGCCAGCAGCAGTCCGGTCAGCAAGGCCCAGCGCCAGCCCTCGGCGCTCAGCCCGGTCAGCGCCGACCAGTGGCCACTCACGGCCACCCAGCCGACCAGCAGGACGACGCCGAGCCCCATGCGCGCGACCGCGAGTACATCCGGCGGCATCGCGCCGAGCAGCCGCTTGACGACGATGACCTCAACCGCCCACAGCAGTGTGGCGGCCAGGAGCAGCAGTTCGCCGGTGCCGAAGCGGAACCCGCTCAGTCCCCCGCCGAGCGCCGCCTGCCCGACGAGCAGCAAGCCGATCGCGGTGTAGTGCAGGAATCCGAGTCTCTCTCCCAAAAGCGGTACGGCGAGCAACGCCACCCACACCACCAGCGTCTTGTGCACGAAGGCGGCATGTGTCGACGACGCCTGTGCCAGCCCGCTGAAGAACAGCACGAACGGCACCGAGCCGCCGACCACGGCAACCACTACGATGCCCAGCCAGGTCCGCGGGGACGACCTCAGCGCAGGGCGCGCCCCCTCGTCCCGGTGCCGCGTGCGCCGGCCGGCGAGAAGACGTCCGCCGGCCAGAAGCAGCATCAGCACGACGGCCGCGATCAGGTTCTTCGCCGTCGTGTACACCGTGGCATCGCGAACGACACGAACGCCGTACGAGTTGACGAACACGGACACCCCGCTGATGACCGCCGTCCCGAAGGCCAGCGCCAGTCCCAGACGCCTCATTGATCCCGTCCCCTGTCGTCCAGCCGGTTGATCGCGAACCCGGAATGCACAAGCACCAAGTCACCGACCGCAACATCCGGCAGAAACGCGAAACACACGTGCCGCTGCCCCTCCGCGGTCTCGACCGTGCCTGTAGGTGCCGCCGCCGGAGCCCCACCATCAAGCTCCACCACCCGCCCCTCGATCCCGATGCACATCCAGGTCACCTCAGCACCGGAACTCGCGCACGCCGTCCATGGTTCGTTCCGTCGCCACCATCGCCGTACCTCCCAGGAACGATGGTGGCCGCTTGGCCGCGCCCCGGCCAGGACCCAAGGTCCCGGATGGTCAGGACCGAACGTCCCTGCAGACGGCTGCCTGCTATCCCCGGGTGCGTGACCGGCGCAGGAGCTTGGTCGACGTGTCGACGAGGAGCAGGACGATCACGCCGGCTACGGCGAACAGCCAGCCCTGGAGGGACGGCCAGCCGCCGCCCAGCAGCTCGGCGACCGGTGGGACGCCGAGGAAGACGGTCAACAGGACCATCTCAGCGGCGATCGCCAGCAACAGTGGCCGGTTGGTCGTGAAGCCGATCTCGAACAGCGTGCTCCGCTCGCTGCGGCAGGCCAAGGAGTTCGCCATCTGCATCAGCACGATCACCGCGAACGCCGTCCCCGAAGCAACTGCCAGCGCTGCGCCGGACGGCTCAGCCCCGAACCGCCAGCCGTGCCCGGTCAGGATCAGCACGAACGCCGTCATCGCCACCACAGCCTCCGTCAGCCCGAGCACACCGAACGCCCTGCCCAGCAGACGGCGGTCGACCAGGCGTCGATGCCTGGCGGGACCCTCCAGAACGCGCGGACCGGGCCGTTCCACGCCGAGCGCCAGCGCCGGCAGTACGTCGGTCCCGATGTCCAGTGCCAGTACCTGCAGCACGCCGATCGCGAGCGGAAGCGATCCCCCGGACAGAGCCCAGGCCACGAACGGTGCCAACTCCGCCACGTTGTCGGCGAGGTGGTAGGTCAGAGAGCGCCGTACGTTCGAGAAGGTCGCGCGGCCGAGCCGGATCGCGGTCACGATGCTCGCGAAATGGTCGTCGAGCAGGACCAGATCGGCCGCGGCGCGAGCGACATCGCTGCCCGAGGCACCCATGGCGACGCCGACGTCGGCCTCGCGCAGCGCCGGCGCGTCGTTGACGCCGTCACCGGTCATCGCCACCACGTGACCGCGCCGGCGCAACGCCCGCGCGATGCGCAGCTTGTCGGCCGGCGTCACCCTCGCGACCACGATGCCGTCGTCCCGGTCGAGAAGTTCGCCCAGACGCTCGTCGTCGTCCGGCAATTCGCTGCCGGTCACCACCAGTCCGTCTGGTCCGAGCAGGCCGACCTCCCGGGCGATCACCGCGGCGGTCGCCGCATGATCACCGGTCACCACCGCGATCTTCACCCCAGCCTGCCGGCACGTGGTCAGGGCGTCGTGCACATCCGGACGCGGAGGATCCTCCAGCCCGACCACCGCCAGCAGGTCGAGCACGTCCGCGCCGAGCTCGAGTTGGCCGTCGTGCACTCGTACCCCGGATGCCACCGTCACCGCGAGCACCCGCCGGCCGCGGCCGGCCAGATCCTCCACCGCCGCGGCCGCTTCACCGTTGGCCCAGCAGTACGGCAGCAACGCGTCCGGCGCACCGATCACCACAGTGTTGCCGTTGACAACCACCGCGCTGTATCTCGTCTCACTGGTGAACGCGACCCGGTGGGTGACCGTCACCGGATCGACCGGCGGTACCCCGAGACGCCGGGCCAGCACGTCGATGGCGACCTCCATCGGATCGCCCTCCGCCACCCACCGCCCCTTCGACCGCACCGCCCTGCCCCTGATGCAGGCGATGGCCGATGCCGCAGCCTTCGAGGTGGCCTCGATGGCCGCCGGATCTCCCTCGGCCGAACCCACCGGCTCGTAGCCGCGTCCCTGGATCGCGACCACGCCGTACGGCGTCCACACCTCCAGAACCTCCATCTGGTTCATCGTCAGCGTGCCGGTCTTGTCGGTGCAGACGTACGTCGTCGCGCCGAGCGTCTCGACCGCATCCAGCCGTCGCACCAGAGCATTGCCGTGTGCCATCCGCTGCGCACCCCGCGCCAGCGACAACGTGACCGTGGGCAGCAGACCCTCGGGTACGAGCGCGACCATCACGCCCACCCCGAACAGAAGCGCCTCGGTGACACTCAAGCCGAGCAGCAGCGACACCGCCGTCAAAGAGACGCCGACGGCGACGGCGATCACCGCGATGACGCGGATCAGGCGATGCAGCTCGACGGTCAACGGGCTGGGCGGGCGATCCGCGGACTCGGTCAGCGTCTGGATCCCGGCGAGCCGGGTGTTTCCGGCGACGGCGGTCACAACAGCCTCCGCCTCGCCCTGGACGACGAAGGTCCCCGCGAACACCTGCTGTCCGGTCGCCGGGCGGACCGGAACCGACTCACCGGTGAGCGTCGACTCGTCCACCGCGAGACCGTGCACCGCGACCAGCTGAAGATCGGCCGACACACGGTCACCGGCACCGAGCACCATGAGATCGTCGCGAACCAACTGGGTCGCGTCGACCCTCGTGACCTCACCGTCACGGATCACCTGCACGCGGGTCGGTAGCAGGTCCCGCAGCCGTTCGGCGGCCCGGTCGGCGCGGTACTCCTGGGCGAACGCGAAGACCCCGTTCAGGATGATGATCACGACGATCGCAACCGCCAGCGGCGCAAGTCCGCCGACCACCGCCAGGACCGCGGCGGCCCACAGCATCAGCGCGAACAGATGCGTCAGCTGCCCGACGAACAGTTTCCAGGCCGCCCTACGCCGGGGGGCAGGCAACTCGTTCGGTCCCTCGGCAGCCAGCCGCCGCGACGCATCCACCGCCGACAGACCGCGAACATCCGATGACTGCACACTAGGCATGCCCACCTCCCCCACGAGCGTCCCGGCGCAGCAGTGACCGCTGCAGGGCCCAACGTCCCGACCTGAGCGCCGAACAGACCCTGAGAGGCCTAATGGCTCTGGAGGTGGCTCTTCGCGTGCTCGACCGCGAACACGGCGGCTTCGGTGCGGCGTTCGAAGTGCAACTTGCGCAGGACCGAGGACACGTGGTTCTTGACCGTCTTCTCCGCCAGGTACCGCGATCGCGCGATCTGGCGGTTGGTCTTGCCCTCGGCGATCAGCGCGAGGATCTCCTTCTCCTGGTCGGTGAGCGTGGCGTAGCGCGGATCCTCCCGAGTGGCCGGACGTCGCAGGCGCTCCAGGACCTTCGTCGTCATCGCCGGGTCGAGCAAGGACTCGCCGACCGCGAGCCGCCGTACCGCAGCCACCAGATCGCCCCCGTGGATTCGCTTGAGCAGGTAGCCCGCCGCCCCGCCATGATCGCGGCGAACAGCGCCTCGTCATCGGAGAACGACGTCAGCATCAGGCAGGCCGGCGGATCCTCCATCGCGGAGCGGATCTCCCGGCAGACGGTCACACCGTTCCCGTCCGGCAGACGGACGTCGAGCAGTGCGACATCAGGGCGTACGGCGGGAATCCGCGCGATCCCCTCCGCTGCCGTGGCGCCGTCACCCACGACCTCGATATCGGGCTCCGCCTCGAGCAGCCGCCGCAGTCCCAGCCTGACGATCTCGTGGTCGTCGAGCAGAAACACCTTGATCGCCATCACCGCTCCTCCCCAGCGCGGACGACAGACACCTGAGCACACTGACACTCCGGCGTCCGGCGATCAAGGGCTCCTCGGCCCCGTCGGCTCGGCGCCGTCGGCTCAGCCCTCGCGGTGGTGGACGACGGCGAGTGGACAGCCGGCGTGGCGTAGTACGCCGCACGTGATCGAGTCCGGGAGTTTCGACGGCCAGTCACGTGCGCAGCCGCCGATGACCAACAGTTGCGCGTCAGCCTCGGTCGCTGCAGTGACGATGCCTGCGGCGGCGTGTCCGCTGCGAAGCTCCGTCTCCACGAGCAGATCGGGGTGCCTGCCGCGGAGCCCATCCGCCAGATGCTCGAGGCGACGCTCCGCCGTGTCCCACCATTCCTCGCCCATGCTCGGCACATCACCGGGATAGATGGCCGGCAGGTCCCAAACATGGACCAGCCGCAGCGGCAGCTTCCGCAGGTTCGCCGTCTCCACGGCGAAGTCGACCGCCGGCGAGCCGCAGTCCGATCCGTCGATCGCGACAACGACCGGACCGCCGCGGCCGGTCGGCGTCCACTGCTGAGGTACGACGATGACCGGCACCGTGCCGGAGATCGCCACCGCTTCGGACAACGAGCCGATCATCAGGTCCCGCACCGCGTCCGTCCCGCGTCGACCGACCACCAGCATCCGGCTCTCCGCCGCCAGGCTCACCAGCGTCCGGGCCGGCGAGCCGATCGCGACGCAGCCGTGATGATCGAGGGCGCCCAACCTCTCGTCCAGGTACTTCCCGACAGCGTTCACCACATCGATCGCAAGTTCGTCCGGTACCGGTAGTGCCCGGTCGTCGATCACGTGTACGGCTCGCAGAGCCGCCCGCCGCAGCAATGCCTCCTGCACTGCCCATTCGACAGCGCCGGCGTCGCGCCAGGCGCCGTCGATCCCCACGTGTATCACCGGCTTGAACGTCATCGTCGTCACCGCTTCCGTCCGATCGGTCATGCGCGATCGTTCGTCCGGACCTCGAGATCCGGTCCAGCCGAAATCTCTTGTTCGGGATCGTCCGGAAGCAGCACGTCGGCGATCGGGCGGCGTGGGGTCGCAGGTACGGGCGGGCCGTAACCGAAGCGGATCACGGCCTGCGGGCGGCGCCAAGGACCCAGTGGGTCGTTGATCTGCCAGCGCAGTCCCTCGTGCTCGATCACCTGATTCAGCAGCGAGGTCGAGACGCCGTGGGCGGTCGCCTCGAGCAACACCCGCTCCATCGCCTGTCCGGCCCGGAGCCATTCGAGCGGGCCGTCGTACCGCGTTGCCAGGATCGCCATCTGCGGTTCGCGCTCGAACGCGGCTACGATGCGCGCCTCATCGGCGGCGGTGGCCGCGAGGTCGCGGACAACCGTTGTACCACCGGCGGGCAGCGGGCCGAGCGCGCTCGACGGTACGCCGTCGAGCTTCCGGTCACCACCGACCCACCGGCTCCGCTCGGCCGTTCGCACGGTGCTGCCATCGTCGGCGGCCACCGCCTCGTTCGTTGCCATCTGCAACCACCAACGACGCGACGGGCGCTCGAGCCACTGCAGCTCCGCGGTCTCGATCCGCGCCGCGTCCTCCAGCCGTCGCCGGACGTCGTCCGGCACCCGCTGGTCGGTGAAGGGCTCCCGATTCGTCCGGCGGCGCAGAATCGCCGGCGCCAGCGCAGCCAGCGGCTCGACGCGCGGACCGCTCAGCTCCACCTCGGCGACGAGATCCGGCTTTCGCCGATCGCGCAGTTGATGGACGTGCGAGCCGTACCCCAGGTACGCCGCCGCCACCCGCAGGTTGAAGATCGCGGCACCCATCGTCACGAACAACATCCGCCGCCCTGGATCCTCGGCCGGCAGTTCGCGCTCACGGTCCCGGTAGACCTCGACCACCCAGCCGCGGAACCGGAACCGCCACGGCTGCGTGTTGTGCATCGACGGCGCCGCGACCGTCAGACGCAGCATCTCCTGCCGATCTCCGTCCGGCACCGTCGACAGCATCATGGATGCACCTCCTGAGCCGAGCTTGGCACCGCGCGAACCTGCCCGGCAGGGACGTCGTACCCCTGGCACCCGGGACCTTGATCACTCGCGCGGCATTACCTCCCGGTAACCAACACGCCCGTGATCCGCTTCACACGGGTGGTCACGCCTTGTATCGTGGGCGCGTGGCTGACGGCTCGCGGTCAGGGCGTGGGGGCTGGGACGAGGGCGCGCTCGAATTCGCAGGATTGTCCCGGGTACGTCTCGATGCCCTGCTCCAGGAACTGCTGAGCCGTGTCGACGAGATCATGGAGTACCAGGAGCGGCTCCGGGCACTCCTCGACGCGGTCGTCGGCATCGGCGCCGATCTGGATCTGAACAGCACGCTGGACCGGATCGTGACCGCGGCCTGCGAACTCGTAGGAGCCCGGTACGGCGCCCTCGGCGTCGTAGGGCCGGACGGCAAACGATTGATTCGCTTCATCACCCACGGCGTCACCGACGAGGAGATCGCCGCCATCGGCCCGTATCCGGAAGGACACGGCATCCTCGGTCTCCTGATCGAGCACCCCGAGTCGATCCGGATGCACGACCTCGCCGAACACCCGCGCTCGTACGGCTTCCCTGCCAACCACCCGCCGATGAAGAGCTTCCTCGGCGTCCCGATCCGCATCCGCGAGCACGCCTACGGCAACCTCTACCTGACCGAGAAGACGGATGCCGCCGACTTCACGGAGGACGACGAGCGCACCGTCACCGCCCTGGCCGCCGCGGCCGGCGTCGTCATCGACAACGCGCGCCTGTACGCCGACACCGAGCAACGTCGCCGTTGGCACGAGGTCACCGCCGAGATCACCCAGCTCATGCTCGGCGAGTTCGATCCGGACCAGGCGCTGCAGCTGATCGCCCGGCGGGCTCGTGAGGTGTCCGGCTCCGACGTCGCCGCCGTACTGCTCGCCGAGAACTCCGAGTTGGTCGTCCGCGCAGTCGACGGGCCACCAGAGTTCCAGCGCTTCGTCGGCCAGCGGGTTCCGAGCGGTCTTCCGGTGCTGGGCCGAGCCTTGACCGGTGGCGAGCAGGTCGTGATCGAGGACCTGGCCGAATTGCTGAAGGACGACGGCACCCTGAGCGAGTTCCCCGAAGGCGCGCGACTCAGCCGTACGACGATGGTGCCGCTGCCGGCCGGGACCACCGGCACCGGCGGTCTGCTCGTGGTGGCCTCGGAGCGCGGACCGGTGACGACGATCAGTGACGGTGCGGACCTGATGCAGATGTTCGCCGGGCAGGCCACCTTGGCCCTGGAGCGAGCCCAGGCGCAGCGGGATCGCGACATGCTGGCCGTTCTCGAAGACCGTGACCGCATCGCCCGGGACCTGCACGACCTGGTGATCCAACGGCTGTTCGCGACCGGGCTGCAACTCCAGGGCATGCATCGTCTGGCGCGTCCCGAGCACCAGAAACGGCTCACTCAGGCCGTCGAGGACATCGACACCACGATCCGCGACCTCCGGGCGGCGATCTTCGGCCTTCAGCAGGCTCCCGGGTCCAGCACGCTGCGCGGCGACATCCAGGCGCTTGTCGACGAGTATGCCGAGGCGCTCGGGTTCCGGCCCCGATTCATCGTGACCGGGCCGATCGACACCGGCGTGCCGGCCGCGGCCCGCCCGCAGATCCTCGCCACGGTGCGCGAGTCGCTCTCCAACATCGTCCGGCATGCCAACGCTTCCCAGGCAACCGTCGAGGTTTCCGTCGGCGGCGGCCTCGTCGTCACCCGCATCGCCGACGACGGCGTCGGCATCGGCCCGAGCACCCGCCGCAGCGGCCTCCGCAACCTGACCGAACGCGCGCAAGCCCTCGGCGGCACGGTCCAGATCACCAGCAACGAACCTCGCGGCACCGTCGTCGAACTCCAGGCACCCACCGACTGACGAACGGCCTACCCAAGTCGGGACTCTTGCCCGCAGCGCGGCCGCCGCCGGTCGGCGAGGCTGGGGGTCGAGAATCCGTGGAGGTGGACCGTGTCCGAGCAACTGCCCCGTGAGCACATCGACATCCTGCTCGCTGCGGCCGTCGCCGCGCCGAGCATGCACAACACCCAGCCTTGGCGTTTCGACGTACAGGGCCACGTCATCGACGTGTACCTCGACGGATCGCGCACGCTGCCCGCCGAGGATCCCACCGGACGCGCGATGCGGATCGCCGCCGGCGCCGCGACCTTCAACCTGCGGTGCGCGGCAGAGACTCTCGGGTACGGCACCTGGTTCGGGCTGGCGCCGTACCCGAGGGAGGAACCCGACCTGCTGGCGCGGGTCGCCGTCGAGCCGACCGGGACGCGGGACGAAGAGCTTGCCGATCTGGCCGAACAGATCCCCCGCCGGCACACCGACCGCAACCCGTCCGACGCGACACCGATCGCCGAAGACGTCCGGGTCGCGTTGATGCAGGCGGCGTACGCCGAAGGCGCCGAGCTGATCTGGCTCGGCGAACCCGAGATCCGGGCGGTGCTGGACATGGTCCTCGACACCGACCTGCGCGAGATCGGCGACTGGCACCGCCGCGCCGAACGCGCCCACTGGGTCGGCGGCTACCGACCGGCCGAAGGGGTCCCGAGCTCGGCGCTGGGTCCACGGCCGGCCGGCTACCCGGCAACGGTCCGCGACCTCGGCACCAGGCCGATCGACCGGCTGCGCAAGGAATCCGCCTTCGAGGCCCACCCGGACATCGCCGTACTCTGCACCGACAACGACGAGCCCGCCGACCAGGTCGCCGCCGGCGCCGCGCTGGAACGCGTGCTGCTGACCGCCACCCGAGCCGGCGTCAGCGCGTCGTTCCTCAACCAGCCCCTCGAGTACGACGACCTTCGCACCAGGGTCCAGCGCCTCACGCAACGTCCCGGGCACGCCGACATGATCATCCGCTTCGGCCACAGCCATCCGGGAACCGGCACCGCCCGCCGCCCCGTCACGGACTTCCTGCCGAAGCAGGAGGACTGAGCACGCGAGACCGCGGCCCCTCACAGGCAGCCGCGGTCAGGTCCAACACCTCTCCGTCGCGATGACTCAAGTGGTCATCGTCAGCTGGTGCGCGCCGCCGGGACGATCGCCAGCGGGCAGGTCGCGTGGTGCAACACGCCCCGGGCCACCGAGCCCAGTAGGAACGACGCCACTCGTGTGTGGTGACGTGTGCCGACGACCAGCAACTGCGTGTCGGATTGTTCGGCGGCCGTGACGATCCCGTCCACGACATGACCACGGCGTACATCGACCTCGAACGACTGCTCCGGGAACTTCTTGCGCCATTCGGCCACGACGTTCTCGAAGTGCCGCTCCGCGTTCTCGGCCCACTCCGTACTGAGACCCGCGACGTTCATCGCGTCCCAGCTGTACACAGCGGGCAGATCCCACACATGAACCAGCCGAACCGGCAGACCCCACTCAGTCGCCTCAGCGACCGCGAACTCCATCACAGCCGCGTTGTCATCGTCATCGTCCAGCGCCACCAGCACCGGCCCGGCATGATCCGACGGCTTCCAGTGCTCCGGAACAACAACCACCGGAACAGCCGCGTGAACCACCACAGCCTCCGACGTCGAACCGATCAGCAGCCGCTTGAACGTCCCCACCCCCCGGCGACCGACAACCAGCATCCGGCTGTCCGCCGCCGCCTCGGTCAGCCTCCGCGCCGGCTGCCCGACCATCAGGTCCGCCTCGTTGTCCAGCGTGCCCGGGCTCTCGTCCAGATACTCCTGGACTTCGTTGACGAGCTCCATCGACGCGTCATCGACAGCCGCAGGTTCCCACCCGGGCGCGTGCCGAGGCTTGTCTTCGATCACGTGCACCACCTGGAGGGGCTCCCGCCGTAACAGCGACTCCTGCAGAGCCCACTCCAAGGCGCCGGTGTCACGCCAGGAGGCGTCAACCCCCACATGGATGACCGGCTTCACGGTACTCACCGCAACCACGGGTACTTGCGAACGAAGGCCAGGCCGGCCCACTGCTTCCCGAACCCCCACACGTTGCCAGCAGCAACGAGCGCGAGCACGACCAACGTGATCGCACCGAGAATGTGATCGTCCAGCACCGGGTTGTTCTCCGGAGGCAGAGCCGCCGACCACATCAGCACATACAGCAACGACCCGCTGACCGCCGCGATCCGCAAGACGGCGAGCGCACGCCCGGCCGCCGTGGTCATGATCGGGTGCCGATCACCGTCCGGCTCCATCGCCGGAGCCGGCAGGTTCTGCCGCCGGTGCGACGCAGTACTCATGATGTCGTCCTTCCACTCGAATCCGACACCTCGATCCTGAGCGGCCCCGGGCGTGACGGTCAGAGCCCTTGTCACCCTTCCTCGAGTCGAACGGCCCCCTAGGTCCGGGACATATGTCGCTGTCGATCGTCCGCCAGGACGGGGACGCTGGAATCGGCGCAATCCGAGGAGGTACCGATGCTGACCGACCAGCTGCCGACCGCGTCCCTCGGCGTACTGCTGCACGCCTCCGACGCCGAAGGCCCGCACCTCGCCCGCCGCACCGAGCGAATCATCACCGACGCGGGCGATCAGATCCGCACCGGCATGGCGCTGCGACGCGTCCTTCTCACCGCACTCGCCCACGAACACAGGAGTGACGCATCATGACAACCACACTCGCGCTCCCGCCGCAGCACGTCGAACAGATGGCCCGGCTGGCCCGCTTCCACCGCAACGTCCGCTGGACCGGCACCATTCAGCCTGGTAGCTACGGCCCCGGCAGCCCCGCCTTGACCACCATCGGAGAAGCCCGCTATCGCACCATCCAGAACGGCCTCTGGATCCTCGGCGAGCACGAGCAGGACGTGTACCTCACCGACGGGACGTTCGTCCGTCACACGCAACTGCACTGGATCGCCGGTTGGGATCCCGAGACCGGCGAATACCAGGCCTCGACCGCGGACAGCGAAGGCCACTTCACCTTCCTGACCGGCCACATCGCCGGCAGGCTACTCACCTTCGACAGCATCGGCCACCCACGCCTCCGCACCCGCCTCTTCTGGCACGTCGCCGACGCCGAGACGATGACCTGGCGCACCGAGGTCTCAGTCGAAGGCGGCCCCTACGAACTGGTCGAACGCAACGTTTGCACGACTCTCTGACCTGAGCCGCGCCGATCAGTCGGCGGTACGGATCGCGGTGACTGCGAAGGCCTCGACGTCCCGACTGTTGTCAATTGTCCCGTTCCTTGCCTTCTGCGGTCGTCCGTACGACGGCGACCGGGCACTGCGCGTGGTGGAGTACGGCGCGACTCACCGAGCCGAGCATCAGCCCGAGGAAGCGGCCCCTGCCCCGGCTTCCCACGACCAGCAACCGTGCGCGCCGGGACGCATCGACCAGGACGTTGGCAGCTGGTCCGCGCACAAGGTTCTCGGTGGCTTTCACCCCCGGATGGTCGACAGCTTGTCCCGCAAGGGTCTCGCCCAGGACAGCCGCGCTGTCCTGCTCGAGTGCGTCGATGTCATAGACGGCCGGCACGATGTCGCCGGGCCCGGTGCTCTGGGGGTCGTGCCACGCCATCAGCGCAGTCACCGACCCACCCATCACCTCGGCGTACCGGAACGCGAAGCCGATCGCCGCCATGGACAGCTCCGACCCGTCGACACCGACCACGATCTCGTCCGGTCCGTCGGTACGCCGCGGCCAGCCGGCCGGTACGACGACCACCGGGCACGGAGCGTGCGTCGCCAGGTGAGCCATCACCGAACCGGCCGCGAGATCGCGGAGTTCGCCCAGACCACGGGACCCGAGTACCAGCATGGATGCTTCCGCTGCCTCGCGCACGAGCACTGCGACGGGGTCGCCCACCACCACCGCTGCCTCGATCTGCAGATCAGGATGGGCCAGGCGCAGGGGACGACAGGCCTTGGCGAGCAACCGCTCGGCGGCGCGGCGGATCTGTTCCAGTCCGACAGTCGTCGCGGAACCGCTCGCGGTCCGCAGGATCGGCCACGGGACGGCATGGACGACGCGGAGTCGGCCTGCCCACCGTTCGGCCGCGACCGCGGCCCAGTCGGCAGCGGCCGAACTGGCCGGCGATCCGTCGTACCCCGTCACGATCGGGTTGCCGTTCACGTCTCTCCAACCTACTCGACGACCGAAGTACTGCCAGGCTCACCCCGGCGCCACCGCTCGTGTCAGGGCCTAAGGTCCCGACCCGCCCGGCCTGAGGCCCGCATCGATGGGACCGCAAGACCTGCTCGCCCCATTGCCTTGCCCTTCGAAGAGATCCCAGAGGTCATGCGTCGCCGCAGCACGGGACGTTCGGCCCTGCATCGTGGTGGACCACCGGATCATCGTTGACTCGTGGCCGGATCGATCCGTGCCCACGTCAGGAGGTGTTCCGATGACCAGGTTCGACCACTCCCGCTTGGAGATCGTCAGTACTGCGGACTGTCTGAAACTGCTCGGGTCGGTCGCGTTCGGGCGCCTCGTCCACACGTACGGCGGACTTCCCGCGGTCCGGCTGGTCAATTTCGTCCTGGACCGCGACACGATCGTCTTCAGCACCGGACCCGGCGACAAGCTACGGGCCGCCGAGCGCGGCGACGTCGTCGCGTTCGAGGCGGACGACGTAAACATCGAGCGCCACCTCGGATGGACCGTCACGGCCATCGGCCGCCTGTCCGTCGTCACCGCCGACGACGCCGCCGAGCTGCGCAGTACTTTGCCGCTACATTCCTGGCTCCCGATGGACGAGCCCCAGCTGATCCGGCTCGGCGTCGCCACGATCCAGGGCCGCCGCCTGGTCCCGTGGGCCCAGCGCCCCCGCACGTAAGCCGCGCCTCCTGCTGAAGTGAGCGGCGGTGAGCAAACCGAGCAGGGCGAGGGCGCCCCCGGCGAGACCGTCGAACAGGTAGTGGTTCGCGGTCAGAACGATCGCGGCCAGCATCAGGAGCGGCATCAACCAGCCGAACAAGCGAATGATCCAGTGGCCGCCGAACGCGGCCACAGCGATGCCCATCAGCAGGTTCCAGCCGAAATGCAGACTCGGTACGGCGGCGTACTGGTTCACGAATGCCGGCGGCTGGAGTACCCGGTACGCCGAGGTCCGCTCGGTGACCGTGTCGACGAAGCCGTACATCGTCAGGAATCGCGGCGGCGCGACCGGGAACAGGGCGAAGATCACCAGCCCGGCACCGCCCGAGAGCAGTATTGCGTTGCGAAACCTCCGGTACGCCTCGCGGTGCCGGATCAGCAACCAGAGCAGCGTGACTAGTAGCACCGGCCAGTGACCGTAGATGTAGATGTACCCCAGCGATTCGACCAGCCAACTATGCTCGGTCACAGCCTGCTGCAGTCCCGGCTCGACGAACACGCCGGCGGCGCGCTCGAGATCCACGATGTACCCGGCGTTCCGGAAAGCCACGTCGACTCTGCTCGTCATGAGTCCGCGAACACCGAAGTACAGCACGATCGCAGCCGTAATCACCGTCACCTCACGAACTACCTGTCCCTTGCGGCTGCTCATGCGCAACACAACAGTCCCTCCCCTTCGCTGCTCGCCCCCTCTCACCGTCGCGGAAGGGCCGTGTCCGGACCAGGGCCGGACCGCCCGACGCCCTGGGACCAATGGCCTTGCGCGGGCCGGTTATCGTCCTTCTAGTGAAAGGCCAGGCCCGGAAGGAACCCCTCATGCAATTGGGCCATCACCCGCTCGTGCGCGGTGTGCGCAGGATCGTCGCCCATCGCGGTCTGCGCGTTGCCGCACTCGTCGCCGCGGTCGCCCTCTCCCTCTGGAACGTCGACCGCGTCCCACACACCGCGGTTCTGCCGGCGATTGTCGGTCTGCTGCCGTTCGCGATCGGCAAGTACGTACTCTGCCCCTTGCGCTGGCACGCGATCTCGACCAGCGGACGAACCCGGCCATGGCACCTGCGTGCCTATGCCGAAAGCGAGATCCTCGGCCTCATCTCCCCTTGGCATGCCGGCGCCGATCTGTGGCGGGTGCACCGGCTGGAGACGGTCGGTGTACGGCGCTCCAGCGCCGCCGCCGAGGTCGCGCTCGACCGCTTCGTCGGTGCGATCGGTCTCATCGCGGCCGTGGTGATCACCGGGGTGACCTTGCCGGCGAGCGTGATCGCGATCGCTGCCGGTGCAGCTGCGGCGGTGCTCGTCGTGGCTCTCGTCGTGCGGCGGCGCCGTCCTGGCCTGACCGCGCGCTGGCCATGGCCGTCGCCGAAGGTGTTCGCCTACGGGATCCTGTTGTCCGTCGGCTATCAAGCCACGATTCTCGGTCTCCTGTTCGCCTCCATCGACGCGGTCGGGGGTTCTGTGCCCGCACTCCAACTGGTCGCGATCTTCGGCGCCAGCCAGATCGCCGGGGTGCTTCCGGGGGTTCACGGTGCCAGCCCTCGCGAGGGTGCCCTGGTCGCGGGACTGGCTTCGATCGGTGTGTCCTGGACCGCCGCGTTCGGTGCGGTCGCGCTGACCGCCTTGCTCTACTGGGTTCCGGCCCTCCTGCTGGGAGGCACCTTCCTGTTCCTGCGTTGGCGCGGCTGGTTCACCGAGCCGCGCCCGGGGACGCCGTGAGACGTCCGCTCGTCATCGCGCACCGAGCAGGCAACCACCTGGGCACTCTCAGGTCGGCGCTCGACCGTGGCGCCGACCTGGTCGAGGCGGACGTCCACGCGTACCGCGGCCGGCTCGAGATCCGCCACCACAAGACCCTCGGGCCGTGGTGGCTGTGGGAGCGCGGTGAGCTCGTCCTGCGCCGCCGGGTTCCCCAGGTCGAGGAGCTGCTCGCGGCGGCAGCCGGTGATCCCCGGCTGATGCTCGACCTCAAAGGAATCCACCCACGCCTGGCGCCCAGACTGGCCGCAGTCCTGTCGGACACGACGATTACGATCTGCACACAGCACTGGTGGATGCTCTCGGCATTCCGGCACCTGCCGAACGTACGACACGTCCTCTCGGCCGGCAGCCGGCGCGGCCTCCGGCGCCTGCGTTCGCGGCTGCGGCGCCGATCGCCGCATCCGCCGTACGGCGTTTGCGTCCATCGCCGGCTGCTCACCCCGGAACTGGTCACCGAGCTACGGCAGGCGGGCCAGGTCGTCTTCACCTGGCCGGTGGATACCGAGGAGGCCCTGGATCACGCCCGCCGGCTCGACGTCGACGGTGTGATCGGGAAGCACGTCAGCTGGTCAACCGGCGTTGGAGGACCGCCGACGCCAGCGTGAGCATGCCGAGGGCGAAGGCGGCCAGTACGGCGAGGTTGCCGGCGATGTCCGCGACGCCACCGTCTCGGGACAGCACGGTGATCCAGGCGTCCACCGCCCACGCGTGCGGCGTGATGTGCCCCAGCGTGCGGACCGCGTCCGGCACGATCGCCAGCGGCCACATGCACCCGCCGAGCATGGCGAACGCGATGCCGATGACCGGGCCGATGGCGGACGCCTGGTCGGGCGTCTTGAACACCGCACCGCTGAGCATGCCCGCCCCCGTCCCCACGACCGCCCAGGTACCGATCAGCACGACCGCTGCCAGCGGATCTCCCCAGCTCACGCCGAAGAGCACCGCACCGACCGCCACGATCAGGACGGACTGAAGCAGCGAGAAGATCAGGTAGCACAACGTCTCACCCAGCACCACGCTCCGGACCCGGATCGGTGCGGCCTGCGCCCGCTGGTAGATCCCGAGCTGCCGGGTCTGCACGATGGCCGCCCCGCCGGCCAGAGCGTTGATGAACACGAAGAGCACCAGCATCGTCGGCGCACTGTAGCTGTAGCCGAGCGGAAGGTAGTCGCTGCCGGTCACGACGTTCTCCGTGCTGATCCCGATCCGCGGAGTCGCGCGCTGCAGCGCTGTTGCCGTCGGCAGCTGCTGCGCCGTCGTGGAGCCGGTCGTGCGGGCAGCGAAGGCCGCCGCCTGGATCCGCTCCGCGTGCCGCGCCACCGCGGCCGCGATCGCCGAGCGGACGGCCGCCTGCGTCGACTCGGCGCCGCCGGCCAGCACAGGGATCCCTACTGGGTCCCCGGCGAGTAGAGCGGTGTCCAGGCCGGCCGGTACCAGGACCACTGCGTCGAGCTCTCCACGACGCAGCGCCGTCCGTGCGTCCGACTCGGCGGTCATCGTGTGCAGAGGGCCGACGGCCGCCAGTTCCTCGACCAGACTGGCGGCGAGCGGCCGGCTGGAGGTGCTGCCGGCGAGCACGCCGATCCGGAAGCCGCCCGGGTTCTGCACCACGGCACCGATGACAACCATGATGACGACCGGAAGCACCACGATGAAGAACACCGCGGTCCGGTCACGCACGATCCGGCGCAGCGACGCTCCAGCCACGGCGAACGCGGTCCTCATGTCGACCTCCAGCATGTGACGAGCGCGGACAGCGCCCCGATGGCGGCAGCCATCCCGAGAAGGATCAGTACCGGGGTGATCGCGCTGGTCGCGGCGGCCCCGGTGGCGAGGTCGGTGAATCCGCGAAGCGCCCAGCCGTTGGGCGTCAGCAAGGCGAGGCGCCGCAGCGCCTCCGGTGCCTGGCTGATCAGAACGAAGTTGCCACCGAGCAGTAACAGCACGAACGTGATGATCGTCGCGAAACCGTCGGCCTGTCGTTCGGTCCGCGCCACCGCGACGACCAGAGTCGTCAGGGCGACCAGAACCGTGGACATCGCGACGATCAACGCCGCAGCGGGCAGAAGCGGTCCCCACCGCGCGTCGAACGCGACCGAGGACACGACAGCGAGGGTCCCCAGACTGACAACGCTGTAGACGAACACGGCAAGCGACTTCCCGAGCAGTACGGTGCCACGCCGCAGAGGTGCCGCACCGATCCGCTCCAGGGTCCCACTGCGCCCCTCGATGAAGTAGCTGCGCGCGGTGAAACCGATGGCGAACAGCACGAACATGATCCCCATCGCGGGTGCGTAGTAGCTCGCGGTGGTGAGTTGCCGGTGGCCCGTCGGCCGCGATTCCAGCGACTCGGGCAGCCGGAGGCCGGCCACCGCCGCGGCGAGTTCGTCGCCGCGGCTGCGGGGCACGCCCGCCGCCAACGCGGTATGCACCGAGAGCCGCCCGGCGTTGAGCTGCGTGACATAGGCATCGGCGACTGCCCGCGCCACCTCCGCCTGCAGTGGTTCGTCCGGATCGGCCAGGACGCGGAGCCCGATCGGCTCGTCACCGACCGCCGCCGCGCTGAATCCTGCCGGGATCACGAGGGCAGCGCCGGCGGCGCCGTCGTCGATCATCCGGCGTGCCTGGGCCTCGTCGTCCGCCTCGCGAACGGTGAGAACACCGGACAGTTCAGGTCCGGTGAGTGCGGTGCGCAGCGCGGTCGCGATCCGGCCGCGATCGTTGTCGATCACAGCCACGTCGGCATGGAAGCTCTCCACGCCGGAGAACGCGAAGCTCATCAACGCAGCGACCGCGATCGGCGCGACGAAGCCGAGGATCAGCGCCGACCGGTCGCGAAAGCGCTGGCGGAGGTCCTTGGCGGCGATCACGAGTGCGGCGTACATCATCACTCCCTCAAGGCCGTACCGGTCAGGTGCAGGAAGACGGCCTCGAGATCCGGCTCGTCCACTTCCACGGACCGCACCGACACACCGGTCCGCTCGGCGACTTCCAGTACGTCGGGCAACAGCCGGCGCCCTTCGCACGCGAGCAACTGAACCTCGCCGTCCTTCACGTCGGCGCGGTCGACGCCGGCGAGCAGGCCGCACTTCTCCGCCAGCACGGCCAGATCGCCGGTCGCCGACAGGCTGATCCGATCGCGCTCCCCGAGCCGGGCGACGAGCTGCCGGCGCGTGCCTTCGGCGACCAGCCGGCCATGGTCGATGATCCCGACGCGGTCACAGAGCCGCTCGGCCTCCTCCATGTAGTGGGTGGTGTACAGCACAGCCAACCCCGCGGCGCCGAACGACTGGACACTCTCCATCACGGCGTGTCTGCTCTGCGGATCGACGCCGACCGTGGGTTCGTCGAGGATCAGCAGCGACGGCTCGTGCAAGAGTCCCGCCCCGATGTTGAGTCGCCGCTGCATCCCACCGGAGAACGACTCCACGCGATCACCGGCGCGGTCGGTCAGCCCGATCAACTCGAGCACCTTGCCGACCCGATGATTCAGCGGCTTGCCCTGCAGCCCGTACAGCCGCCCGAAGAACCGCAGGTTCTCGCGGGCGCTGAGATCCGGGTAGAGAGCGATCTCCTGCGGAACGTACCCGATCTGCCGTTTCGCGTCCGGCCTCGTCGGACCGACCGGAGAGCCGGCCACCAGCACCTCGCCCCGGTCGGCCCTCAGCAGTCCGCAGACCAGGCGGATCGTGGTGGTCTTACCCGCGCCGTTCGGGCCGAGCAGACCGTACGTCTCGCCCGGCGCCACCGTGAAACTGACGTCGTCGACGGCGACGCGATCGCCGAATCGCTTGCCCAGGTGCGCTGCCGAGAGCGCCGGAGTTGTCATGACTGGTTCCAGGCCTCGCGGTACCAGTCGTACGCGATCGTGTTCACCCGGGTCAGGGCGGTCAGGTCACCGTTGCTGGCGGCAATGACGCCTTGGCCGATCCAGCGCAGCGAGTGGAACCACATGTACAAGCTGGCGTTCTTGTACGGGTTCAGCGACCAGTTGATGTTGCCGCCACCGTTGCCGACCGTGTAGGGCGCGTACGGCTTCCAGGTGAACTTGTCGGCGTACTGGTTCGCCAGCGGATTCTGGGCGTCCAGCCCGCTGAACCCGGGGCACGCGTAGAACGGCGCAGCCGCCGTACCCAACGCAGTCCTTCCCACATCGGTCGCAGGCCGCGCAGTCGCCGGTACGACGTTGCTCTCCCCCGGCACGAACTGCGCCTCGTCTGACCCCGCCGCCGGGCCGGATCCCAGCGCCGGGACGGCGATCCCCACGACCACCCCGGCAGTTCTCCTGAATCTCATCGGTCTCCCCCTCACAACCGTGCGTTACTGCAGCGGTGGTCCGAGGGTCCGACCGGCGGCCGCTTCACCCCAGAGACCAACGGCCCGTTCCGGACAGGACCACTTGTCCCTCCGGTGTTCAACGCCACACGCTGTGACTGTCTCCGGACCTGTCGAGTGGCTCGGAGCGACTGCCCATGTCGGCGCGCCGGATCAGATCGGAGACCAACTCCTGGGCCCGACTCAGGGTCTCGTCGAGGACCTTCAGGCCGGCGTCGATCTGACCGGCTTGAAGGGACCACCGGGCGACGGCCATGCCCTGCACCAGCAGGTCGTTGATCTCGATGGCCTCGCGATGCAACAGCGCGGCTGCCTCCGACTGGAGACGCGCAGCCTCGGCCGAGCGCAGCCGGTCGGCAGCTCTACCGAGCAGCAGTCCCAGCACCAGCATCGGCGCGGCATGAGCCACCCAGCCTGTAGCGGTGAGCGACACGTCACGCAGTACGACCCAGGCAATGACGAAGGCAACGGCCGTCAGCCCGGCAGTCAGACCCGCGCGCCAGCCGAACGTGATCGTGATCAGCGCGACCGGGAAGACGTACAGCAAGAAATAGTCGTCGCCAGGCGGCCCGGCGTAGACCGTCAGCGACAGCACTGTGAGGTACAGTCCCGCCGCCAAGGCGAGAGCAGTGCGCGGGTGCTGCCGGAACCACGGATCACGCGGAGCCACCATCGACGGGGACCAGGTCGAATCGGTCATATGCCCACCAATAATCCGCTCCAGGACGACTGCACAGGGTACAAAGTCCTGTCGTCACCTCGGGCGGACGACGCGGGATATGGTCTCAACCAGAATGATGCCGGCTCCTGCCAGCACGAGTGCCGCCAGCAGACCGTACGGCGTGATCTCGAGCAGCACCAGCTGCGCGGCGCCCGGGCAGCCGGCGAACCATTGCCCATGGCAACGCCGATGTCGGCGTCCGTGAGCGCGAGTCCGTCGTTCACGCCGTCGCCGGTCATCGACACACCACATGACCGCAGTGCTGCAACGGCTTAACGAACGCGCGTCGCCCCCGACCAGTTCCGAGCCAGTGGTTTGGTGGGTTCCCCGGCCACGGTCCGACCGGAACCCCTCACAGCCGAAACATCCCCTTGACAGCCGGGGAACCCGCCGACTACCTCATCACAAGCAGAGGTCCTGACACAACTCCCGGACGGGCCCTACCAGCTGCGACTCGAAGGCACCAGGGGCACAAGGGCCCGAACATCAAGAGCGATCGTCCCTGCCGCAGAGCCGTGTCAGCCGGAACGATGGGGTAAGCGGTCAGCCGCCACCTGAGTGTCCAATCAGCCCACTCAGGACAGTTGAGCGGCTGACCGCTTCATGGCCCCCGCAAGATGGGACCTTCGGCCCTACAAGCCGGCCCCGGACGGTTGCGATACTCAGGAGATCGCCTGACGAAGGGACGTCCGTGTCCGACCTGCCCCGCACACGACGGAGCAGCTCCGATCTCCGACCAGCCACTGCGGAACTGAGCATGAACGCGAACGAGCCGGCCTATGCCACGGCGATCGCCCGCCGCTTGGAGAACCTCGACAGAGACACTGCCCTGGCCCTCCTCGCAACGGCCGGCTTCGGACGTGTCGTCTTCACTCAGCACGCTCTCCCAGCCATCCGTCCCGTCAACCATCTCGTCGACAACGGACAGGTCATCATCCGCACGCGGCTCTCCGCCGCGGTCAGCCGCGCCGCCGGCGAGGTGGTCGCCTACGAGGCCGACGACCTCGACGCGGTACGCCGCCTGGGCTGGAGCGTCGTCGTCACAGGCACAGCGCGAACCGTCGACGACCCGGACCGCGTCGCCCGCCTCGAACGAACCCTCCACCCCTGGGTCGACCAGCCGATGAACACCATCATCGCGATCGACACCGAACTCGTCACCGGCGTCCGCTTCGTCGGCACCACACCGGACTGACGTTTCTTCGGGCCGGCGGGGCGTAAGCGATGACCTTGCCCTCGGCAAGCTTCTCGACCCGCTCGACCAACAACGGCCCGTCTCGATCAGCCCGGTGTGGATCGGCCCGACCGGAAGGTCGGGACCATGTGCCCTTGCCGGTGGCTGATCGGCGGCGGATCGTCGTACTGATCGACTGTTCGCGAGCTGGGGAGGCTCTGATGCAGCGTGATGCTGGGACGACGCCCGCGATCTCCGTAACCGGTCTGGTGAAGACCTTCGGTCCGACGCGGGCCTTGGACGGACTGGACCTCGACGTACGAACCGGCGAGGTCCACGGCTTCCTCGGGCCGAACGGCTCGGGCAAGACGACCACGATCCGCGTGCTGCTCGGGCTACTACACGCCGACGCCGGCACGGTCCGGCTGCTGGGCGGCGATCCGTGGGCCGACGGCGTCGCCCTGCGCGCCCGCCTCGCGTACGTGCCGGGCGATGTCACGCTGTGGCCGGGCATCACCGGGGGCGAGATCATCGACCTGATGGGCCGGTTGCGGGGCGGGTTCGATTGGCGGCGCCGCGACGACCTGCTCGAACGGTTCGACCTCGATCCGCGCAAGAAGGCTTCGACGTACTCCAAGGGCAACCGGCAGAAGGTCGGACTGATCGCCGCGCTCACCTCGGATGCTGAGCTGCTGCTGCTCGACGAGCCGACGTCCGGGCTGGATCCGTTGATGGAATCCGAGTTCCAGCGGTGCATCGAGGAGGTGAAGGCGGAGGGCCGCACCGTGCTGCTGTCCAGCCACATCCTCGCCGAGGTCGAAGCACTCTGCGACCGGGTCAGCATCATCCGGCTCGGCAAGACGGTCGAATCCGGTACGTTGACCGAGCTTCGCCACCTGACCCGGACGTCGATCTCGGTCGAGACCACACTCCCGCTCGACGGGATCACCAGCCTGCCAGGGGTTCACGATCTGGCGGTGGACGGCAACCGGGCGATGTTCGACGTGGACACCGCCCATCTCGGCGAAGCGATGCGCCACCTGTCCGCGCTCGGGGTACGAAGCCTCACCAGTACTCCGCCGACCCTGGAGGAGCTGTTCCTCCGCCACTACGACACCGCGGACGAGCCGTGAGCACCACCGCAGGCACTGGCGTCCTTCTCCGGTTCATGATGCGGCAGGAGCGCCGCAGCCTGCCGTGGTGGTTGCTCGGCGCCGGGTTGCTGGTCGGCTCTCAATCGCTGGGCAGCCAGGACCTGTACGGCACGCCCGAGGCCCTCGCGAAGCTGCGGCAGACCATGACCGGCAACGCGGCCCTGCTCGCGATGAGTGGTCCCGAGCGCCTGCTCGACACGATCGGCGGCGAGGTCGTGTTCGAGATCTTCGGGTTCCTCGCGATCGTGGTCGGCCTGATGAACATGTTCCTGGTCGGCCGGCACACCCGGACCGACGAAGAGACCGGGCGCGGTGAGCTGATCAGGTCGACACGTGTCGGTCGGCATGCCCCCCTGATCGCCGCGCTGTGCCTCGCGGCCGTCGCCGATGTCGCCATCGGCGTCGTCGTCTTCGGGGCAGCCGCGGGCACTGGCCTGCCGGTGGGTGGCTCGGCCCTGCTGGGTGCCGCGGCGGCAGGAGTCGGGATGGCGTTCGCCGCGCTGACGGCGGTGGCCGTGCAGGTGTTCGAGAACCCTCGGTCGGTGTACGGCGCCGTCGGTGTCGCGATCGGTACGGCGTTCGTCCTGCGCGCGGCCGGCGACATCGGCAACCCCGTCTGGTCGTGGCTGTCCCCAATCGGATGGGGGCAGCGCACCTTCCCGTACGCCGGAGACCGGTGGTGGCCGTTGCTCCTCCCGCTCGCGGCCGCCGCCGTACTGGTCGGCGTCTCGGTGGTCCTGCTCGCCCGCCGTGATTTCGGCGAGGGCCTGCTGTCGTACCGGCAGGGCCGCGCCACCGCCTCGTGGGCACTGGGGTCGCCGCTCGGACTGGCCTGGCGGCTGCAGCGAGGTGCGATCATCGGGTGGACCACGGGGCTGTTCGTACTCGGTGTCGCCTACGGCTCGTTCGCCGATTCGGTCGAGGAGTACGTCGCCGACACCCCGGAGATCGCGCAGTACCTCCCCGGCGGCGCGGCCGAGGTCGTCAACTCGTACTTCGCTCTGGTCATCCTGATCAGCGCCTTGCTCGCCGCCGCGTCCGCGGTGGCCGGCGCGATGCGCGCACGGCACGAGGAAACCTCCGGCCGCGCCGAACCAGTGCTGGCCACCAAGGTCAGCCGCCGATCGTGGCTCGGCAGTCATGTCACCGTCGCCCTCGCGGGGAGCGCCTTGGCTGTCGCAGCAGCCGGACTCGGTCACGGTGTTGCCTACGGCATCGCAACGTCCGACCCCGGCCAATTCCTTCGCCTGGTCGGCGTCGCTCTCGTCCAGCTGCCCGCTGTGTGGCTCATCGTCGCGGTCGCGGTCCTGGCCATCGGATGGCTGCCACGAGCCGCTGCCGCCATTGCCTGGAGCCTGGTCGGCTACTGCGGGGTGATCGCCATGTTCGCCGATTCGTTCAACCTTCCGGACTGGACTCGCCAAGCGTCGCCGTTCATCCACCTCCCGCAGGCCCCACTGGACACCGTCACCGCCACGCCGCTCGTCATCGTGAGCGCCGTCGCCGCCGCCGTACTCGCAGCCGGTTTCATCGGACTGGCCAACCGCGACTTCGGCTACTGACCGGCCCGCCACAGGACGGAGTGCCTGCCGTGCACGGACCAACGATCCGGACAAGAGCACCACTCCGCGTTGACCAGTGCCATCAGGCGAAGGCCTACTGGCGCCGCGCTGGGCGAGACCTCGCCGGTGCGGCGGCGGGCGCCGTCGCGTAGCCGCAGCGGGGCTCCCCCGGACACCGCCCGGCAGGTGACAACAGACCGTATGTTCCAGGACCTTTGGCCCCTTCTGCTCACCGACGCAACAACTGTTTGATGTACGTGGACGCCGTGCCGGGGTTCGGGCGCGAACCGGACACGTCGAGGTTGGGGGGACTCGATGCTGTCCAGCGGCCCCCCTCGTGGCCGGCGCGGCGTCCGCCGTCGTCCATCACGGCCTGCGGGTCGTGACGGCAGGCTCGAACTCCCGCCGGTACTCTCAGGCTGCGGGTCCCATCCATTCGGGACCTTGGACCCTCACGCGTCCGCCGCGCACCGTCTTTCGTAGTTGAGGTGATGACCCATCTCAATCCGCTCGACGTGGTGACAACCCAGACCCGCCTGCGGCAACTCGCCGAGCAGCTGTCCCTCGAGTACGCGGGCGCCGTCGCACCCGGACGGGTCCTCCGCCTCGTCCTCACGATCGGCCATCGCCTGCGCCGCCAGGGCCGCAGCTGCGACGACCTGCTGCGCATCACCAAATCGACTGCACGTGCCGACCTCGCCGCACTGATCGGCGCCTCCTTGTCCGCCGACGCCACACATCCATCCGGCGTCAGAGTCGCCGACGTGACCGTGACGACTGTCGGCCGTCGCCCGACCGACGTCCTCGACAGTGAGGATCGGCAGGGGCGACGCAGCGAGCCGCACGACGATGCCCGCCGCGATGAGCGGCCCCAAGAACGCGCCGACGGCGATCAGCACCGGGTCACCGATCCGCGGCCATGCAGACGACAGCGAGCAGGATCGATGCCGCAGCCCGCTGGACGACGTGGCCCCGCCCACTCACCAACCTAGCCGGCCTCGCCGACGGCGACCGCCGCGAACATCGTGAGCGGCACCGGGGCGAACGCCAGCCCGATCAGTGTGCTCCGACTGCCAGACATCGTCACCCTCCTGACGCGAGCCGCGCATGTCGCCCCGACAATCACGCACCCACGCTGCCTGCACCCACAGTAGGCGGCCCAGCGCCCGGCGGGACGAGACGATGGCTGAGCTGCACCTGATCGGAGCCAGGACGGCGTTACAGGCCGAGAGTGCTCAGAACGGCGCCGAGAACACCACCCAGGAGCGACGGTTCCTTGGGCGAGGCCGAATCGTCCGTGGACGCCGGCGGTGCGCTTTGAGTGCTCCTGGTCGGCGATGGGGAGGTCGGCCTCGTGGTCGTACCAGTGGTCGCTGCGCTCGTCAGCGCGCTCGTCGGCGCCGCGGTCCGCGTCGGGATTGCTGTCGTCGTTGTCTTCGTCGTTGTCGTCGTCGTTGTCGTCGTCGTTCGTGGCGCGGTCGGCCTGCTCGTGGGTGCGACGCTCGGGTCCGGCCGACCCGTGCGGACGGACGCACTCGGGGTTGCGCCGGTGGGCGTGGCACCGATCCGCTCGAGCGCCTGCTCGGTCGGTCCGGCCGGCGTCGGCTGCGGCGGCGTCGGGAGCGGTGGCGTCGGGAGCGGCGCGGAGCCGGTCGGTGTGACGACAGGGATCGCTCCGGTGCTCCGCGGAACGACCGGGACGCTCAGGGTGTGCGGACCGGGTTGGGGACCCGCGACCGGGCCGACCGGGTCGGGACCACCACCAGGGAGCGGCAGGACTGCGGCGCCGATCCGCGGGCCGCCGAGCAGCGCGACGAAGAACAGGACGAGGTAGCCCAGCAGAATCACGTAGCCGGCCCCGACAGCGCGCTGCCGCAGCCGTCGGTCACGCCATACCGTCGATTGGCGGTGTTTCCAGGTCGGATATCGCCTCACAAATTCGCAGAATATACAGCCGTCAGGAATTCCAAAAGGGGCAGTTCACAGCTGATGGTGTAAGCGGAGGCGGTCGCGTGGACGGCCGAGCTGGGGTTCGGGCGTTCCGCGTGACGACCGGCGCCGAGGTAGGCGTAAGAAATGGTCGCCGGGCGGCGAAGGATTTTCCGCTCTTGACGATTCCTTGTGCCACCGCCGAGCCGACCGAACCCCTGGCCCCACACCCTGTCAGCCCGGCGCCGAGTTGAGTCCCCGATAGTGGTGTAGCGCGGTCGCCGAACTCGTCGTGGACGAGGACGCGGTCACCGCGTGATCCTTCGAGTCAACCTTCCACAGAATCCTCGAGGACCATCACGATGACCGCACCACACATTGTCGACCCTGTCGGTCTGCTTGGCGAGGCGCTCGCCGAAGCCAGCCCTGATCTGATGCGTTCGCTGTTGCAGTCGATCATCAACGCGCTGCTGTCCGCCGACGCCGACGCGGTGGTCGGCGCGGAGTGGGGACGCCCCTCGCCGGGCCGTACGACGCAGCGCAACGGCTACCGGCACCGCGACCTGGACACCCGTGTCGGAACGGTCGATGTCGCGATTCCGAAGCTCAGGAAGGGCACCTACTTCCCGGAGTGGCTGCTAGAGCGCCGCAAACGCGCCGAGTCGGCCCTGATCACCGTCGTGGCCGACTGCTACCTCGCCGGGGTTTCCACGCGGCGGATGGACAAGCTGGTCAAGACACTCGGCATCGACTCACTGTCCAAGTCCCAGGTCTCCCGGATGGCCGCCGACCTCGACGCGGTCGTCGAGGACTTCCGGCACCGGCCGCTCGACGCCGCCGGCCCGTTCACCTTCGTGGCCGCGGACGCACTCACGATGAAGGTCCGCGAGGGCGGCCGCGTGGTCAACGCCGTCGTGTTGCTCGCGACCGGCGTCAACGGCGACGGGCACCGCGAGGTCCTCGGCCTGCGCGTGGCCACCAGTGAGACCGGGCCGGCCTGGAACGAGTTCTTCGCCGATCTGGTCGCCCGCGGCCTGGCCGGTGTCCGGCTCGTCACCTCGGATGCCCACGCCGGCCTGCGGGAGGCGATCGCGGCGAACCTGCCCGGCGCGTCCTGGCAGCGATGCAGAACGCACTACGCCGCGAACCTGATGAGCATCTGCCCCAAGAGCATGTGGCCGGCGGTCAAGGCGATGCTGCACTCGGTCTACGACCAGCCCGACGCGCACGCGGTGCAGGCCCAGTTCGACCGGCTGCTCGACTACGTCGGCGAGAAGCTGCCCGCCGTCGCCGACCATCTCGCCGCGGCCCGCGAGGACGTTCTCGCCTTCACCGTCTTCCCGAAGGACGTGTGGACACAGATCTGGTCCAACAATCCCGCCGAACGCTTGAACAAAGAAATCCGGCGCCGCACCGACGCGGTCGGGATCTTCCCCAACCGCGACGCCATCGTCCGCCTCGTCGGCGCCGTCCTGGCCGAACAAACCGACGAATGGGCCGAAGGACGCCGCTACCTCGGCCTCGACGTCCTCGCCCGCTCACGCCTCACCAGCCACACCAACACCCAACCCGAGATCGAAACCGACGACCTACCAGCACTCACCGCCTAACCCACCCCCAGGATCACGCAGCACTACACCACTTCCAGGGACTTGACCCGGCGCCGGCCGACCCTGTGCCGACCCTGCCCGCCCTGCCCGGCGGCTGCGTCTTCGCTGGTCAACCACTCCCGCTGCCTCTTCCCGGACCATATGCGAGGGGTGTGCCACCAGGCGGGAACGTCCGACCAGTCGGCCGTCGCACACCCGGAGGGTGTGGACTCCGGGTACACCGTCAACTGCGACGAACCCAAAGCTTGGCGTGGAGATTCACAATCGTTGGGTTGTGAATCGCGATTGCTCGAACCAACATCATGTCCGCACATCGCCGAAGCGGGCGCCGAGCTTATCGGAACGCGATATACCCGGATTTGTTTAGACACCCTGGAGTATCGTCGGGTCGGCGCAGTGAGCATCAAACCGCGGCCTTCGACCCCGTAACATTCTCATTCAAGCGTTTCAGACGGGAACGGATGGCACCGGCCTCGCACAATTCGTAACTCGCCGGTCCCAAACACTGCTGACCGAACCTGTGGCGGGGGCGTGATCCGAGTCGGTCTGTGGTCGGCGGAGACCATGCCCCCTATCCGATCGGCGTGGTGCGTCGAAACGGTCGATGCAGGATTCGTTACCGTCGTGTCAGGGGCGGCCCCGGAGTTCCGGGGACGGCTGGATGGTCGGTGTGGATGCCGTGTCGTCGTACACCCAGGCCAGCTCGTTGACGACACCGACAACGCCGTCGACCTCAGCCGTCAGTTTCGCGGCGATGTCGGCCGTACTGCGCTGCTCGACGTCGCCGGACAGCGTGACGACACCGTCCTGGACACTGACGTCGATGCTGAACGGGTCGTCCCACAGCGCGTGGACGACGACCTCGCGCCGGATACGCTGCAGAAGGCGATCGTCCGGCTGCAGGAACGCTTTCAGCAGATCCGATCTGGTGACGATGCCGGCAAGAACGTCGTCGTGGATGACGACCAGCCGGGTGATTCCGCGTGCCGCCATCAACTGCGCCGCCTCCGGAATGGTCGCGGTCGGCTCGATCGTCACCGCGGGATGCGACATCACCTCACCGGCCCGCAGACCGGCCGCTGTGGAGCGCGCCGCGCGCCGCCACCAGCGCATCGCCCACGGCGTCTGCGTGCGCTGGAACTCCTCCTTGCGGATCAGGTCGGTCTCGGACACGATCCCGCCGATGCCGCCGTACCGGTTCACCACCGGAACGGCGCTGATGTGGTTCGCCGCGAGCAGTGAGACGATCTCCTTGTACGGCGCGTCCTCGGTCACCGTGACGACGTCCCGCGTCATCACGTCCGACACCTTCAACGGATGCCTCATCGCAGGCGACCTCCCTGTCCCTTCGCACACGGTCGAGACAGCACCAGTCCACCGGGTGAGGTCGCTACCGACCAGTGCCCTTAGGTCCTGTCCGGCAAGGCCCTTCGGCACTGCCCGCGCGGGCGCGTCACCTGATGTGCTGGACCTGACCCCGAAGGAGGCCCCGATGTCCAAGAAGGTGCTGGTCGCCTACGCCAGCAAGTCCGGCGCGACCGCCGGCATCGCCACAGCCATCGGCGACGAGCTGCGCGCGCACGGACACGCCGTCGACCTGCGTGACGTGGCGCGAGTGAAGGACATCGGGTCGTACGACGCGGTTGTCCTGGGCAGCGCGCTCTACGTCCGCCGGTGGCGGCGCGACGCCGTACGGTTCCTGCGCCACCACGCCGACGAGCTGCGTCAACGGCAGGTCTGGCTCTTCCACAGCGGCCCAGTCGGGCCCGACAAAGACCAGGACCAGGCGATGCCGCCTGCCGTCCGCCACCTCGCCCATGAGATCGGCGCGACACCCGCAGTCACGTTCGCGGGCAGCCTCGATCCAGACACTGCCAAGGGATTCCTGGCCCGTCGCCTGGCCGCGGGCAACCTCGCCGGCGACTCCCGCGACTGGCACAAGATCCGTGCCTGGGCGGTCGACATCAGCGCCGCCCTCGACGCGACCGAACGTAGCGCCTGGCACCGCCCGAGCGGCAAGCCCAGGCACAAGCACCCCGCAGGCCACTTCCTCGGCTGAGTCCGATGAGCCCACCCCGTGTCCGCGAGGCAGCCGACGTCCAAGCGTCAGCCTGACGGCCCGGAGGTCAACCCGCGAATGTCCCCACAGCCCAACCACCCGTCAGGAACCGGGCCGCCACGCCATGGACACGGTGTGCAGCGGGACCAACGGCCCTGATTCAGGGTCCATCGGACCTGCTGCTGGGACAGCGCCGGATGGCAGCGTGAAGGTGTGAGGAACGGAAGGAGCGGATCATGAAGGCAACCGCAGGCAACTGGTTGATCGTCGAGAGCAACCATCTGAGTGCCCCGCCACGGCGCGGCATGATCCTCGAAGTGCACGGTGCCGACGGGGCGCCGCCGTACCTGATCCGCTGGGACGACACCGATACGGAGACGCTCTTCTACCCGGGTCCCGACTCCCACGTCCTGACCGCCGAACAGTTGCACCACCACTGAGACATCCATACGGGGGGATCATGGGCACAGTCGTATCGGTCCGGCCGGCCGAACCGATTCCGGTCAGTACGACCGGAATCGTGCCGACCGACGCCGCATCGGTCATCCACGAGCACCTCGCACCGATCCTCGGTCCGTGGGGGATCTTCAGCCGGGTACGACTCACCCGACTGCCGGAGCCAGGTCTGCGCAGACCGCTGCTCGCGCAGGTCGACGTACAACTGGGTGCACGACGGCACGTACGAGCGCAGCTGGCCGCCGCGACAATGTCCGAGCTCGTCGGCCTGCTCGCGATGCGCACGATCGAACAACTGCAGGTGTACCCGGATGCCCTGGCCGTAGCTCTTCGAGAACGCGTGTTCCTCCTTCCCGCGCCGTCGCCGCCGGAGCTGCTGCCGCCCGAGCGGCGCCTGCTGGCTCGCCGGAAGCTCTGCAACCCGGCTCCGATGAGCGTCGCGGAAGCGATCGTGGTGCTCAACGCGATGGACTATCGCTTTCACCTGTTCCGGGAAAAGTACAGCCGGCAGCACAGCATCGTGATCCGGAACGGCCCCGGCCGCTACCGCGTCATCCAGCCCCGGCCGAATCCGATCGGCCTGGACGTGACGTGGCCGCCGATCGCGCTCGCCGCGGCCGAGCGCCGCAGCGTCGCCGAGGCGACCGAGCGGCTGGACCTGACCGGTGCCCCGGTCGAGATCTTCACGCACCGGTCGACCGGCCGGCTACACGCCTTGTACGCGAGGTACGACGGCCACTACGGCCTCCTCGCCTCCGGCTTTGCGATCGGGAGCGCCGGCGCCGCCCCTGGTGACCGCCTGCCGCGAGGCCGGCCGTGATCTCGTCGTCCGGATCGAGTACGACGGAACCGTTGTGCATCAGGTACTCGAGCAAGGCCGCGACGTTGCACGCCCACGCCGACGACGCGGCCCGCGGAACCTGCGCGGGCAGGTTGCCGGCCCCGAGCACGATCACGCCGTTGTCCGTCTCGGTCCGGCCGTCCGGCACCGAACCGGCGACGTTCCCACCGAGCGGTCCAGCCGCCAGGTCGACGACCACCGACCCCGGAGCGAGCGCTGCCAGCGTCGCGGCGGGCACGAGTTCCTGCGGCCGCTGCCCCGCAACCTGGGCGGTCGTGATGACGACGTCGAAGTCCCGGATCGCCGCCACCGAAGCCCGCTGCTCGTCCCGCCCGGCATCCACCACACACACGTCGTACGCCGTCACCGACGCGCCCAGGCGGCGCGCCGTAGCCATGGCCTGCGGGCCCGCGACTCCCCCACCGAGGACGAGCACCCTGGCCGGGCGCGCCGTCCCGCCCGCGGTCGTCATCGCCGGGAAGAAGCCGCCGAACGTGTCAGCGGCGAGCACCGCGGCCTTGTAGCCGGCCACCGAGGCCTGTGAGGCGAGTACGTCCATCGGCCGGGCGCGGTCGAGCGTCCGCGGCAGCCCTTCGAAACTCAGCGCGGTGACGCCGGCCAGTTCCGCGGGATCGTCGTACGGGCGCAACAGACCGATCACGATCTGCCCGGCCCGCAACCGTCCACAGTCCGGCCGGTGGATCACCGCCAGGATGTCCGACCGGGCGAAGACGTCCGATCGCGAGGCGATGCGCGCGCCGGCCGCGACGTACGCCTCGTCCGGGAACCCTGCCGCGCGGCCCGCACCGGCCTCGACCATCACGTCGAGGCCGGTCCGGCGCAGCCGCGCCACCACGTCGGGTGTGACGGCTACGCGGCGCTCGTGCCACTCGGTCTCGGCCGGGCAGCCGATCATCATGGTCATCAGAACTGGAAGACGACCCGGGCCGGGATGTCACCGGCGAGCACGTCCGCGATCGACTGGTTCACCTCGTCGAGCTTGCGGTCGACGGCGATGACCCGCGTCCGGCCCGCCGCGTGCAGCGCGAACACGTCGGCCAGGTCGTTGCGGGTACCAACGATCGAGCCGATCACGCTCTTGCCGTTCAGGACGGCGTCGAAGATCGGTACGCTCATGGCCGCGTTGTCCCCGGGCAGCCCGACGCAGACGAGCCGCCCGCCGCGCCGCAGCGACTGGAACGCCTGGTCGAACACCCGCGGGTTCGCGGCCAGCACGACGGCCACGTCGGCGCCGCCGAGTGCCTGGATCGCCTCGACCGGATCGGCCTTCGCCGCGTTCACGACGTGATCCGCGCCGAGTTCCTCGGCCATCTCCAGCTTGGAGTCCTCGATGTCGACGCCGACGGTGATGCCGCCCACGATGCGCGCGTACTGCAGGGCAAGGTGCCCCAGACCCCCGACGCCGAAGATCGCGACGGTCTCGGCGGGCACGACGTTGGCCACCCGGATCGCCTTGTACGTCGTCACACCGGCGCAGGTCAGCGGTGCCGCGTCCCGCGAGGACACACCCTGAGGCACCACGGCCGCGAAGGTCGCCGGTACGACGGCGTACTCGGCGAAGCTGCCGTTCACCGAGTAGCCGGAGTTGCGCTGCTCGAGGCAGAGGGTCTCCCAGCCACTGATGCAGTACCGGCACGTGCCACAGGCGTAGCCCAGCCAGGCGATCGCGACGCGGTCACCGACGGCGCGTTCGGTCACGCCGGCTCCCAGCTTCTCCACCACACCGATCCCCTCGTGGCCAGGTACGAACGGCGGCGTCGGCTTCACCGGCCAGTCCCCATGCGCCGCGTGGATGTCGGTGTGGCACAGACCGCTGGTCTCCATCCGGACCAGCACGTCGCCCGGCCCGGGCTCGGGCATCGGCACCTCCTGGATCTCCAGAGGCTTGGTGAAGTCGGTGACGACTGCTGCTTTCATCATTGTCCTTCCGATGAGCGGCTGCGGATCGGTTGGCCCGACGGGGGTCGGCCCGGCCGCGAGAGAGTGCTCTTCGAGGGAACGCGATGCCGGCAGGACGCCCCAGGGCCGAAGGACCCTTCTGCGGCGTGACCGCGGTCATCCGGACGGCGGCCGGTCCGAAGGTCCCGTGGGAAGGGACCGATCGGCCCGGTGCGAACCACCGGGCGGGCGCCGATCCTGGATGTGAGGAGGCATGGCATGAAGCACAATCCCGTGGTCGTGGGGGTCGACGGCTCGCCCGCCGCCGATGTCGCCGTCAAATGGGCAGCCGCGGAGGCTGCATCGCTGCGCAGTGAACTGCGGTTGCTGCACGCCCTCGCGCCCGGTGAGTCCCCATCCAGCGCCGGTGACGTCGTGTACCGCGCCGTCAGACTGGCCCGCGAACTCGACGCGGGCATCGAGATCGACACCCGAATCGACAATGGTGCACCGTCGACGGTCCTGGTGAAGGCATCCGGTGACGCAGAGGTCGTGGTGATCGGCAGCCGGGGACTCGGAGTGATGATCGGGGCGCTCGTCGGCTCGACCGGCCTGGACCTGGCCGCCAACGCCCGCTGCCCGGTGGTCGTCGTACGCCCGGACCTCGGTGTCCTGGCCGGTGTCCGCGTCGTCATCGGGTACGACGGGTCGTCGGCCGGCGACACTGCCCTCGACTACGGAATCGACTACGCCCGCCGGCACGACCTCGCCGTACGCGTCGTCGCCGCCCAGCCCACCGGAACCGAGCTGCACCGGATCACCGAAGACCAGCTCCGCGAGGCCGTCCACCAACGTGGCGGCCACGACGCGGAGCTGGTCCAGATCAGCGGGCACCCCGCCGAACACATCCTGCGCTTGTCGTCCGACGCCAACCTGATCGTTCTCGGTGCCCGCGGCCGCGGCGGTTTCGCCGGCATGCTGATCGGCTCCGTCAGCCAGACCGTCCTCCACCACGCCGACTGCCCCGTCGCGATCATCCCCGCCGCCGCAACCGGAGGCTGACGTGACCACCACCGACACCACCCAGGTGCCCTCAGCAACTACCTGGCGAGCCATCCTGTGGGGCTTCGTCGCCCTGTTCGGCTCCGGCGCCGGTGTCCACACCTTCCTGGCCCTCACCACGCCACGCTCGTACGACGGATTCGCCGACGCGGCGTTCTTCGCCTGGACCCGCGATGCCTGGCAGAACATCTTCATGGCACATCCCTCGGTCTGGGCGCTGTTCTTGGCCGCCGGCGAGCTGACGATCGCCATACTCCTGGTGAAGGTCCGCGTCCTGGGCTACCTCACCGTCGTGTTCTTCCACCTGGCTCTCATGCTGTTCGGCTGGGGCTTCTGGCTCTGGTGCGTCCCAGCCCTGGCCTTCGCCGTCCCGGCGGCCCGCCACACCTTCCGGACCCGAAGGAGACTCTGATGTCCACGAATGTGCTGGTCACGTATGCCACGAAGATGGGTGCGACCGGGAGCATCGCCGCCGCGATCGGTGCTGCGCTGCGCAGCGAAGGGCTGCGGGTCGAGGTCCGTGAGGTCGGTGCGGTCCTGGCCGTCACGCCGTACGACGCCGTCGTGATCGGCAGTGCGATCTATAAAGGACGCTGGCTGCCCGAAGCGGTCCGGTTCCTGCGCCGCCACGAGCGCCAGCTGCGCACCCGCCGTGTCTGGCTGTTCCATTCCGGCCCCATCGGTGCGAGTAGTCACCAGGAGCAGCCCGTCCCGCCTGAGGTCACCCGCCTGGCCCGCGAGTTCCAGGCGCCGCCGATCAAGACCTTCGCCGGCGACCTGCAGGCCGAGGCGGTCCTGCATCACCTCGACCTCGAACGCCTCGTTGGCGACTCCAGGGACTGGCACGAGATCCGCACCTGGTCCCACCAGATCGCCAGCACTCTCAAGGCGCCCGCCACCTGACGCCGTTCCGGCCGGAGGTCAGGCTGGGACGTCGAGTCCTGGCTCGAGGAGGCGGAGGCGCATCGCGGTCATGATCGCGCTGGCGCGATTTGTGGCACCGAGCTTCTCGTACACCCGGGAGACGTAGGTCTTCGCGGTCGACAGGCTGACGAACAGCGTCGCAGCCAGGGCTGGCACCGACAGCCCGGTCGCCAGCAGCGACAGGACCTCCAGCTCCCGCGGGCTCAGCGCCACGGACGGCGGCTCGGCCGCGAGACTCACGGACTGCGTACCGCGGCGTGCCAGGGCGGGGCCGAGGCCGGTGGCCGTGAACGAGGCGGCCGCCACCGCCGCGTGCCGGATCGCCCCGAGGACCTCGGTGTTCGGCGCGGTCTTGCCGACGAAGGCGGAGACGCCGGTCTCCAAGGCCCGGAACAGCACGTCGTCGTCGGACTGCGCCGTGAGCACCACGATGCCCAGGTCGTCGTACCGATCACGGAGATCCCGCGCCAGCCGGAGTCCGTCCACGTCCGGCAGCGCGATGTCGAGAACGACCACGTCGGGCCTGGTCGACGCGATCAGTGCCGGTGCGTCGGCCCCGAGGCCACATTCGCCGACGAGCGTGATCCCGGCGCCGGCACCGACCAGTCGCGCCAGTCCGTACCGGGTCAGTGTGTGACCGTCGACGACGACCACCCTGATCGAGTTACCCATGACCTGCCCCCTGCTGTCCCCCATGACCGACCCGCCGAAGCTCGATGAGTCACCTTCTGTCACGATGATCGGCCAGGTCCTACGGTGCGTTACGAGATTCCCGCAGGTACTTTCCGACCAGATAGTTGAGAGCTTGGTCATCATGTTCCGGTCGCTGCCTGTCCGATCAGTCCGCGCCGCAGGCCGACCATCAGCGCCTGCGTCCGGTTGGCAGCGCCGAGCTTCTCGTACACCCGGGACACATAGGTCTTGGCGGTCGAGGGACTGACGTAGAGCGCGGCGGCGATCGCGACCACGGACATGCCGCGACCAAGCAGCTCCAGCACCGCGGCTTCCCGAGGGCTCAACGGTGCATCCGCGGCCGTCGCCGCGTCGTGAGCCCCGAGCCTCGCCTGGCGCCGGGCGACCGCCGGACCGAGGCCGCTGGCGATGAACGAGCCGGCCGCCACAGCGGCATGCCGGATCGCGACCAACACGTCAGCTGCCGGTGCGACCTTCGGAACGAACGCCGAGAGGCCGCTCTCCAGCGCCCGGAAGAGCACGTCGTCCGCACCGTCCGATGTCAGCAGAACGATGCCGAGCTCGGGATGCCGGTCGCGGAGCACGCGCGCGATGGACATGCCGTCGGCGTCCGGCAAGGCCGTATCGAGCACGACGACATCGGCGTGCAGCTCCGCAACAGCCGCGACGAGCTCGGCGGCGAGGCCTGTCTCCCGGACGACCACCATGTCCGCCTGCCCGCTCACCAGCTCCAGCAGGCCGAAACGCGTGAGCGTATGACCGTCGGCAACGACGACCCTGATCCGATTACTCATAGTCAACCTCCCCGCGACTCCGTCACGTTAGGTAATCGGGAGGTGGGACGACCAGGGCCTTTGGACCCTAGTTCGACGGGAAGCCGGTCCTGCCTCAGCTGGAGGCGACAACGGCGACCAGGGCGCCGCCTAGCATGAACGGGCCGAAGCTGATCGCTTGCTGGAGGGTGACACGGCGGGCGGCCACCAGAACCGCGCCGACGGCACCCATGATCAGGAACCCGAGAAGAGCGCCGACGAGCAGCGTCGGCCACCCCAGCCAGCCGAGTGCGATCCCCAGGCCGCCGGCGAGCTTGACGTCACCCCCACCCAGGCGGCCGCTACTGGCAACCGCCAGCGCAAGGTAACACCCGCCCAGGACCAGCCCACCCAGCATCGCCCGCATCAGGTCCCCAGGGCGCCCGTCGACGACGGCGACCAGTCCGAAGAGGGCGACCAGCCCGGGGTACAACGGCAGCGTCAAAGCGTTGGGCAGCCGCTGAACGTCGATGTCGACGACGGCCAGCGCGACGCCGAGCGCACCGACGAAGGCGTACGGCGCGATCTCGGGCAGCCCACCGAACCGCCACATCAGCACCGCGAACACGGCCGCCGTCAGCGCCTCGAGGACGAGCGGAACGCCGTACCAGCCGCCGCACTGCGCACACCGGACGGCGAACCGGCCCCCCACCGGCGCCGCACACCGCGCGCACGCCGAGCGGTCAGGGGAACCGGGCGCCACGGACAGCCGGAACACCGTGCCGCGCAGCAGCAGGCCGGCCACGACTCCAACGGTGCCTCCGGCAACTGACCAGGTGATGTCCATGCCGGCCAACGTACGGCGGTCCGGTGGGCGGCGGAACGGCGTTCGCGGCGAACTGGCCGACCGGAGACCGAGGACCGGCCGTTCGGCCGTCCTTGTCGTCCGGTCGCCCGACACGCCTGTCGCGTGGTGTCACCCGATCGGCTGGTCTTGTCGGCCGATCACCGCGCCCGTCGGGCGATCGGGCGGTGCGTTCTGACCGGATGACCGATGCCGCGTGGGGGTTCCCGGCGCGCATCGTTCTCGGTACCGCTCGGCAGCTCGCCGGCCGGTGGACCGGCGGATCCAGCGACCCGCCACAGACGAAGGAGTTCCACATGTCTCACCAACTGCTCACCCACATGCAGAGCGCCATCGAGCAGACGCGGCGCGACGACCGCGGCGCGACGATGATCGAGTACGGCCTGCTCCTGGGCCTGGTCTCGGTGCTCGCGATCCCGATCCTGCTGGTGCTCGGCCCGCGGATCGCCGCCATGTACCAGGCCGTCGTCGCCGCCCTGCCCTGATCCGGACGATCCGTCGACAGCGAGTGGGGAGAACTCATGTATCCGAGACGAGGGCGCCGCGGCGGGGAAACTCACCACGGCCGGACACCTCGCATCCGGACTGCGGCCCGGGTACGCCGCATGCTTCCCTCGTCGGTACATGGGAGCAGCAGCGCGGACCGCGGCGCCACCGCCGTCGAGTTCGCGCTCCTGCTTCCCCTCCTGCTGCTGCTCGTGCTGGGCGTCATCGACTTCGGCCGGATGCTCAACGCACAGCAGAGCCTCACCCAGGCCGCCCGGGAAGGTGCCCGGCTCGTCGCCCTCGGACAGCCGAACGTGACGAGCCGCACCCAGGCCGCCGCCGGAACGCTGAGTCCGGTCGGGGTGTCGGTCACGTCATCGTGTCCGACCGGCGCCGGGCCGACGAGCAGCGGCGCCGTCCAGACCACGCACACGTTCCAGTTCACGCCCGGATTCGGTTCCATCGCCGGCCTCTTCGGTGGCACCGGCCTCGGAGGCCCGATCATGCTGTCCGCGCAGGGGGTCATGCCGTGCGAAACCTAGTACCGTCCTACGTCCGGCCGATGCTGCGGATGGTCGGCGCCGACGACCGGGGCGCCGTCGGCGTGCTGGTCGGCGTCTTGTTCGCCGCCGGTGTCCTGCTCGGCATGGCCGCCCTGACGATCGATGCCGGCCGCTTGTACGTCGAGCGCGCCGAGTTGCAGAGCGGCGCCGACGCGGGCTCGCTCGCCGTCGCGAAGAGCTGTGCGGGCGACGCCGGCTGCAAGCCGGACAGCGCCGCCTGGTACGCCGATTCCAACGCGGCAGACCGGGCCTCGACGGTCGCACTGGTGTGCGGCCACGACGCGAAGGCCGTCCTGCCGAACTGCCCGCACCCTGCCGGGAACAGCGGCGAATGTCCGCCCCTGCCGACCGGCAGCGAGACGTACGTCGACGTGCACACCGCCACCAGGACCGCGGACGGCTCCTCGCTGCTGCCGCCGGTCTTCGCCCGGGCACTGCCCGGCAACGGCAGCTATGAAGGAACCACGGTGCGCGCCTGTGCCCGTGCGCAGTGGGGTCCGGCCGTGCAGAGCTCGAAGTCGCTCGCGATGACGCTCTCACTGTGCGCATGGACCCAGGCGACCGGCGGTACGCCGCCGACCTTCGGGACCGACGTACGGATCTTCGTCCGCGACGCACCGAATGCGCCGACCTGCGGCGGAATGAGCGCACCTGGCGAATTCGGGTGGCTGGCCTCCGACGGCGACTGCGCCGCATCGGTGGACCTCAGCCAGAGCGGCTATGTCGCCGGCAGCGACCCCGGCAAGAACCTGAGCCAGGCCTGTCAGGACCTGCTGATGTCGTACGTCGCCAGCAAGACGCCGATCTTCATCCCGATCTTCGACACGACCACCGGCACGGGCAGCGGCGCTACCTACCACCTGCTCGGACTCGCCGCGTTCGTGCTCACCGGCTACGCCAACATGAACCCGCTCAAGGACGCCATCCCCGCGCCGTTCACGCCTGCCTCGTGCCCGAACGGTGCGACCACGCCGTCCTGCATCTTCGGCCACTTCACCCAGGCCCTCGTCCCTGTTTCGACCACCATCGGCAGCGGCCCGAACTTCGGCGCCACGGCCATCAAGCTCGCCGGCTAGCACCGCCGGCAGAGGAGAGAGACTCATGAAACGTCGAGTTGCGACCATCGTTCTGGCGGTGGTGCTGGCGGCGCTCGGGACGGGTGCCGTACTGGTCTACGTCAATCGCGCGGACGCCCGCGCCGTGGCCGGACAGCAAGCCGTCACCGTCCTCGTGGCCGGCAAGGCGATCCCGTCCGGTACGACGGCCCGAGACGCGAAAGCCGTGTTGCGCAAGGAAACCATGCCCGCGTCGTCGGTCCCGTCGGACGCCGTCGCCGAGATCACCCCCGCCCAGGAGGCGCTCGTCACATCGAGCGACCTGAGCCCCGGCCAGTTGCTGCGAACCTCGGTCCTGGTGACCGCGGCGCAGGCCACGGGCGGACTGGCGATCCCGGACGGGAAGGTCGCCGTCACAATCACGTTGTGCACCCCGGAGGCCGTCGCCGGCAACGTGCGGGAAGGATCGGACGTCGCGGTGTTCGGCACGCTGGTTGCTGGTAGCAACGATGCGTCGGCGCAACCGAACTGTTCCGGCCAGCACAAGTTGCAGATCGGGAAAGGCATCGGCAACACCCGGGTCGTCATCCCGAAGGTGCGGGTGCTGTCCATCGGGCCGGCCGCCCGTGACGACGCGGAGGAATCGGTCAAGTCGACCGGCATCGGGCAGCAGAACGCGTCCTCGCGGAACGACCCGATCCTGGTCACCTTCGCCGTGAACCAGGACGATGCCGAGCGGCTGATCCTGCTCACGCAGACCGGCCTGCCGTACCTCGCCCTGCACGGCCCGTCCGCGCAGATCAAGCCTGACGACCACCTCGTCCCCCAGTTCCCGCCGGCGCCGAAGAAGTAAGGACGACAGCCATGACCATCTACTGCCATCCGGCCGGGGCGCCGGGAGACCTGAGCGGGAGTATCCGCGGACAGGTCCGCACCGTGGGCGATCTCGACGCCGCATGGCGTGCCCTGGGGGAAGACCCGTCCGAGGACCTCGTCGTCGTGGGCACCGTCGCGGAGCCGGCCGCCGCCCTGCGGTTCACCGCGCGGCTGCGCCTGGAGCGACCCGCCGTGGGCGTGATCCTGGTCCGGGAGCAGATCGACGTGGCACTGCTGACCGAGGCCTTGCGCTCCGGCGTCCGGGAGGTCGTCACCGCGGACGACCCCGCCGCGCTGGCCGACGCGTGCGAGCGCTCGCGGTCGGTGTCCGGCCGGGTGCGGGCCGAGCTCCGGGCCGGCGAGGAGCGCCCCAAGGAGCACCACGGCAAGGTCGTCACCGTCTTCGCCGCCAAGGGCGGCTGCGGCAAGACCACCCTGGCGATCAACCTGGCCGCAGCACTGTCCGCCGGCGGGACGCACCGGATCTGTCTGGTCGACCTCGACCTCGCCTTCGGCGACGTGGCGATCTGCGTCCAGGTCGAGCCGGTGCGCACGATCAGCGACGCGCTGCCGATGGCCGGCCACCTCGACACGACCGGAGCGGCTTCGCTGCTGACGCCGTACCGGCCGGGACTCGACATCCTGCTGGCGCCGGTCACTCCCGGCGATGCGGAGCGGATCCCCGCCGCACTCGTCGGCGAGCTGCTCGCCCTGCTGCGCACCATGTACGACTTCGTCGTGATCGACACGCCGGCGCAGTTCAGCGAGCACGTGCTCACCGCGATGGACGCGTCCGACCACCATGTCCTGCTGACCACACCCGACACCCCGGCGTTGAAGAACCTGCGGATCGCCCTGGACATGCTGGATCTGCTGTCCTACACGCGCGAGATCCGTTCGGTGCTGCTCAACCGCTCGGACTCGAAGGTTGGCCTGTCCCCCACCGATGTCGAGCACGTGGTGCACAGCGCCATCAGCGGCCAGGTGCCGTCCAGCCGCAACGTTCCGGTCTCGATCAACCGAGGTACTCCGATCGTGTTCGCGACGCCGACCCATCCGGTCAGCCAGGCGATCACCCGGTTCGCGCGCGAGCGGCTGCTGAACCAGCCGGTCCCCACCAGGTCCAAGGCGTTCGCCCGGCGGGCCGAAGGGCGGCGATGATGAACCTCACCGAACGGCTGGCCCAACGACACCCGCGCGGTGAGGGCCACGCGGTGCCCTCGGACCCGTCGGCGCAGCGCAGCCAGACCGACGTACCGCGACGCGCCGCGCGCAACGCGGACCCGTTCGCCGGCGTCAAGCGCAGCGTCCACCAGGGCCTGCTGGAGAGCCTCGGACCCAAGCTGTACGACGCTCATCTCGACCAGCGCGACCTGGAACAGCGGGTCACGCAGACGCTGCAGGCCGTCCTGCAACGCGACGACACGCCGATGACCGTGTCCGACCGGTCCCGGGTCGCCCAGGAGGTCGCCGACGAGATCCTCGGCCACGGTCCGCTCGAACCGTACCTGCGCGACCCGGGTGTCTCCGAGATCATGGTCAACGGTCACGACCAGATCTATGTCGAGCGGGAGGGCCGGCTGCGCCCGGTCGACGCGGCGTTCACCGACGAGAGCCACCTGCGGCGCACCATCGACAAGATCGTCTCCCGCGTCGGACGCCGGGTCGACGACGCGAGCCCGATGGTGGACGCACGCCTGCCCGACGGCAGCCGGGTGAACGCCGTCGTACCGCCGATCGCGCTCGACGGATCACTGCTGACGATCCGGAAGTTCGCCGCGGACCCGTTCACGACCGACGACCTCATCTCGTTCGGCACGCTGACCGGTCCGGTCGCCGACCTGTTGCGGGCCTGTGTGCGCGGACGGCTCAACATCCTGATCGGCGGCGGCACGGGCTCGGGCAAGACGACGACGCTGAACGTGTTGTCGTCGTTCCTGCCCGACGACGAGCGGATCGTCACGATCGAGGACGCGGCCGAGCTGCAACTGCGGCAGGAGCACGTCCTGCGGCTCGAGGCCCGGCCGGCGAACGTCGAGAAACGGGGCGAGGTCGCGATCCGCGACCTGGTACGGAACGCCCTGCGGATGCGGCCCGACCGGATCATCATCGGCGAGGTCCGCGACGGTGCCGCCCTGGACATGCTGCAGGCGATGAACACCGGCCACGACGGCTCGATCACGACCGTGCACTCGAACGCGCCGCGCGACTCGCTGTCCCGGCTGGAGACCATGGTGCTGATGGCCGGCGTCGAGCTGCCGCAACGCGCGATCCGCGAGCAGATGGCGGCCGCGATCGACCTGGTCGTGCACCAGTCGCGGCTGAAGGACGGGACCCGCCGGATCACCCACATCACCGAGGTCACCGGGATGGAGGGCGACATCATCACGCTGCAGGACCTGTTCCTGTTCGACTTCCACGCCGGGGTCGACGACAGCGGCTGGTTCCGCGGCACGTTGCGGTCCACCGGTCTGCGGCCCGGTTTCCTCGATCGCCTCGCCGATCGCGGCATCCAGGTGTCACCGCGGCTGTTCGGCCTGGAAGAGGCAGGACGATGAGCGCGCTTCGCCGGACCCTGACAGTCCTTCTCGGAGGCGTGGTGCTGACCTTCCTTTCCGGTACGGCGCACGCGGGCGGTGACCCCGTGGCGCATATCGACTCTGTCCAGGTCGGTCCCGGCACGGCCGGTTTCGTTCTCAGTACCGCCAACGTATCCGGACGACTGGACTCGCAGACGGTCCAGGTCGTTGCCGGACGCACCGTTCTTCCCTCACGTGTCACTCCGGTCAGCAACGCGACCACCGCCGCGGCGCCGCAGCGCGCTGTGATGATCGTCCTGGACACCAGCGGCTCCATGGCCGGATCAGGTATCGCGGCGGCGCGGCAGGCCGCACTGAGCTACCTGGCCGACCTGCCGAGCGATGTCGAGGCAGGCCTGCTCACGTTCGCGGATCAGCCCAGGCTCGTCGTCGGCCCGACCACGAACCGCGCCTCGGTCCGCGACGCCCTGACCCGGGTCCAGGCGTCCGGTGCCACGACGCTGTACGACGCGGTGAACGCGGCGGTCTCGGCGTTCGACGCCGCTCGGCTCGGTCCGTCGACCCAGCGCAGGCTCGTTGTGCTCTCGGACGGAGTCGACACCTCCAGTACGGCCAAGCTCGTGTCGGTGACCAGGAGGCTCTCCGACGCAGGCGTTCCGGCCGACGTCGTCGCCTTCCGGTACGGCAAGAGCGACGCCTCGGCCGCCCGGCAGGTCGCATCGGCCGCAGGCGGGCGGGTACTGGCCGCGCAGAACGCCGGCGAGCTGACGGCCGCCTTCGCCGCCGTGGCCCGCAGCTTCACCGCCCGTGCGAAGGTCGACGTCACAGTGCCCGACGTACTGGCCGGCCGCACCGTGACCCTGCGCGTGAACGTCGGCTCGGCGAGTACGACGACCACGCTGACGTTCGCCACCATCCCATCCGCGAAGCCCGCCGTGCCGGCGGACCGAGCTGTCTGGAGCGGTCAGCTGGTCGGCCTGCTCGCTGGTGTCTTCGCTGTGCTGTTGCTGGTCGTTCTCCTGCTGCGCCGGCAAGGGGTACGTCGGGACAACGCACGGAGGCTGGTGGAACAGATGAGGCATTACGGGCCCCACCACGAGGAAGCCGGCGAATCCGAAGGTCCTGCTGCGCAGACAGCACTCGGGGTCGTCGGTGAGGTACTGCGAGCGGCCGGTGCCGACCAGGGACTCGCCCGGCGGCTCGACCTCGCCAACCTGAAACGCACCCCCGCGGAGTGGGCCGCGCTCACCCTGTCCGCGTCCGCGGTCCTCGCAGTCGGCCTGGTCCTCTCGGGTCTGGATCTGCTGCTGAGCCTTCCGATCGGCCTGGTGGTCGGGTGGATCGGGCAGCACGTGTACCTGAGTATCCGCGCGGGCCGGCGGCGCGCGGCGTTCGGCGAGCAGCTTCCCGACGTACTCCAGCTGATCGTCGGCTCGTTGCGCTCGGGTTTCTCGCTCGCGCAGGCTGTCGACGCCGTCGTCCGCGACGGGACGCAGCCCGCCGCCGACGAGTTCTCCCGGGCACTCGCCGAGACCAGGATCGGTGTCGAGCTCGAGGACGGCCTGGACCGGGTGGCGGCCCGGATGGAGTGCGACGACCTGCGCTGGGTCGTGATGGCCACCCGGATCCAGCGTGAGGTCGGCGGCAACCTCGCCGAGGTACTGCGGAACACGATCGACACCATGCGCGAGCGCGCCAAGATCCGCCGCCACATCCGTGCGGTCAGCGCCGAAGGGCGACTGTCCGGCTACATCATTGTCGCGCTGCCGCTCGCGCTCGGCACCTGGCTGACGCTCTCCAAACCGCAGTACATGCAGCCGTTGTTCAGCAGTCCGATCGGCTGGCTGCTGGTCGCCGGCGGCGCGGCACTCATCGTCGTGGGCGCCCTCTGGATCCGCGTCCTGATCAAGGTGGAGGCATGACATGACGGCAACCGCGATCCTCGTCGGCGGCCTGGCCGCACTCGGCCTGGCCATCGTGCTCGCGATCCTCGGCATCACCTCGCGCCCGGCCCAGAACGGAGTCGCCCGAGCGCTGGCCACGATCGACACGCACTACGCCCAGCAGGGCCAGGTCGAGCAGGCGCCCGAACGTGATCCCTTCGCAGTACTTCCCGGATGGCTGCGGCGCCTCGCGGAGCGGCTCTCGCCCGGTGGCATGGCGGCGACGCTCCAACGCCGGCTCGACCTCGCGGGCAATCCGTCCGGGTGGACGCCCGATCGGATCCTCGCTGCGAAAGGCCTCGGCCTGTTCGTACTGGGCGGAGTCGGCGCGCTGTACGGCGTACGCACGATCGGCCTGGCCGTCGTCGGCGCCGCGGTGGCCGGGACCGTCGGCTTCTTCGTACCGGACATCCTGCTGTACAACGCCGGCGCCAAGCGGCAGGCCAAGATCCAGCAGGCCTTGCCCGACGCGCTGGACATGCTCACGGTCTGCGTCGAGGCGGGGCTGGGGTTCGACGCGGCGCTGGCGCAGGTCGCCCGCAACACGCAGGGCCCGCTGGCAGCGGAGTTCTCGCGTGTGCTGCAGGAGATCCAGATCGGCACGTCGCGCGCCCGCGCCCTGCGCGCACTGGCCGATCGAACGACGGCGCCCGAGCTGCGGTCCTTCGTCTCAGCTCTGGTCCAGGCCGGCGAGCTGGGAATCACCATCGCCGACGTACTCCGTGAGCAGGCCAAGGAGATGCGCCTACGCCGTCAGCAACGCGCCGAGGAGAAGGCCGAGAAGATCCCGGTGAAGATTCTCTTCCCGCTGGTCTTCTGCCTGTTCCCGTCACTGTTCGTCGTGGTCATCGGTCCCGGGGCGATCAACATCATGAACGTCTTCTTCGGCAAGTAGCACGACCCTGCTGGACACCGCCGAGCTCGGCTCACCAGTGCGGTTCCGGCTCAGGCCAAGGCGAGGAACAGTTTCTCCATCTTCGCGGCGTCGATGTCGCTGTCCTCGTCGGTGAGGCACCGTTGCATGCCGGTGCTGACGATTGCGTAGCCGGCCCGGGAGAGTGCCTTGTTCACGGCGGCGAGCTGAGTGAGCACCGCCTCGCAGTCCGCGCCGTCCTCCATCATCCGGATGACGCTGCCGAGGTGCCCGTGCGCGCGTTTCATCCGGGTGACGATCGGCTTGATCTCGTCGGGTTCGAAGTCCATCGAGGCCTTCCCATCGGGGTCGACGGCGCGCCCGTCCGGCGGCGCCACCACCGAGTCTACAACCCCCTGGGGGGATGTGTTACGGTCGTCTCGAACCCCCTGGGGGGATAGGAGCAGTGAGGACACATGACCGATCACCATCCGCTGACGATCCGGACGATCGAGACGCCGTCACTCGGGGACCGCAGCTATCTCGTCCACGACGGCGAGGTGGCGTTCGTCGTCGACCCGCAGCGTGACATCGACCGGATCCTGGCCACCCTCCGGACCGAGGCCGTGCGCCTCACCCACGTCTTCGAGACCCACATCCACAACGACTATGTGACCGGCGGCGTCGCGCTCGCCCGGGCGACCGGGGCGACGTATCTCGTCAACGCCGACGACGAGGTCAGCTTCCAGCGCACGCCACTGCGGGACGGTGACACGACCCGGATCGGCGACCGGATGCGGCTGCGCGCGATCCATACTCCCGGCCACACCTACACCCACCTTTCCTACGCCCTCACCGACGGCGAACAACCTGTCGCAGTCTTCACCGGCGGCTCCCTGCTGTACGGCGCGACGGGTCGGCCCGATCTCCTCGGGCCGGACCACACCGACGCCCTCGTCCACCACCAGCACCGCTCGGCGCACAAACTCGCCCGGAGTCTGCCCGACGAGACCAGGATCTTCCCGACGCACGGATTCGGCTCGTTCTGCTCGGCAACACAGTCCGATGCGACCGAATCGACGATCGGTCAGGAGAAACGCACGAATCCTGTCCTGACGCAGGACGAGGAGGACTACGTTCGCGACCTGCTCGACGGCCTCGGCGTCTGGCCGGCGTACTACGCCCACATGGCGGCCGCCAACTCCGCAGGTCCCGACGCACCCGACCTCTCACTTCCCGAGCCTGCGGACGCCGCGGAACTCCGCCGACGGATCGAAGCCGGCGAATGGGTCGTCGACCTGCGAACCCGCACCGCCTTCGCCGCCGGCCACGCCCCGGGCACCCTCAACTTCGGCCTCGACGGCTCCTTCTCCACCTATCTCGGCTGGCTGATCACCTGGGGCACCCCGGTCACGTTGCTGGGCGAGACCGCCGCCGACGTCGCGCAGGCTCAGCGCGAGCTCGTCCGCATCGGCATCGACCGCCCCGCGGCGCACGCCACCGGCGGGCCGGACCGCTGGAGCCCGCACTCCCCTGTCTCCTTCCCGACCGCTACGTTCGCCGACCTGGACCTCGTCCGACATCACCGCGACGTCGTCGTGCTCGACGTACGCCGTACCGAAGAGCACCGAGCCGCCCGGATCGAGGGCGCCGTCAACATCCCGATCCACGAGCTACCGCGGCGAGTCCCCGACGTACCGCCCGGCGAGGTGTGGGTGCACTGCGCCGCCGGCTATCGGGCCTCCATTGCCGCATCGTTCCTGCACGCCGCCGGACGGACGCTCGTCGCCGTCGACGACAGGTTCGAGAACGCGGCGAAGACCGGCCTCCACCTCGTCGGCCCGGAAGCCTGACCGAACCCCTCCAAGGAGATCCATCATGTGCCGACCCGTCACCTGCAAGACCTGCTCCAAGACCACCTGGGCCGGATGCGGCCAGCACGTCGGCCAGGTCAAGGCGATGGTTCCCGCCGACCAATGGTGCCCCGGCCACCCCAAGCCCGAACGCCGCGACAGCAGCTGGCTCAGCAAACTCCTCGGCCGCTAACCACCGAGCAGCTCCTCCAGGCCCACGTCCGCGCAGGTCAGATCGACGACGTGCGCAACGATTCTGTGATGCGGCTGTGATTGGACCGACACAAATCCTTAGGTTAGCCTAACCATTGTGCTCCCGCTGAACTTCAAGCGGGCTTCAGCCACGGTCCTCGTGTCCGCATCGGCCGACGCCCAGCGCGCTGCCCTCGTCGACGATGCCGGATCGCTCAGCTACCAAGCGCTTTCCGAGCACATCGACGCTCTCGCCGCGACGCTGCCACCGGTCCAGACCGGACGTCGCCTGGTCCATGTTCCGCTCGCCGCCGAACGTCAGCTCGTGCTCGGCTACCTCGCCGTCCTGCGGGCCGGACATGTCGCCCTGCTCGCCCCGGCCGAGCAGCTGTCGATCACCGACACCTACCCGCCGGACCTGCGGCTGCGCGGCGACGGCACGTTCGACGGAGACGGCGGGACGCGGCACCTCCTGCATCCCGAGCTCGCGCTGCTGCTCAGCACCTCGGGCAGCACCGGATCGCCGAAGCTGGTCCGGCTCAGCCACAGCAACCTGATCAGCAACGCCAACGCGATCGCAGCGGCGCTCTCAATCACGCCGACCGACCGCGCAGTGACCTCGCTCCCGCTGCACTACTGCTTCGGTCTGTCGGTTCTCCACGCACAGTTGCGCGCCGGAGCGACCACCGTGCTGTGGCACGGCTCGATCACCGATCCGGCGTTCGGCGCCGAGCTGCGGACCCAGCAGGTCACGCTCTTACCGGCGACCCCGCATGTTGCCGACCTTCTCGATGTGCAGGGACTTCTGGACGATCTGCCTTCGTTGCGGCTGCTCGCCCAGGCCGGCGGCGCGCTGCCGCCTGCCCGTGTGCGCGAGTTGGCCGAACGTGGCGAGCGGGACGGCTGGGGCCTGGCGGTGATGTACGGGCAGACCGAGGCCACCGCCCGCATGGCCGTGCTGCCGCCGGAACTCGCCGCTCGCTACCCGGACGCGGTCGGTTGGCCGATCGCGGACTCCGCCTTCCGGCTCGACACCGCAGGCATCGACCAGCCCGCCGGTGCCGAACCGGTCGGTGAGCTCGTCTTCACCGGGCCGGGAGTGATGCTCGGGTACGCCGAACATCCGGACGACCTCGCACTGGGCCGGATGCGTACCGAGCTGCGCACCGGCGACCTGGCCCGCATCGGCGACGACGGTCTCGTCCGGATCGTCGGACGCCGCTCCGACCACGTGAAGATCATGGGTATCCGGATCGACCTCGGGCAGGTCGAGCGGACGATGCGCGACCACGGTGTACCCTGCTGCGTCACCGGCACCGACGAACAGCTGCAGGTCACCTTCGTACGCCGGGCTTCGGATCGTCATGCGGTGCAGCGGCAGTCGGCGGCCGCGGCCGGTCTGGGCGTCTCCGTCGTCTCCGTGCGCGAGGTCGCTGCTCTGCCACTGCTGCCCAACGGCAAAGTCGACCGGCGAGGCTGCGCCGCCCTGCACGCCGCCGACGAGTCAGGCCGGCCTGATCCTCACGCCGACTCGCTAGCTGCGGTGACCCAACTGCTCGCACCGCTGGTCGGCCGCCGCGACATCGATCTGGACCGGTCGTTCGCCGAGCTCGGCGGTGACTCGTTCAACCACGTCAAGGCCTCCCTCGGTCTCACCCGGCTGGCCGGCACCCTGCCCGCCGATTGGCACCATCGGCCCGTCCGCGAACTCGTCGCCCTGGCAGCGCGCCAGCGCCCGCGACGCCGCGCGCTCATCCAGCCCGTCGAGATGTCGGTGATCCTTCGCGGCCTGGCCGTCGTGATGATCTGCGGCAGCCACGTCGGTCTGTTCCGGCTGGCCGGCGGAGCTCACATCCTGCTCGCGGTCGGCGGGTTCCTGTTCGCGCGCTACGTCCTCGCGGCGCAGACGACAGCGGACCGTGTACGGCGTACCGCCAGGCTCGCGATCGCCGTCGCGCTGCCGGCGATGGTCGTCGCCGCTGTCATGGTCCTCGGATTCCGCTCGATCCACTGGTCGAACCTGGCACTGGTGCACTGGCTGGTCCAGCCACAGGACATCAACATCTTCTGGTTCGTCGAAGCGCTGCTGATGCTCTCGATCGTGACGACCGCCCTCCTCGCGGTTCAACGGCTGCGGGCGGCGTACGCCGTGGACCCGTGGCGAACCACCATGGTGGTGCTGGCGTTGTCGCTGGCGCCGCGCTACCTCGTGCCCGCACTGGTCGACGGGCCGGTCCGCGGGCTGCCGGGCACCGTCGCCTGGCTGTACGTCGCCGGGATCGCGATGGCGGTCGCGGACACCCGGCGGCGCGCCCTCGCCACGGGCCTGGTCGCGGCCGCGGCGGCGATCGGGTTCTTCCCCGCGTGGGAGCGCAACCTGATCATCATGGGCGGACTCATGCTCCTCGCCGTCCTCCCGACCGTGCCGGTACCGGTTCTGCTCGTCCGGCCGCTCGGCATCCTGGCCGCCGCCTCGTTGCATGTGTACCTGGTGCAGTTCCAGGTATTCGCGTTCTTCGACCGCCCGATCACCGAGTTCACCGTTTCGCTCGCCGTCGGCCTCGCGTTCTGTGCCGTCAGTACCGCTGCCCTGCGCCGGCTGCCGCTGCCCGCTCCGACCGGCGGCACCCCGATCAGGCCTCGCACCGCCGCGACACGCCTCCTCAGAAAGGATCGACCATGCGTCGACGTACGTTCCTGACCGGCCTCGGAGCACTCGGCACCGCGACCCTCGTGGGATGCGGTTCGAAGTCCGAGGACGAGTACGTCGCCGACCCCGGCTCGCTGCAGGTCTACTCCGCTCAGCACGAGAACCTGACCAAGGCCTGGGCCGAGGCCTTCACCAAGGAAACCGGCATCAAGGTCCAGGTCCGCAAGGGCGGTGACTCTTCGATGGGTCACCAGCTCGTCGCCGAAGGGGCGGAATCACCCGCCGACGTCTTCCTCACCGAGAACAGCCCGGCGATGACCCTGGTCGAACGGAACAAGCTGCTCGCACCGCTCGAGGACGCCACCCGCAACCAGGTGCCCGCCAACCTGACCCCGTCGTCGAAAGCCTGGACCGCGATCGCCGCCCGCTCCACCGTGCTGGTCTACAACCCGGCGAAGCTGCCGGACGCCGACCTCCCGAAGTCCCTCATGGACCTGTCCGGCGCCGACTGGAAGGACCGCTGGGGCTGCGCGCCCGGCGGCGCGGACTTCCAGGCCATCGTGGCCGGCATGCTCGCCGGGCAAGGCGAGCAGAAGACGAAGGACTGGCTGAAAGGCCTCAAGTCCAACGCGCGGGCTCTGCAGAACAACATCGCGACGATGAAGTCGGTCAACGCCGGCGAGATCCCGTGTGGCGTGATCTACCACTACTACTGGTACCGCGACCAGGCCGGCACCAAGGAAGGCAGCGGCAACACCAAGCTGCACTACTTCCGCAACCAGGACCCTGGCGCCTTCGTCTCGCTGTCCGGTGGAGCCGTGCTTGCCGGCGCGAAGAAGCCCGCCGAGGCACGCAAGTTCCTCCAGTACATCACCAGCAAGGCCGGCCAGAAGGTCCTCGTCGACTCCCAGTCGATGGAGTACGCCGTCGGTACCGGCGTACCGTCCGCGCCCGCGCTGCCGCCTCTCGCCACGCTGCAGGCACCACCGGTCGACCCGTTCACCCTCAACTCCGACCAAGTCACGACGTTGATGACCGATGCCGGAATTCTCTGACGTCCCTGTCAGGGACGACGAAGCACTCGCTGACGCGCCGGCCATCGCCGGCCGGCGCACCGCGCGGACACCTCGACTCGTCGTGATCGCGGCCGTTGTGGTCGCCACCGTGATGGTTGCCCCGCTCATCGTCGTCTTCGGCCAGGCGATCTCAGCGGGAACCGCCGACGCGTCGAGGCTGCTCTTCCGGCCCAGAACGGTTGAGCTGTTACGCAACACCCTGCTGCTGGTGGCGATCACCGTTCCAATCACTGTGCTGCTCGGGTGCGGCGCGGCGTGGCTTGTCGAACGGACCTCGATTCCGTACGCGGGCATCTGGCGGGGCTTGCTCCTGATGCCACTCGCGATCCCCGCCTTCGTGAGCAGCTACGCCTGGACGTCGGTCCTGCCGTCGGTTCAGGGTCTGGGCGGTGCAGTCTTCATCACCGCGCTGGCCTACTACCCGTTCGTCTTCCTGCCAGTCGCCGCCCTCCTGCGGGCGCTCGACCAGGACCAGCTCGACTCCGCGCGGTCCCTCGGCTCGTCAGCGTGGGACGCCGTACGTCGCGTCGTACTGCCACAACTGCGGCCTGCCCTCGCCGGCGGCGCTCTGCTGGTAGCGCTGCACCTGCTCGCCGAGTTCGGCGTACTGCAGATGATGCGGTACCCGACCTTCACCACCTCGATCCTGCAACAGTTCGCCGTCGGCTTCAGCAATTCTGCCGGTAGCCTCCTCGCGGCCGTGCTCGCCGTGCTGTGTCTCGGATTTCTGGCCGTCGAGATCCTGTTCCGCGGGAAGTCCAGGATCGCTCGGCTCGGACCGGGGACCCTTCGCCGGCCGGTCGCGCATCGACTCGGGGTGTGGACCGTACCGGCGGTCGCCGGGCTTGCCGTCCTCGTCGGGCTGGCGGTGATGGTTCCCGCCGCGATCGTCGTGCGGTGGCTGGCACGGGCCGTCGCCACCCATGCTGTCGAGGGCGGACCGTTGCTGGCAGCAACTGGTTCGACTATCGGGCTCGCGGTGCTGGCCGGACTTGTCACAACCGTCGCCGCGCTGCCCGGAGCCTGGCTGCTGCACCGGTACCCGTCCCGGGCGGCCCTTGTCCTCGAACGCGTGACGTACATTTCCAGCGCGCTACCGGGTGTGGTGATCGGCCTCGCGTTGGTGACCTTGGCGGTGCAGTGGGCCCGGCCCGTTTACCAGACCGCGGCGCTCGCTGTGGCGGCGTACACCATCCTGTTCCTGCCGCGCGCGATGGTTTCCTGGCGGTCCGGCCTCGCAGCGGCGCCGACCGAGCTGATCGAAGCTTCACGTTCGCTCGGGGTGTCCGGGTCAGCGACCTTCGCCCGCGTCGTTCTCCCGCTCGTACTGCCGTCGGCGCTCACCGGATTCGTCCTGACGTTCCTGGCCACGGTCACCGAGCTCACCGCAACCCTCCTGCTCGCACCGACCGGTACCGAGACGCTGGCCACCGCGTTCTGGTCGGCCAGCGACGAGCTGGACTACGTCGCGAGCGCGCCGTACGCAGCGGGCATGATCGCGCTCTCCGTTCCACTCACGGTGTTGCTGCGCCGGCAGATCCTGGACCAGCGATGACGAGCGCGGGCATCGTCATCAGCGAGCTGACAGTCGGGTACGGCGGTCCGCCCGTACTCGACCAGGTCGGCCTGCGCGTGCGACCTGGCGGCACCACCGCTGTGCTCGGCCCCTCGGGCAGCGGCAAAACCACGTTGCTCCGGGCACTCGCCGGATTCGTCCGGCCGACCGGCGGCCGGATCGAGGTCGGCGGCAAGGTTCTCACCAGCGAACAGTCGATGATCGCGCCCGAGCGGCGCGGGATCGGATACGTCCGCCAGGACGGCGCGCTGTTTCCGCATCTCGATGTCACCGGCAACATTCTGTTCGGACTGCCTCGTGCCGAACGCCGCCGAGCGACCCAGGTCGCACCTCTCCTCGAACTCGTTGGCCTCTCCCCCGACCTCGCACGGCGCCGCCCGGACCAGCTGTCCGGCGGCCAGCAGCAGCGCGTCGCCCTCGCCCGAGCGCTGGCACGCGAGCCCGCCGTCGTACTGCTCGACGAACCGTTCTCGTCGCTCGACACCGCCCTCCGGGCCGCCACGCGCGAGGCGACTCTCACGGCTCTCGCCGCACGCGGAGCCACCACGGTGCTCGTGACCCACGACCAGGCCGAGGCGCTCTCGTTCGCCGATCAGGTGGCGGTCATGTTCGACGGCAGGTTCGCCCAGATCGGCAGCCCCGCCGACGTGTACGCCAGCCCCGCCACGCCCCAGGTCGGCAGCTTCCTCGGCGACACCATGCTGCTCACCGGCCATGCCGCCGGACCGATCGTCGACTGCGAGCTCGGCACCCTCACGCTCGCCGAACCCGCGACCGGCGACGTCCTGGTCATGATCCGGCCCGAGCAACTGGTCCTCGAGGAACCAACCACCGGCCTCACCGCGCGAGTCGTCTCCGTCGCCTACCACGGACCGGACGCGATTGTCCGTCTCAGCATCTCCAACAGCGCCAGCCGCCTCGTCGCCCGTGTGCCTGGCCATCGCGTCCCACAGCCGGACGACCTCGTCGGCCTGGCCGTCCCCCACGAGGTCCTCGCGTTCCCGAGCCACGGGCCCGCTGACGGCACCGACGGCGTACGGGGCTAGTACGCCTGCTCCCGGAGCGTCCGCTCACCGCGTCCAGGGTCTGTTCCTTGCCCTGGGCCCCCACAGGCCCAGCCCGCGGGCCGGGCCTGTGGGGGCATGCTGGGCTCTACCGGGACGGAGTTTCCTCAGTCCTCGAGCCTGGTGCCGGGACGTAGCCGGTGGTCCGGGTGGTGAAGGTTCCCCGGCCCTGGGTACGGCTGCGCAACTGCGTTGCATAACCGAACAGTTCGGCCAGCGGGACGGAGGCGACGATCACCATCGTGCCCGGCCGTGCGGTCGAACCCGAGATCCGGCCACGCCGTGCCGCCAGGTCGCCGAGCACGCCGCCGACGGCATCCTCCGGCACAGTCGCCGTGACCTCGGCGACCGGCTCCAGCAGCACCATCGCACTGGCACGCAGCGCTTCCCGGAGCCCCAGCCGGCCCGCCGTACGGAATGCCATCTCCGACGAGTCCTTCGGATGGGTGGCTCCATCCGTCAGCGTGACACGCACCCCGGTCACCGGGTGCCCGCCGAGGGGCCCCTGCGCCAGAGCATCCCGGCAGCCTGCTTCGACCGCGCGGACATACTCCTGCGGCACCCGTCCACCGACGACGACCGACCGGAACGCGAAGTCCTCCGTGCTGTCGTCGTCGGCTACCTCCAGCGGTTCCACGTCGAGGGTGATCTGGGCGAACTGACCGGCCCCGCCGTCCTGCTTGACGTGCCGGTACACCAGCCCGGACACCCCGCGCCCGACTGTCTCGCGGTAGGTCACCTGCGGTCGGCCGACTCCGACCTCCAGCCCGTGAGCGCGACGGATCTTCTCCACCGCGACCTCGAGGTGCAGCTCTCCCAGGCCCGACAACAAGGTCTGCCCGGTCTCGGAATCGGTCCTGACGGTCAGCGAGGGGTCCTCCTCGACCAGCCGTGTCAGCGCCGACGCGAGCCGGTCGGTGTCGGTGCTCCTGCGAGCCTCGACCGCCACCGAAACGACCGGGTCTGCCACGACCGGCGCCTCAAGAACCAACGGCGCCGCCGGCGCGCACAGGGTGGCGCCGCTTCGTGCAGACTTCGGTCCGACGATCGCGACGATATCGCCGGCGAACGCCTGCTGTACCTCGGCGTGCTGGTCGGCCTGCACCCGCAGAATCCGGCTGATCCGCTCAGTGCGTCCCGCGCCCGTGTCCACCACCGTGTCTCCCTTCCGGATCGTTCCCGAGTACACCCGCAGATACGTCAGCCGCCCGGTCGCGGTCGAGCTGACCTTGAACACGAGCGCCGCGAACGGCGCCATCGGGTCGGCGACGCGTTCCTGTACGACGCCGTCCGCCATGCCACGCACCGCCGGCACCTCCTGCGGCGAAGGCAGATACGCCACGACGGCGTCCAGCAGCGGCTCGATCCCGCGGTTGCGGTACGCCGACCCGCACAGCACCACCACGCCGGTACCCGACCGGGTCAGGTCCCGCAGTGCGGCAGCCAGCGTCTCCGCGGAAACCGTTGACCGCGCATAGAACTCGTCCAGCGCAACCGGGTGGAGCTCGGCGACGGTTTCCTCGAGCAGCCGACGCTGTCGCATCGCCTGTTCCAGAAGGGCTTCGGGCACAGGGCCCTCCGCAAAGGTGTCGCTGCCGTCGACCCAGACGTACGCCCGCATCCTGAGCAGGTCGATCACTCCGCTGAACTCGGCCTCCTTCCCGATCGGCATCTGAACCGCCAGCGGGGTCACGTGCAACCGCTCGCGGATCGAGGCCACCGCTGCGTCGAGGTCTGCGCCCGCGCGGTCCATCTTGTTGACGAACGCGATCCGCGGCACCCCGTGCCGGTCGGCCTGCCGCCAGCCCGACTCGCTCTGCGGTTCGACGCCCGCGACGGCATCGAACAACGCGACGGCACCGTCGAGCACCCGCAGCGAGCGCTCCACCTCGTTGGAGAAGTCGACGTGGCCGGGGGTATCGATCAGGTTGATCGAGTGCCCGTCCCAGTCGCAGCTGACGGCCGCGGCGAAGATCGTGATCCCGCGATCGCGTTCCTGCGAGTCGAAGTCGGTGACGGTGGTGCCGTCGTGGACCTCACCGCGCTTGTGAGTGGTACCGGCGAGATACAGGATCCTTTCGGTGACAGTGGTCTTGCCGGCATCGACATGGGCGAGAATGCCGACATTGCGCAGGCCGGACAGCGGGCGGTTGAGTTGACGGTGGTCATGGTTCGTACGCATGGGCCGATGGCCTTTCGGATGATCCGGATCAGGACGGCGCGATTCGCGGACGAAGCGGCCTGTGATCAGGCCATGCGCCACAGCCCCGGCGGCGGCTCATGCGGCCGCCTGCAGGACAGGCTGCGTCAGTTCGTCACGGGCAGGAGCCGACCGCGCAGTCGGCACCTGACAGCCGGAGACACCAGGATCACGTCGTACCGTGACCGGGGAACGCCCACAGCGATGCTGTAACGCACGGCCGGGCTCCCCTCACTCGTCAACGCGCCGACCGCGATCTCGCGGCGGCGCTCAATTCGATCCAAGCGTAAGGCGACCGGCGATACCGGACCACCGGATTTCACCGTGCAGCCCCGCTACCGGGGAATCATCCCGGTCCTCCCCTGCCACGAGCCGTGCTCCGACAGCGGCCGGAACCGCAGGGTGGCGAACTCGTGGTGGAAGTCCCTGCGCCGGCGTTCGACCATCGCGGCGGCGTGACGGTCCGGTTCCGGGACAGTGCTGTGGCCGTGCACCATCTCTTCCATCTGCCGCACAGACCGCCAGACCGAGAACGTAGAGATCGTCCGCGGCGGACGCATCGCGGCCAGCGCCAGCGTGGTTCCCGGATGGTCGCGAACCAGCCGTTCCACGGGCTTGCCCCACCTGAGAAACCTCGGCACCTCCAGGAGGCGCATCCGAGCCAGCGTGACCGCCACTACGGGTTCGGCCGGGTCCCACTCGCCCGCTCTCGCCGGCAGGTCGGGCAGCGCCGCAAGCCGCGACCAGCGGCGCAGGAACTGCATACGCACATGCCAGCCTGCCGCCAACTCCCTACCCAGGGAGTGGTCCGCCAGGAAGGTCTCGACAGCCCCCTCGTCCTCCCACCGCGCGAACATCGCCATCCGGCGTAGCTGCATTCGGGCCGGCGAGACGGTCGGCGCACCGAGGCGCATCAACGCCAGGCACTCGGCGTACCGCAACCCGGGCGTGGACGGCACAGTCGGCGCCTTCCACAGCGCCCCCGCCGTCGTCGCCGGACGGAGCTCCGCGAGGTGGAACGTAAAGATCGTCATCGTTGGGCAACTGTCCCACGAGTGAGCGCCAAGCCGCGGCAACACCGCCTCGACGAAGGTCAGCGCCGTGCGTCTCTCGAGGTCAGGGCTGTGGGAAGCAGGCGGCGACGGCCAAGCCGTCCACGAAGTCGTTCATCTCGTGGCCGGAATGGCCCTTGACCCACTGGAAGGCAACATCCCCGCGCTCGATCACCAACGTCACCAAGGGTTCCCACAGATCCCTGTTGGCGACCGGCTTCTTCGCTGAGGTGAGCCAACCTCGCTCGAGCCAACCTGTGTGCCACCGGTCGCGGAAGCAGTTGACGACGTAGGTCGAATCCGACACGACCAGTAGTGGACCGTCGTTCGCCGCACGGCCTCGAGGGCGGCACGGATCTCCATCCGCTGGTTCGTGGAGGCAGCCTCATGACCGGCGGCATACTCGGTCGTCGACAACGCCCAGGCCCAGCCCCCAGGTCCAGGGTTGCCCGAGCACGCACCGTCGGTGAACACCGAGCGCGCACCGACGGGAACTGTCATATCGGGCGGACGAGGACGGCGTGCGCGAACTGAAGGCATCAGAGCGAAAACACTACCCCGCAGGCGCACAGCCCCTGACGGCGGGATCAGGACCAGTGTCACGCAGTGCGCCCGGCAGGTCTCAGTTATCGAGTACTTCGCGTAAACGGGCGACGAACGCGTCCGGGTCTCCCGTCTGACCGTACTCCCCGCCCAGGAAGCCGCCGTGGTCGCTCGGAAACCTCGTCGGCTCAACTCCGAGGGCATCGGCGACGGACACTGTGGCGCGGTGGGTGATGAGACCTTCTGACTCGATGCCGTACGCGAGCACGACGCGGGTCTGAGCAGCGCTGATCGCGGCGTAATCCGGCTCGTAGCCAGTCGTGTTGACCATATGGCCGCGGCCAAGCATCGGATCGTCCCGGGAGCCGTCGTCCTCCGTCGGCAATCCGAACTGCGCCGGGTCGGGAGCCGGACGATCGGCCCAATCGGCAGGGATCTCGCCACTGTGCATGACCAGCGCCAAGAACTTCGCCATCCCCGGGCCCAGTCCGTCACGCTCGTAGGTGTTCCGGACGTCGTGGACGGCTGCAAACGCCGTCTCGCGATCGGGCAGTGCCGAGACGAGCGGCGGCTCGTGAGCGACGAGAGTGCGCACCCTGTCAGGATGCGCCGCGACGAAAGCAAGCATGTTCACCGCGCCACCACTGCTCGCCAGCACATCGACAGGGCCGGGCCCCACGGCGGCCTGGACAACCCTGTGGATGTCATCGGCGTGGATCTCCGGGTTCGGCTCCACATCCGTCGTGAGCTTGCTGCGCTCGCTCTGCCGCGGGTCGTACGTGACCACCGTGCGATCAGTCAAGTAGCCGGCCAACGTCGCGAACCCGGCCGCAGCCATCGGCGAAGCAACCATCACCAGCGGCGTCGTGTCCGCATCGCTACCAGGCCGAACGTCATACGTCAGTACGGCGCCCGGTACGTCGATCGTACGGCTCGTGGCATCGGTCATCCTGGTCCCCTCCGCATCGCCCTCATGCTCCCCCCGAGTGCCCGCGATGTCGAGGCGCACGGGCGGCGATCGTTCGCTGTCACGCTGGGACCAACCCACGGGAGCAACGTTGCTCGCCGGTCGCCGCTGACCGGTCGCAGGTGTCCATCCACTGCCCTAACATCGCCTCATGCCTGATCGCTTTGCCACCATCGACGCATTCCTCGCCGGACAGTCGCCCGAGAGGCGCGCCGACGTTGAAGCGCTGCGCGCGCTCGTGCATCAGGCGGAGCCCAGACTGACCGAGATCATCAAGTGGAACTCCCCCGACTACACGCTCGACGGCGTCGACCGGCTCACGATCAACGCCGCAGGCAAGGGCCCGGTACGCCTCATCTTGCACAAGGGCACCGAACTCGCCGAAGACAAGCAGGCCGAGCCGACGTTCGCGGGCGATCCTGAACAGCTGCTCACCTGGCATTCCAACATTCGCGCAAGCCTCGCGCTGCCGCCGGCCGCCGAACTGGAGGGCAAGCGCGACGCGATCATCGCCGTCATCCGCTCCTGGCTGGCCGACGCGTAGCGACCGCCGCACTCGGCCCGACATCACCCGACGCGAACCTCGACTGGTGTCCGACCTCGTACGCGCGCAACCGCAAGGTCCAGGAGACCTCGCAGCCCACGCCCGATCCCGTTCCAAGCACGACGACGTGCCATCGCCCCCACCCCCCACGCGTGTTCAAGAGCTCACGCGCCCCCACGTGACCCAAGAGTATGAAGCCAAGCGAGACCGATCAGCGAGGAACCAGAAGGGCAAGTGCACTCAGTACAGCAAGCTTCGTCTCATGGGACCGGGGCGCCTTCGGGGGTGTAGGTGGCGAGTTCGACCTGGTAGCCGTCGGGGTCCTCGAGGGTGAGGGCTTGGACGGGAGCCGTGGCCGCCGTACGGGGATGGATCTCTCCTTGTACGGCGTGCAGCTCCTCCGCACGCTCGTACAGGTCGTGGATCGACGCATCGGCCAGCAAGCAGACGCTGATCGAGCCACGCGGCGCCGGGACGCCCTCCCGCAACCGGATCGCCTGGCCGCCGACGACGAACGACACCTCGCCCTCGTGATCCCTGGTGGCGCGTGCACCGGTGAGGGTCGACCACCACCGGCGGCTCGCGTCCAGATCGGAGACGTTCAGAACGACATGATCGAGGCAGGTCGCATGGATCCTCATGACGGGCTCCTTCCACTACCTCCGACTGTGCGCTCTCCACCGCCGTCCGTCCAGTACGCCGTCCCGCCGCGGACCGGCGTGATGTACCGGCGGTATTTGCGTTTGCCGACCAGGTGCCAGAGCACCTTCACCGGTGGCGGCAGCTGGCCGAACATCGTCGCCACCTCTTCGGGCGTCGCGACCTCGACCATCTGCCCGGTGGCGATCCACCGCTGGGCCGGCGTGAACTTCTCGAACGCGCGCTGTCCGATCTCTTGCCATTCGGTCTCGGTGAGGTGGCGGTCGATCAGCGGTACGACGACCTGCTCCTCCTCGTCGAGGTGTCCTTCGAGGACGACGAGGAAGTCGCCGATGCGGTCGGCGAGCGCCGAGGACGTCGCCGGCGTCGGAGCCGAGCGCCATACCGACATCGCCGTACGGACCTCGGCGACCGACGCGTCGATCTGCTGGTGCTGTACCTCCATCCGCTCCACCAGCGGTGCGTCGAGTCCCGCGCGGTCGAGCAGCTTCGGCCAGATCAGGTCGTCCTCCGTGGTGTGGTGCATGTGCAGGCCGTCGAGCAGGAACCCGAGGTGGTCGGCGATAGCGACAATCCGCGTCGCATCGGCTGTCGGCGCCTGCTGTACCAGGTCCCGCACCTCGGCGAACTGGCGTCGGAAGATCCGGTGGATGATCGGCATCTCGCGGGCCGCAGGTCCTCCGGTGCTGCTCATCGCTCGTCGGCCTTCCACAGCGCGTAGCCGAGCGCCGCGAACAGAAGCATCCAGCCCGTGATCGCGAGCCGGGCGAGGACGAACGGTCCCATCAGTGCAGGTGTCATCGGCACGAACACGAAGATGCCGGCCACCAGCACCACGAGACCGCGCCATCCGGTCCAGCGTCCCCTGCGGCGTACAGCGATGCCGGTGAGTATCAGTCCCACCCCAACCGCGAGACTGGAGACGCCGTAGAGCGTGTCGAGAAGTCCGGTGCCGTCGCCGGGATAGGTCGAGTTGCGTGCCGTGATGGCGATCAGTTCGGTGACGGCGAGCAGCGCCATGCCCGAGACCGCGAGACCAGTCCCCCAGCGTGCACTTCGGCCCGGCGCCATGATCTCTGCGCGGGACAGTGCCGCGAGGCCGGCGATCAGCCCGAGGTGCTGGACGAAGAACCAGATCTGGATACCAGTGAAGCCGTCCGCCGTGAGCGGATAGCTGAACCTGTCCTCGGACACCTGGCCCGGATATACGGCCAAGAAGATGCCACTGACGGCTCCTAGCACGCCTGCCACCAGGCACACCGCACCGCCGCGGCTCACCCAGATGAAAGCCGAGGCGGCGGGCGACGTACCCACACCAACCTGCGTCATTGTGATTCCCCCTCGCCCCCGAGTTGCGACACACCGGCGTCGTGCTCACCAGATGTTCAGGTAACCTTAGTACTCTCGCGATCCCTGAGTTGTCAACGGAGCAGCGCATGAACACGGTCTCGATGCTGGGCCAGGCTTACAGCCTGCTCGGCTTTCAGATCGTCGAAGGTGTGGTCGGCGCCGGCTATCCGCAGAAGCCGAAGCACTCCGCCGTCTTCGCCCAGATCTCGCCGGACGGCTCGCGGCTCACCGAGCTCGCACGCAAGGCCAACATGACTCCTCAGGCCATGGGCGAACTGGTCGACGAGCTCGTGGACATGGGGTACGTCGTCCGTCGTCCCGACCCCGACGACGGCCGCGCGAAACTCATCGTGCTCACCAAGCGGGGCCGCGCCGCCGTGGCCGCCGGGCATCACACGATCACCGGCATCGAGGAGCACGTGACCGAGATCCTGGGCGAGCGCGGCCACCGCGAGCTCCGACGACTGCTGTCAAAGCTGCTCGACTCCTCGGAGACCTGATACGGCACCGGCTTTTGTAGCCGTCAGGTCGTGAATGCCAGGACGATCGCCGCCACTCCGAAGGGCACGTCGAGCACGATGCAGAACTCGGCCAGCGAGCGAGGGACGACTTCGTTGCGGCGCCAGTGCAGGTAGTCCCAGCCGGCATGACTGGCCAGTGCGACGCCCGCAATCGCCAGCCCGAGGCGCGGCGAGACGAGAACGGCAACGACGGCCAGGCCGGCGAACCCGAGCATCGCGACCCCCTGCGCGGTGAGGGGACGGATCGAGGCTCGTCGCAGTAGACCAGCCACGACGAGCGCGACGGCGTACACAGAGAGACCCAGCCACCAGTCGACCCCGGCCACCTCGCTGACGGTGACCACGACCGAGCCGGTCAGCACACCGGCCCACGCGATCCAGCGCTGCCCAAGCGCCGCCGCGGCGAGATAACAGCTGGCTGCGACCGCGACGGTAATGGCGACCGCATCGGTGGCCACCCCGGTCACGATCTGGAAAGTCGCAGCCGCGGCTCCCAGTACGACGGGCCAGTAGCCCAGCACCGACCGCCGCCTCGGAACCACCTCGGTCGACACACTCTGCTCGTTCAACGGATCCTCCATTCCCCTAGGGAGGCGTGTCAGTGCGCGTGCTTTGCGGCGTACTCTCTGGGCCGGGCGAGCATTGCCGCCAGCATGAACAGCAGCATCAGCACGTGCCCGCCGGTCATCAGGCCGCCTGCATCGATGCGTCCCGCCCACAGCAGCGGAAACAAGACCACGAATCCGGCGTACATCGCCAAGGACATCTCCACGATCGGCCGGACCCGGTGCCCTCGAAACCGCATCCACGCCGCCATGGCGACTGCCATGCTGGTCGCCATCGCCAGGCTGTCGACCTCGACCCTGTTCGCAACCGGGCCGAGAGCGAGGCCCAGGACCGGATTGATCACCAGCATCCCGACGGCCATCGCGGCCACCATCTCCACGTAGTGCCGGACGAACCTCCATACCGAGCCCCTCGTGAGGCCGTCTCGGTTCGACGCCGGGGAAGGCGCCGGCTTCGCCAGGCCAGTCGGCTGGGCCCCTTTCGCCTGCTCTGTCATACCCACCTCCGGATAACTTGAACACCACTGTACGAGTAAGTCCTTGGACTGTAACTCGTACAGTGGTGTTCGACAAGAGCGCGACAGCGAGAACGTGGGCACGCCGCCGCGGCACGAAATCAGGCGGGCAGGACGTGCGACCGGAGGATCAGGTGAAGGGAGCTGTGAATGGCCAGCCCGCCGAGTGCTCCCAGGGCACGGAATGTCAGCGTGACGTCCACGATCGTCGGTATGTCGAAGCGCACCCGGAACCCGCCCTCCTGACGCGGCTCCCCTGTCAGCTCGTGCACCGGAAGGTCCAGCTCGACACCCGGCACCGGGTCGCTCTCGATCGCCAGCAGGCCTGTCACGTAACCGGTGTTGACGATCGGGAACTCGATCGTGTGCCAGTCACCGGTGGTCACGCTCTCCACCCGCCTCCCGGTCCGGGCGACGTTCACCCGTGCCTCTGGATTGATGGTGACCGAGATAGGCGCCGTGGTGTCGACCGGGGCGCAGCAGCCGGCCGGTTCGCCGTGAACCATCAGTCCACCTCGCATTCGTCGCGCCGGACCAGGTAGGCGGCCTGCGCGGCGTCGTACGCCTCGCGCGCTGCTGATCGCTCGGTCTCGCGGATGAAGCCGGACTTCGCCTTCCACAGCGCGTCGACCGAGTCGTGCAGCCATTGCGCGCTGCGACGCGACGCCCGGATCGGCTGACCGGCGATCTCGACGAAGATCGGCTGGGTGTGCACGCTGCGCAGGATCCGCAGCGCGATCCAGGACGAACGTTCCAGGTCCAGGTCGAACTCGATCGGCCGCTCGTTGCCGTCCGCAAGTAGTTCCTGCGCCCCGGCCGGAACGCCGTTCACCAGGACCTCGACGAGGACGTTCCGGGACCGGCCGATCCGCGACCGCTCGAGATGCCAGCCGACAGGTGCGCTGTACACCGGCTGGCCCGGCCCCGGCGGCGCAGGTGGCTGTTCGGGCAACCAGGCCGCGACCGACGCGGTAACCCGGACCGGTCCCGGAGCGTCGATCGCGAGCTCACGGCCGGTGTCGCCGTCGACCGCGAAGTCGTACACGTGACTGCGGCCGTCACCGAAGTACGACGGACCGTCCTTCAGCCCACCGAGCCATGCCTCCAGGGCCTGCTCGCCCTGCGGCGGCTCGGCCAGCCGGACGTAGGTGCGTCCGACTCCCGGGCCGTCGTCGTAGATGCAGGGATAGTCGGTCTCGCCGAGCATCAGGGTGCGGTAGCCGACGTTCAGCAGGTGGTACCAGATGTTGAGCTCGGCGGCAGGAGCGAACTCCGCGCCGCACTGGAAGTCGGCGGCGCCGAGCGGCACATCGACGATGATCTCGTTGGAGCCGATCGACTGGAACCCTGGGATGACGTAGTTCGGCAACTCCTCCGTGCCGACCGAGAGGCCGCTACCGCAGTGCGCGTACCCGACCAGCGCGTTCTGCGCGTGGCCCCAGCGCATGACCGGCAGGTTCCACGACGGCCAGTCCTCGATCAGCTGGGTGCCCGGGTAGTCCTGGTCGGTGAGCCCGAGCAGGATGACGTGACCGGAATGGCTCGATGGGAAACCCGACACCTCGAGGTCGTACCGGAGCAGACTCTGGCTGTCGCGGTCGGTGTCCTGCGGATCCCACGTCATGCCTTGCGCCTGCTGCATGGCGGGGTACTCCAGCTCGGCCCGCGGGCTGATCGACGAGCCGCTGAAGAACTGCTTCTGGTGGTAATAGCACGGTCCCCAGGTGAGCACGCTGCCCATCCAGAGCCCTTCGCCGCGAACATGCCGGATCATCGTCTCCGGCGTCACGCCCTCCGACGGCACGCTGTAGTGCGAGCAGCCGCCGGCGTGGATGTGCGGGTCACCCGAGTAGTAACCATGGGCGGCCGGATCGGCCCAGCGATCGAGCTCGATCGTGACCGCCTCGCTCTCGGCCGACAGGTCGACCTCGACGCGGACCTCGCGGTACTCCGGTCCGCGCCGGGCGGAGATCTCGTACTGACCAGCCGGGAGCGTGATCACCTCGCCGGTCGCCCGGTAGACGTGGTCGTGGAAGAACATGTCCGGCGCCAGTCGCATCGCCTTCGACGGGTACGCCCGCCGCTGGGAATCCCGGACGGTCAGCGCCGCCACGGTGCTGGTGCCGTCAGGCTCCCGGATGTCGAACCGGATGTCGCGGGCGGGCAAGCAGTCGAAGTCGAACATCGCGGCGTACTGACGGCTCTCGAACCTCATCCGCTGGCCGGCCTTCGCGAACGGCGGACGGGTCAGGCTCTCCATCGCTTCCTCCACCGCCAGAACGAACGTCAACTCGCCGCTGCGGCTGCCGCCATCGCGGCTGTACAGGCTGATGACCTTGTACTCGACGTCCAGGCCGGACACGTCGGTCGGACCCGCGAGCTTCACCTGCAGCCAACTGCCCTCGATCCGCGGTACGACGGTCAACGTGTCGTGCAGCGTGATCCGCGCGGCGTGGCTGTGGTGGTCGACCAGCCCGAGCACATGGTTCGACGGCGCGGACAGATCGCCGAGCAGCCGATGCGGGTTCACCACCCGGACCAGGAAGCTTCGCCACCCGTGCTGAACAAGTCGTGGAGGCGCAGCACCCGGCGTACTCGCCGTCAGGCCCCGCTCGTCGATCTGCACGTCGGCGAGGACATAGGGGCGCAGGAGTTCTTCGACCTTCGCGGACCTGACGGCGTCGGTCTGGGTGTCGTCGGCCAGCTTCGCCAGCTGGCTGGTCACGTCGTCGGGTAAGGGTTCGCCGATGGCACGGAGTTTTTCAACGGCTCTAGTCGCGGACGCCAGTAGTGGCTGAAACACGGGGCCTCCTCGTCGTGGACCAGCTTTCGAGCTTAGTTGCCCCGGTCGCGCCTGGCTTGGGGTTTTCGAGGGGGCTGATCACCCACGATCCATCGCACCATCAGGCGCCGAGATCTACGCATGTCGCCGCAGAAATTGGCGGACATGCGGCTCATCGGCCTACCCTACTGAGCCATGGCTTGGCTGAGGATCATGCGGGAGTCGGCGGCCCGACGAGAGCTCGCCGTGTTGAAGGACCAGCTCCTCGCAGGGCTTGGCGCCTACAGCCCAGCCCTGCAGGCGGCCATCGACCAGCATGCCGCCGCCGTTCGCGACATTCTCGGTCTTACTGCCGGATCCGCCGGCCCGGTCGAGCTGGCGGCGTACGCACGAGGTGTGCAGGACTCGGCAGCTGAACGCGGCTGGCGAATCGATGGCGCGGGCGACGACTGGGTGATGGTGCGGTTGCTGGCGACGGTGAGTCTCTCGTCGTCCGAACGTCGCTCCGGCCTCCACGATCTCCCCCGGCTGTGAGCACGAAGCGACCCCGAGCGCGGAAGTGACGCTCGGGGACGCTTCCCCCTGTACCACCTGGCCCCTCGATCAGGTGGTGCCATCGCTTCGCGGCGGCGGCGGCGTGGACCGGTGAGCACTGCCGAGGGACTCCCCCGGCAGACCAGCGGTCGACGACTCACCGGGCTCCGTCTGCCACTGGCTCCGCTCAGCGTCCTCGCGACCCCGCTGGTACGCCTGCTCGCGCGAACGGGCGTTGGGGAAGTCCTGCTCGGCCCGATCCAGCCAGCGGTCCCAGCGCCGCTGCATCGGCCGGATCATCCCGCCGCCCATCCCGACGACGATGACGCCGCCGACGGTTGCGAGTACCGCGATCAGCACCGGTGTGGTCACCGCGGTCGCGACTCCGATCTGGTTCAGCGCCGCGATGACTCCGAGCGCGATGACGAACACCTGGACCACCTTGGCGATCAGCTGTCCGTAGCTGAGTGCCGACAGCGCGCTGCCGACGAGGTCACGCAACGCGTTGGCGATCGCGGCGGCCACGACGACGATGACGATGGCCACCACTGCTCTCGGCAGCCAGCCGACGATCGCCGCCAGCAGGTCGCTGACCGGGTTCGGCCCGAAGACGCCGAAGGCGAACTGCAGCGCGATCAGCAGTACGGCGTAGTAGACGAGTGCCGCGATCAGCCCGCTGGCGTCGTACTTCGACTGCGCGAGCGCCCGCCCGACACCGCCGCGCTCGACCGCGCGGTCGAAGCCGACGCGGGACAGCACGACGTTGACGAGCTTGCGCAGCGCCGCGGCGACGAGCCATCCGACGAACAGGATGACGAGGAACAGCACGAACTTCGGCAGGAAGGTTATGACTGCTCCTACCGCGTCGTTCCATGATTGGGTCAGATCCATCGTTCTGCTTCCTTCCGGCACGAACACACGGCCACGCCGCACCTGATCCGGTCGGACAGCCGGCAGACGGGGGATCCCGTTTTCGGCCTGCCCCGTTCCGGAATTGAACAGCGATGCGGTACCCGCCCCGAAAGCCAACAAAACAAGGGCGATCGCGCACACTTTCCGACCGCGACCGACCACAGTACGCATCAGTTCAATCAAGCGATCCAGTCGGATGCGTCGCTACCGCGTCGGCGGCGGCTCAAGGTTCGGCGTTCGGTGTCGGAGAGGCCGCCCCAGACACCGGCGTCCTGGCCTGTGCGTAGCGCCCACTCCAGGCAGGCGTCGGTCGCCTCGCAGCGGCGGCAGACCTGCTTCGCGGCTTCGATCTGCTGTAGTGCCGGGCCTGTGGTCCCGATCGGGAAGAACAGTTCGGGGTCCTCGTTCCGGCAGGCGGCTTTGAGTAGCCATCTCACGGTGCCGGCCTCATCTCAGGTCTGTCGACCGGTCCAGCGCGGTGCGACCTGCTCCCATTCGCGCTCCCACGCCTGCTCACGACTGCGGTCCAGCGGACGGCGGCACAGCCGGAACGACCCGAACAGCAGCAGCCAGGTGAGCATGGTCGCCGTGACTCCGACGGCGCCACCGAGAGCAGCGCTTTCGGCGGGTTCTCGCGGCGACCGGGTCATCGCCCCGGTCCGGTCGAGCCAGATCGACAATTCGGTGCCCGCCGTGGTTCCGATCGGAACGTCGTGCTGTCCCTCCCGGACTGACCCGGCAGCATCGAACCACTGCACCTTGACCGTCGTCGTGCTCTGCCCGAGCTGCGACAACACAGGGTCTGTCGTGCCCTCGAGTGTTCGTGCCTGTGCCGGCCGCAGCTCAGCCCGCTGCCGGGCCGCTGCGTAGTCGGCGTGATCGCGCACGATCGTCGCGAGAACTGCGGCGGCGGCGATCACGAGCAGCGCTGTCACGAGCGCGCCGAGCAGCAGAGCTGCTTCGAGCCGATCCTCCCTTCGACGCAACGGGTTTTCGGCGACGCTGAGCCGGCGGAGCTGCATCCGGATCGCCAGCTCGGCCCGACGTTGCTGATGGGTGCTCATCACGGCCTCCTCGTGACTGTCCTGCCCATCAGGACCACACGACCGGCCCGTTTGTGACGTCCCCACGGACCCCTCAACCACGTGGTCGCCCGACCACGTGGCGACCTACGGACTGCTCAGGGCGCGGTGCGGCGGCCGGCCGTCGCACCGTGAGAGCAGGCAGTGCGGACGGAGGGTCGGAGCGGAAGGAGCCGGGCCGTGAACGCCGAGATGTCGGAGCAGGGATGGGACGAGGAGGCACTCGCGATCTTCGTGAGCGTGCGATCACGGTTGATGGCGATCGCGTACCGGATCCTCGCCAGCACGAGCGAGGCCGAGGACGTCGTACAGGAGGTCTGGCTGCGCTGGCAGAAGACGGACCGGACGGTCGTCGTGGAGCCGCAGGCGCTCCTGGTGACGATGGCCGTCCGGCTCGCTCTCAACGTCAAGCAGTCCGCCCGGCGGCGCCACGAGACGTTCATGACGCCCGCAGTACCGGTGGCGACCGATGCGAGCGACGACCCCGCGTCGTTGGCCGAACGCAGCGAAGCCGTCGAGCAGGCGGTACAAATCATCATGGAGCGCCTCACCCCGAGAGAACGCGCCGCGCTGGTCCTGCGGGAGGCGTTCGACTATCCGTACGGACAGCTCGCGGACTTCCTTCATCTCGGTGCCGCGAACACCAGGCAGTTGGTCAGCCGTGCGCGTCGCCGTACCGGCACTGGCCATCGCACGACCGTCAGCGCGGCGGCCTCGCAACACTTCCTGGAGACCTTCCTCCACGCATCCCGAGCAGGTGACGTCACGGACCTCGAAGAGCTCCTGGCCGCCGACCTCGCCGGCTGAGCCTCGCGGTTCGGCGCCGAACTTCTACCTTTCCGCGCGTCGGTCGGGTTATCGTCCACGCGTGGCTGCGGTTCGAGGCGGTTCACCCACCGGGCTCCTGGGCCGGCGAGAGGAGCGCTCGGTCCTCGATGACCTGTTGGTGGGGGCGAGGGCCGGGCGCAGCGCGGCCCTGGTCATCCGTGGAGGGGCTGGAATCGGCAAGACCGCGCTGCTCAGCTACCTCCTCGAGCGGTCCACCGGATGCCGCGTCCTCAGGGCTGCCGGCGTCCAGTCGGAGATGGAGCTCTCGTACGCCGGTCTGCACCAGCTCTGCACCCCACTGCTCACCGGCCTCGACCACCTCCCCGCACCACAGCGCGACGCACTCGCCACAGCGTTCGGCCTCCACAGCGGCGACGTCCCGAGCAGATTCCTCGTTTGCCTCGCCGCACTCGGCCTGCTCGCCCAGGCCGGAGACAGCCAACCGCTCGTTTGCTTGGTCGACGACGCCCAGTGGCTCGATCAGGCGTCGGCCCAGACCTTCGAGTTCGTCGCCCGCCGTCTGCACGCCGAATCGGTCGTGCTCGTCTTCGCCGTCCGCGAACCCGACTCCGGTCCGGCTCTGGCCGGCCTCCCCGAGCTGCACCTGACCGGGCTGTCCGAGCCGGAGTCGCGAGTACTGCTCGAGTCTGTCGTCGGTGGCCGGCTGGACAGGCGGGTGCGCGACAGGATCATCGCGGAGGCCCACGGTAATCCGCTGGCCCTGCTCGAGCTCCCGCACGGACTGACCGCGGCGGAGATGGCGGCCGGGTTCATGCGTTCCGACGCGAGCGCGTTGCCGAGCCGGCTCGAGCAAGGCTTCCTGCGACGCTTTCAATCGCTTTCCACCGAGACCCGGCTACTGCTGGTCACCGCGGCGGCCGAGCCGACCGGAGACATCGGCCTGTTGCGGCGCGCCGCAACGCAGCTCGGGGTCGCTGTGGACGCTGCCTCGGATGACGCCGAGGCTTCCGGGTTGCTGACCCTCGGAGGCCGGGTGAGTTTCCGGCACCCGCTCGTGCGTTCGGCGGCCTATCACGCCGCGGACCAGGAGGACCGCCGTACGGTTCACCAGGCGCTGGCGGACGCGACCGATCCGGAACGGGATCCCGATCGGAGGGCGTGGCACCTGGCCCTCGCGACGGCCGGACCTGACGAGGCAGTGAGCGCCGAGCTGGAGCGCACTGCGGACCGCGCCCTTGCCCGTGGCGGACTCGCCGCCGCGGCGGCCTTTCTCGAGCGGGCCGCCGAGCTGACGCCCGACGCCGCAGGGCGGGGGCCGAGGGTACTCGCAGCGGCGAATGCCAAGTACCAGGCCGGGGCGTTCGACGCCGCGCTCGGGCTTGCAGGCATAGCGGAGCTGAGCCCGCTGGACGACCTCAGCACCGCACAGTTGACCCTGCTGCGCGGCCGCATCCTGGCCCTCACCAGAGGTGTGACCGCAGCCTTGCCGCTGCTGCTCGACGCCGCCGGGCGGCTCGAGCAGCTCGATCCGGCGCTCGCCCACGAGACCTACCGGGACGCAGTCATCACGGCGCTCAGCGCTGGAGGACTCCCCAGACATGTTGCCGAGGCGATTCTCGCGGCGCCGAAGCCGAGTACGCCTACCCACGAGGTACTGCTCCTGGACGGCCTCTCGCGAGTCGTCACGGACGGGTATCAGGTCGGCGCGGAAAGGCTGATCCAAACACTGACCGCCTTCCGGACCGAGGGTGTCCCCCGGGACGCCGGCCTCGGTTGGCTCCAGCTCGCGTGCCGCCTGGCCACCGACGTGTGGGACTTCGACAGCTGGTCCGTCCTCACGGCAATGCTGGTGGACGCCGGGCGTGATGCGGGAGCCTTGAGTGTGCTGGCGCCGGGGCTACTCCTTCGGCTGTGCAATCGGGTCCGTGTCGGTGATCTCGCCGGCGCGGACTCCTTGGCTGTGGAAGTGGCGGCGGTCGGCGAGGCGACCCGGAGCAGCTTCTGGCCGCACTACGGCGCGTTGTTCCTCGAACCCTGGCGGGGCCGGGAAGCCCCGACGCTGGGAGCGATCGAGGCGATCACGCGGGCACTCCGTTCGGTCCGTGGGCACGCGAAGGTGATGGCCGACACCCAATGGGCGGCCGCCGTGCTCTACAACGGTCTCGGCCGGTACGAGGAGGCGTTCGCGGCCGCACAGCGTGGCAGCGAGAACCCCGAGGAACTCGGACTCTCGATCTACGCGCTGGTCGAGCTCGTCGAGGCGGCGGCACGGCTCGGCCGCCCATCCGACGCCGCCGAGGCAGTGCAGGTGATCAGCAACATGGCTCGGGCCACCGGCACCGACTGGGCGCTCGGACATGCTGCCAACGCACGAGCGCTGGTCAGCGAAGGGCGGGTGGCCGACGAGCTCTATCTCGAGGCGATCGGCCGACTCGACGCCACCGAGATCCAGATGGATCTCGCCCGATTCCGGCTGTGCTACGGCGAGTGGCTGCGTCGGGAGAATCGCAGGGCCGACGCCCGCGCCCAACTGGGCCTCGCCTACGAGATGCTCGGCCAGTTCGGGGCCGAGTCGTTCGCGGAGCGCGCGCACCGCGAGCTGCAAGCGACCGGCGCCACCGTGCGCAAACGCGTGGTCTCGACGCACGCAGAGCTCACTGCCCAGGAAGCGCAGATCGCCCGGCTCGCCGCCGAGGGTCTCACGAACTCCGAGATCGGCGCGCGGTTGTTCATCAGCCCGCACACGGTCGACTGGCACCTCCGCAAGGTGTTCTCCAAACTCGGCATCGCATCCCGCCGGCAGATCCGCACGATGCTCGGAGGCGCCGCGACCTCTGCCTAGCGGGACTGTCACAGCGCAACTGGTCGTACGGACTTAGTGGATGACCACGGCGGACTCCCTCCGCCCGGCAGACACCAGGGCGGAGACGACGCCATGAACACGATCAGCAGCCGGCTCCACCTCGAGCGTGCTGTCCCCCACCCTCCCACGTGGCTTCTGTATCGCGGCCGACGATGGTTGCGCGCGTTCGTCGAGCAGCGGTACGGCGTGAGGCTCCACGGTACGGCGAACGTGCCGGCAGAAGGCCCCGTCATCTTCGCCGCCAACCATCTCGGCGTACTCGACGGACCGATTCTCGCCGCGTTCGCACCGAGGCCGGCGCACATTGTGACCAAGGCCGAGATGTTCGTCGGACCGCTGGGCACGCTGCTCCGGGCCGCGGGACAGATTCCCCTGGATCGCTTCCATTACGACCCCGCCGCAGTCAAGGCGTGCGTACGCGCACTGAGCGAGGGACATGCGGTCGGCATCTTCCCGGAAGGTATCCGCGGAGACGGCGAACTGCGTACGGTCCGGCCCGGTGCGGCGTACCTGGCGATGGTTACCGGCGCCCCGGTCGTACCCGTCGCGTTCTTCGGCACGCGCGATCCAGGGAGTGCCCGAAGTGCCGTGCCCGCTTCCGGCGCTGTCATCGACGTCGTGTTCGGCGAGCCGCTGGCAGTGAACCGGGTCCGCTGGCCCCGAACGAGACTCCAGGTCGAACACAACCGCGCCGTCCTGCACGCCCACCTGCTGCGACAACTCGACGAAGCCAAACACCTGACGGGCCGGTCACTCCCCGGCCCACCTCGCCGCCCTCGACATCGAAGGGCGTCAGGCGGGGTCCGGGCGGACGCCGGTCAGCTCGGCGGTGCGGTCCCACAGTCGCGCGCGTAGCTTCTCATCCTGTGCTCGCGGATCGATCCGGGCCGGGCCGACCCCTCCGAAGAACTCGCCGAACTTCCGCGGGCCGTAGTAGTCACCGCTCTGTACGCCGGGCGCGGTCGCTGCGTACAGCACCGGCAAGGTTCCCTCAGGCACGGACTGGGACAGCGCTTTCGTCAGCGCGTTGAGCGGTCCCGCGATTGCGCCGAGCCCTTGGTTGCGGGCGCCCGCGGCGCCGACCTCCGTGCCGGTGAACCCGGGGTGCGCCGCCACGCTGAGCACCGGCGAGTCGTCGGCCCGCAGTCGTTCGTCCAGCTCCAGCGCGAACATCAGCCCAGCCAGCTTGGACTGCGAGTAGGCGTGAGCCATCCGGAACCGCCGGTGCTCGAAGCCGGGGTCCTCCACGTCGAATCCCTTGCCGCGATGGGCGATGCTGGACACGGTGACGACCCGGGCCGAGTCCCCGGCACGCAGCGCCGGCATCAGCAGCCAGGTCAGCGCGGCATGCCCTAGGTAGTTGGTGGCGAAGATCGACTCGTGTCCCGCGGCGTTGCGCCGCAACCGGCCGGCCGGGATGCCCGCGTTGTTGAGCAGCAGGTCGACCCGCCCGCCGGTGCGGTCCCGGATGTCCGCCGCCGCGGTCCGCACCGAATCCAGGTCGGAGAGGTCCAGTACGACGAGCTCGCCGCCGACCGCCGCCGCGGCTCGTTCGCCGCGCTGCCGGGACCGACAGGCCAGGACCACCCGTGCGCCCTTGGCCGCCAGCACCGTCGCCGCACGCAGGCCCAATCCCGAGTTCGCCCCAGTGACCACGACTGTGCGTCCGTCCTGATCCTGGATGTCGTCATCGCCCCAAGCCGCCACGTCGGCATGCTACTAGCGCTGTGCCTGGCAGACGTGACGTCTCCGACCGGTTGAGCTGTGCGAGAAGAACACCGGTCGGAGACGTACGTGATTCGAGTACCCGTGCCCGGGCGACGCAATCAGGGCCGAGGCACGGAGGGACACACCGCAGACCAGATGGAAGGTTACGAGCGCCGGTGCGCGGGCACCGCAGAACGTGGAGTACGACCGAAGGCATGTCCCCGCACTGACGCCGAGCCGGGGGTGTCAACACCCCAGACAGGCGGAGGTCAGGTCCGGACCTGAAATTCGCCCAGGTCGCGCGGGTTGAGACCGCAGCCCGCGCGACCGCCTTCACCGTCCCCTCGGTCTCCTGGCTCCGGTGGCTGAAGCCCGCGCCGTCCACTTCGCGGGCCACCGAGCCAATTGCTTGTTGAACTCCGGGTAGCGGCATGATAATCATGTGCAGCACTCCGGCAGCGTGGGTGGTCAGCACCTGCTGTTCGGTTGGAGTCGACATGCCGGAGACGCTTGGTACGACACGGGCTGAGGTATTTGCCGAGCTCGCGCTGGAACTTCACGCCGCGCCGAATCTGGACGAGACCGTCGAGACGGTCGTCCGGTCGGCGGTGCCGATGGTCGGATGTGACTACGCCGGAGTGCTGTTGGCCCAGCCGGACGGCGCACTGGTCATCGGCGCTGTCACCGACGCCCGCGTGGAGCGCATGTACCGGTGGCAGATCGAGAACGGAGCCGGGCCGGCCCTCGACGGGCTGGCCGGCGGACACACCGTCTACGTGGCCGACGTCGCGCTCGCCACGGACTGGCCGCAATGGCAGGCCGAGGCGGTCGCCTGCGAGGTCGGTAGCGTCCTGCACATACCGATGCTTGCCGGGGAAAACAGTGTGGGAGTGCTGTCGCTGTACGGCGCCAAGCCGCACGCGTTCAGCGACGTCGACGCCGAACCGATCGGGCGCATCATCGCGCGGCACGCCACCGTCGCGATCAGCTCCAGCCGGAAGGTGGAGGATCTCGCGCGCGCGGTCGACGCACGCAAGCTGGTCGGGCTCGCGATGGGGATCCTCATGGAACGGTACGACCTCGACGGCGACCAGGCCTTCGAAGTACTGCGGCGCTACTCGCAACACACGAACACCAAGCTGCACACCGTCGCGCAGCAACTGGTCGACACCCGCCGTCTGCCCAGCTGAGAGGCCGCCCGCTGAAGTGCTGGTGGCCTACCCTGCCTTCGCGTTGGCGTCGGCCACCACACCGGCGGCAACGTCGTACAGCTTGAGGTTGCCCTGCTGGGAGGTTCGGACGAGGAACGCGAACGCCCGATCGGAGGTCAGCCGGTAGCGCTCCATGACGATCCCAATCGCCTGACCGATCAGGTTCCGGGTCCGAAGTGCCTCGTTCATCGTTTCGTCCTGCCGGCTCCAGCCGAGTGCAACCGCGGCCAGGTTCGCGAACAAGCCGCCTAGCTGGCATGTCTCCAGCGTGAGCTGGTGTGGCTTGGTCGCATACATGTTTACGCCGCCCCGCACATGCGGCTCCGCGCGGAACTGAAAGGCCAGCTGCGAACCGACACCCAGCTCCGCGGCGCGCGGCCCGTACGCCGGCCACCGCGGATCCGTCGCGACGTCGTCGACCCGTACCACCGGGTCCGCCAGGACCGCCTGCAAGCACGGCCCTTCGCCCAGCTCGTACTGCAGCTTGTCCACCCGGACCGCGGCCTCGTCACTCGGAGCGAGCGTCTCGATCCGCCCGTCCTTGCTCGTGATCGAGATGCTCGCGAAGTCGATCCCGGGAACCGCGGCCACGACGCCGGCGGTGATCGAATCCAACGCGTCGTTCACGTCCATCGGGAAATGCAAGGACTCCGACACCCTCGCCATCACAACAGCAAGCTCGGCAAACTCCACGTCCGCGGTCCGCTCCGGCCCCGGCACAGCAGGAGCCATCCAGTCGAAAACCGAAGACGCCTCAGCCCACTGCTGAAAACAGATGATCACCGGCCCTTTCAGAATACCGCCGCCGGCCCAAGTGAGCGGCGCGGCGCAGCCGCCAAACAGCTGACCGAACAACAACGACCACCGAGTCGCCGACCTCCGACCCTGGTCGTCAGGTCAGCCGGCGGCCATCAAGCAGCCGACGACCGCTCCGCCGAGTCCGCGAAGGACGGGACATGTACAGCGTCAGACCGTCCGGACCCCACCCCAGCGCCGCCCGACGCGGAAGCTGCGACCCGCCGGGCGGGGTTCGGTACCGCTCTCGAAACCGGCGCTCAGTCCCGCGAGCAGGCCGTCGACCACCTGTCCAAGCTGGCCGCGCGTGGTGACCTCATCGTCCGAGAACTGCACCGCCGATCGCCCCCAACACCGACATCCCGTCCGCGTCGACGGTTCGCCAGCGGTCTCCACCCAACGCTAGTTGCCGTCAGCCCCTACCTGGAACCTGTCGCCGCACAAGGGCTCAACGTACGGGCGGATCGGATGACTGTCACCGTGCCGCATTCGCCGACCAACGCACCCGCGGCACCACAGCGAGCACCCTCTCGGCCGCCTCGGCCGGCTCGGCCGGCTCGGCCGGCTCCCGACTGCCGACTGCATGGACCGAGCCGTCCGCGACCCCATCTCAGCGCTGGCGGACGACGAAGGTGCGCCCCGTCGCGCGACGACGTTCAGCAGCCAACTGCCTGGTACAGCGCGGGGCGCGGACCTCGTTCGACCGGCGGTCCACCCATCATCCTGCCCTCCGGGTGCCGAGGTCTGTTTGCACTACGGCGTACTTGACCGAGCCCGGCGTACAAGCTCACTGAGTTGGACCGCCCGCACTGGGATCTCCCGTAAAGAGGCGGTCCCGGCGTGGGGAGCGCCTGAGACCGCCTGCGCGACCCGGTCTCGGGGGCAGAGATCCGGCCGCTTGTCATTCAGTACCCAGGGGTCCGCCGTGCTAACGCAGCGCGCCCTGGAGAGCAAGTGGTTGCTCCGCGGCGGCTGCGGCGTCGTACTGCGACTATGTGCAGACAGGACTCTGGTTGCCACCGGCACCTATTCGACGTGCGTCGCACCCGGCGGTCTGGTTACTCGAGCCGACGTGCGTAGAAGCGGTCCCGGCTGGGTACCGCCGGGCACGGGGTCGCCGGGATTTCGGAGGACGGCTGACCCCAACTGGGAGACGGCGGAGGTGCCAGGCACGCTGATAACCAACAGACGCCTGGCACCTCCGCAGTTTGTCTCTCAGCCGCAGGTCGAACTCCGGCTCACCGTGACCGAACCCGCCTCCTGGCATGCCTCAGCTCACCAAGCCGGTAACCAAGCCAAACCCGCCCGGCAGCCAAGCAGGCCAGTACACCGATCGAGATCAAGAGTGCATCGTTCATGGCATTCCGCTCCTCCCACACAACACCTACCCAACCGGTACCCCCAGGCAATCACCCGCCGACCCACAAGCCACCAACACAAGACTCACCCGACACCGCGCTCGTCCGTCGGTTCGCCCCGCACGCGTGACTTGCACCAGGGTCAACACCAATGCCGCTCAGTCAGCGGACAAGGACCCGCCCGCCGCGCAACCGGGCGGTCATCCCCCCGCATTCAGGGCTCTCCCCTCGTGTAACAGCAGAGAGCCCGGCGCGAGGGGGTAACCCGCCCGCCTGTGCTCGACGTAGTGGCCGGGCGGCGATGCGGGACCGAATGCCGACTGTCGGCGCCGAGATGGTGCCGGCCGACAGGAGGTATACGCCTCCTGCCCGGCGCCCCAGCCGACTGCCCCGTGCGCGGTCCACAGCGGCGGCCGTATACGTCTGTCCGTTGGTACCCTCGGCTCAACCACGACCGCCCGCCCTACCTCGAGCTCCTCACGCGCCGAGTCACACCGCGCGACGTCCGGCGTCCGCGTCCGGCCTCTTCCCCACGCACCATCCCCACGCACCGTCCGCGTGCACCGTCCGCGTGCGGCGTCCCTGCGTGTCGGTTGAGGGGCATCGGCAGGAGTTTGATGGGGCGCTGGCGGCCGACGTGCTGGCAGGTGATGCGTGCACGGAAGGAGGTACGAGGCCAGGGGGCGTGTGCGCGGATCTGATCGAAAGGACGGAGCCATTGTTGATGGCGATTGAATTGATCGGAATCAATCGCTTTTGGCGATGTGAATGCGGCTCTAATGTCGGGTCATACCGGACAAGGAGATTTCGATGACAGTGATGACCGACGACGAATGGCGGGACTTTGTCGCGGCGGGTACCAGGCTCGCCCATATCGCAGTCGTACGCCCGGATGGGCGGCCTCATGTCACGCCTGTGTGTTTTGTTCTCGACGGTGACGAGGTTGCGTTCGCCTTGTCGCCCGGCAGCGTCAAGGAGCAGAGCCTCGCTCGCGATCAGCGCATCGCGGTCTGCGTCAGTGATGACCAGCAGCCCTACAGCTTCGTCACCATCGAAGGAGAGGCACTGGTGTCGGCCGAGCCGGACCAGATCAGACAGGTCGCCGCCGGCATCGGACGCCGCTACTACCCCTCCCAGCCGGCGGATGACTTCGCTGAATCGTTCGTGCAGGCGGGTTTCACCGCAGTACGCATCAGCATCACCAATGTCATCGCCCGATCCGGCCTCGGCTGACAGGGCCGGACAGCGACAACTTCTGCTCTCGACGTCGGCATCGTGGTGGCATCCGTTCGTCAGGGCGGGACCACGATCCTGCTGGTGGTGTGACCCTGCCGGGTACGGACAGGGTCACGACCAAAGTCTATTCGTCCAGTAGACATTCGATGCCCGATCTCGAGGTGCGAGACGCGGGAACGCCGGCTGAGTTAGCGTTGGAGGATGAGCCGGATCTTCACCGTCAGTTTCGCTTCCGTGTACCCCCACTACGTGACGAAGGTCGAGAAGAAGGGGCGCACGAAGGCCGAGCTCGATCAGGTGATCGAGTGGCTGACCGGATTCGACGCCGCCGCGTTGAAGCAGCATCTCGCCGCAGAGACGACGTTCGAGGACTTCTTCGCCGATGCGCACCTCAATCCGCGGGCGTCGTCGATCACCGGTGTCGTCTGCGGCGTGCGTGTCGAGAGCATCGACGACCCGCTGATGCAGAAGATCCGTTACCTGGACAAGCTCGTCGACGAACTCGCCAAGGGCAAGTCGATGGACAAGATCCTGCGCGCGTAGCCGATCGGCGGGGACCGTCACAGACCGGGCAGATGCCCGGTCTTCTTGTTGACGGTTCACCAGCCGAGGTACTTCGTTGCGGTGGGCAACCGCGGGTGCCGGCGCGTCTGAAGGAGTGGACACGATGACCCAAGTGCACCAGCCCGCCGGGCAGAGCGCCGTACCCAGGCGGCTGTCCCCAGCCGGACTCCGCCGCTTCGTCGAGCAGTTCGCCGAGGAACATCCGCCGCTGTCGCTCGATTCCGCCGATCTGACGATCAGGAATCCTGGTCTCGTCCGCCGGCGGTACGGCGGGGTGTTCACCTACCTGAGCCGCGTCGAGCTCGAGGTCGAGCGGAACGTGCTCGAGCTACGTGCCCTGATGCCCGACGCCACCGACACGGACAGGTTCTTCTACGAGGATGTGTGGTCGCCGCAGGAGTTGCAGCACGGCATCCTTCTCGACGCGGTCCAGCAAGGGTTCGGGATGGCGCCGCCGGAGGTCGATCTGCGGCTCGGGGCGAAGATGCGGGTGGCCGGACTGCTCTCCCAGCTACCCGGCATGCCCGGCGTCATCCGGCTGCTCTACTACCTGACCGGCGCGGCCACCGAGCGGTCGGCCGTGATCGCGTACTCGCGTCTGATCGAAGGACTCGCCGAGCTCGGTGAGCACGCCATCGCGGAAACCGTCATCGCGCCGATCAGACGCCAGGAGCCCGGACACTTCGCGTTCTACCGCTTGTCCGCCGAGGCCCTCGTCCACCAGGAAGGTCTGCGCGACTGGCAACTCCACCTCGCACGGATCCTGCGCCGCCGAACCTTCTCGCTCGTCGGCACCAACAACCGTCAGCAGCGAGCGGACTTCGGCGACGTCGCCCGCGCACTCGACTTCGACCGCGACCTGCTCGAGATCGCCAAACAGGTGAGCCTGGTGGAACGCGAGCTCCTGTGGGCCCGGCAGCAAGGTTTGCAAGTGCCTGACTACATCCTCGCCGCCCTCAAGGACGCGATCGCCCTGTCCATCGCCCGTACCGACACCTGACGCAGTACGACGCCTGCGCTCAGCGCTCCTCGGCCACCGACGCCCGTTCACCACTGCGGGCATCGACGTACGCGCGTACGAGCTCGATCACCAGCCCGGCAGTGCGGGCGAGATAACTCCGGCCGTCGGGAAGCATGGCGGTCGGGCTGATGTAGCTTCGCGGCCCGACGTGGGTCGCCGGATCGAGCCGGTGAACGCTGACCTTCCCGGCGCGGACCGCACGGTTCCACCCGCTGCGCCAGAGCAAGCGCCACCGCTGGGGGAAGATCCAGGCTCCGACCCGCTCGATCCGGTCGTTCGCACTGGTGAGGAGGTCCACGTGCTGCGCACGGCTCAGATCGTTCGCGCCATTGTGGAACGCCCCGAGCATGATCACCAGAACGGGAGCGTGCAACTGGCGGTGGAGTTCGTCGACCGCGCCGGTCGCGACCTGGGCGCCGCCGCTGTAGCTGAGCAGGACGACCGGGATGTTGCTGTCCGCCTGATATCCGGCAAGCCGCAGCTGTACGACGATCTGGTTGCCGACGGCCCGGTTGTACAGCGGCCGGTATCGCCGGTCGGCCGCGACGAACGTCTGCATGACGTTGTGCAGGAACAGCAACAGCCCCGCTCGACGACGCAGCCACGCCCACACCGGCCGGCCGGCGAGTGGATCAGCCAGCGGCGAGTACGGCTGTACCTGCCCCAGCACCCTCAGCTCCGGCGCCCCGGCGATCACGGCCTGAACGAGCTGGCCGCCGTCCCGAGTGTCGCGGAACTGCCGTTTCCCGATGCCGTCGAGGTAGACCAGGTACGCCGCCGGTGGACGATCAGGCGCCGCGCCTCGCGCATAAGGCAGCCCCTCCGGAAGGTTGGTTGTCGGAGATCGCCAACCGACGCTGTAGGCAAGTAGCTCGTACCTGGCCAGCAAACCTTCGACGATCAGCGCCAACCCGAGACCACCCACGCACAGCAGGACGATGTTCATACGGCCGGCTCCAGTACTCCGATGGCGAGGATCCTCGCGACCAGACGTCGTACGACGTCAACAGCGAGCGCAAGGCCGAACCCGGCGACGGCGACGCACCCCGCGGCAACGCCCCACGCGATCCCACTCGCGGACGCGAGCTCACCGGCCAGAGCCGCACCTACTACGGTGAGCAGCACGAAGTGGAGCAGCGGCCCGAGCCACGGGAACGCGATGACACCGGCAAGCACCAGCGGAGCGATCAGCGAGGGTGTCCAGAGCAACCTGTCCGCGTCAGGCGTCGACGGCAAAAGCCCCGCGAGTGTCCAGGCGGCCCACGGCCACGACGCGATGACCGCACTCTCGACAAGGGTGCCCGTCAGTAGCAGCCCGACCACCACAGGCCGCGACATCCCAGGCCTGCGTGACACCAGAGGAAGGACCCGGCCGGCAGCCTCCGACAGACCGGCGATCATCACCAGCACAATGACAAGCGGCATCGGTCAGCCTCGCTGTGTCGGATCAACGCGAGCCGGTCGATCGAGCGAGCCGGCAGCCTCCAACGAGATCTCCAGCTCATCGGCGGCACGTCGATACCCGCCTGCTTCACGCTGGGCAGCCCGCAGCGTGCGGGCCGCCGTACGGAACCGCGGGTCGTCGAGGAGCTGCCGTGCGAGCGGTTTTACGGATCCCGCGCCGACCTCCTCGGTACGGATGGACAGTCCGGCTCCGAGCTCGGCGACGCGACCTGCCACCATCGGCTGATCGGCGCCCTGCGGAACGACGAGCATCGGGACACCGGCGTACAGGGCCTCGTTGACACTGTTCATCCCGCCATGGGTCACGAACAGCGACGCACGCGCCAGCACGTCCGGTTGAGGCACCGACTGGCGCACCAGAACGTTGGCCGGCAACGGAGCCAGCGCTGACGGATCGGTCTGTCCGGTCGCCACGACCACAGTGCCGCCGAGCGGACTGAGGGCAATCGCCAAGCTGCGCAGCAAGCGTGGATCCGCTTTGAACACCGTGCCGAGCGAGACGTACAGCACCGGGTCGCGCAGCCAGTCGAGCGGGAACGACGCGTCGGCCGGACGTGCGCCGATGCTCGGGCCGACGAACCGGTAGGACCGATCGAACTCGCCGGCGCCGGGCTGGAACGCCGACGACGTGTACACGAGATTGAGCGGTTGACGAATGTTGCCGAGGTCAACCAGTGGCACTGCCCCGACATCGAAGCGGCGGCGCAGTTCCCTGCGGGCTCGAAGGTAGCCCCTGACGTTTCCGGGCTGCGCCGCCGCAACCAGCAGCAAGTCCTTCGACATCCGTGTGGGACTCGGGATCTGCCGGTTGAACGCGAACGTCGTGAACGACGACACCGCCGGCACCCCGAGCTCGCGAGCGGCCACCGCACCCCACGGACAGGCGGAGTCGTGGACGATCAGGTCCGGCTGGAGGTCGCGCAGCTCCGCGAGTACGGTCGGCAGCACGCGTACGGCGGTGCTCGCGAGCCCGTCCAGCAACGACAGCGGCGTCGGCGGATCGGGCAGCGGCTGATCCCCGCCGACGTACAAGCGGACCGTCGCGCCGGCGGCCTCGACCTCGGGCCCGAACGCGGGCGAGGTGTGATAGCTGACCGTGTGGCCGCGGCGGACGAGCTCGGCGACGATCGGCAGCGTCGGGTTGACGCGTCCGTGCATGGCGATGTTGAGGAACGAGATCGTGCTCATCGGTTGACCCTCTCCTCGACGTGAGCGTCGTGGCTCGTGGCGCGCGCCTCGGCTCGATACAGCCCCGCGCCGGCGATGCGGAGCCGGTCCAGAAAGCGCTCCGCGGTGACGGAGGCGGTGCTGATCAGTCGCTGCGAATGACCGAAGTCCCACGGGGCGGGCCACTTGTCGACGCCCGTCGGCAGTACGACGGTGGGCACGCGTTGGGAGACGTCGCGCAGGTCGGACTCGATCTGATGGTGCACCTGCAGTACGGCGGCCCTCGATGCGATCGCCCCGGCGCGTTGGCGCGGTGTGATCGGCGGCAACGGCCAACTCGCCGGACCGGTCGAGAGCACCAGCACGCTCGCTGCCCCCGCCGCTTCGGCCGCCCGCACCGGGACATAGGCGATCAGCCCGCCGTCGACGAGCGTGCGCCCCTCCCGGACGACGGGTGGCAAGGCCCCGGGAATTGCCGAACTCGCCAGCAGGGCGGACTCCAGATCCCCGCGGTCCAGTCGTACCTCCGCACCGGTTGCCAGGTCCATCGCGACCGCGGTGAACGGGACCGCCAGCTCCTCGATCCGCGTCGGCAGCTCGGCTCGCGCGATCAGCCGGCGCAGGCCCCGATCGGAGAAGAGACTCGCTCGCGAGGACAGGTAGCCGAACGGAAACACCTCACGACGGCGCAGGTGGGTCCACACGTCGTCCAGCCACGCAGCAGCCGACTTCGGATGGGCGGCAGCGATGGCCCCGGTCAGCGCGCCGACCGACGTACCGACGATCAGATCCGGGACGAAACCACGGCGTTCCAGCGCGTACCCGACTCCGACATGTGCCGCGCCCAGCACTCCACCGCCGCCCAGGACCGCGGCCACCGGACGCGGGAGTTCGTCCAGGCCAAGACACGTCATGTCCGCATCACTCACCTCTCGACCCGTCGCTCGGCCCACCTACAAACCAAGACCGGGCGCCTGGCGATTTTGTGACATGGACGGAGCCGCGAGGCTGGTTGCCGGGTTCAGAACATCGGGAGGCCGCCCTCGGGGCTGTGCACCCGGCGTGACTTCGCCGCCTTGGGTTTGCCGGCACGCCTGCTCTGGTCGGGTAGCAGCACCACTGGACACGGGGCGTGGCGGATGACATGCACGCTGGTCGAGCCGACCAAAGCGTCATGGAACGCGCCGTGACCATGGCTGCCGACGACCAGCAGGTCCGCGTCCCGAGCAGCCTGGCACAGCTGGTCGCTCGGTCGGCCGTCCACGACCACCTTCTCGACCTCCGGCTCCCGGCTGTCACCGACGACCTTCGCCAGGACCTCGTCCTGGATGTCGACTGCGCGTTGCCGGGCCTCCTCCGGACCGCCGATCAGCTGCCCGTATTCGGGCCCGTCCCACGACCAGACGGTGACTGCACGCAGCCGGCACGACCGGCGCCGCGCCTCGTCGTACGCCCACTCGACCGCACGCTGTCCGGCGGCCGATCCGTCCACACCACACACGATCACGCCAGTCACGATGTACCTCCGAACGTTAGAAGCCGGTGACGAGGAGGTCGTCGACGTCGTACCTGAGGTTGTTGTGTACGGCGACGACGCCGGCGACCCGGGATGCGGCGAACCCCGCGTGCTCGACCTGGCTGCGATACGCGAGCTCACCGTCCAGCGTCACGACGCCACCGAGGACCAGAACGGCCGGCGTCGCGCGATCACGGGCCGGCCGGGAACGACCCGGCTCCAAAGCGCGCCGAACCTCGGCGGCGAGCTCGGCATCGGTACGCCGGTAGATCGCGAGCAGCTCGCGCCTGGTCAGCAGCCCGGTCAGTTCGAGCCGCTCGTTCACCACACACAGCGCCGCCCGCGCGGGATCGGACAGCCGACGGACCGCCACACCGATCGGCGCGTTCTCACGAATCAGCGGCGCCGGCGAACTCATCAGCTCACGCGCACAGGTCGCCCGGGCCTGCCGCCTGCGCCGCCGCGCCGCACCGGCGCCCAGGATCGGCAGCGGATCGATCCCGCCGTGGAACTCGAGGTTCGCCAGGATGTCGTACTCCGAGATGACACCGATCGGCGTCCTCGCGGCGAGGACCGGGACGGCACACGCGTCGGCCGTGAGCAGAGCGCATGCGACCTGCTTCAGCGGGGCGCCGGAAGGCACGGTGACCGGCGACCGGATCATCACCGCCCCGACGACGGGTTCGGCCATCTCCCACCTCTTCGGACTTGCTAAGATTATCAAGTCTTGGATTGATTGGTAAGAGCTCGACAGTGAGGAGGCGGGCGCGGTGCACACGCCTCTGTACGAGCGGAAGGCGGAGTTCTTCAAGACGCTCGCTCATCCTGCGCGCATCCGCGTGCTCGAGCTGTTGAGCCAGCGGGACCACTCGGTCGCCGAGATGCTGCCCGACGTGGGGATCGAGGCGTCCAATCTGTCGCAGCACCTCGCGGTACTCCGCCGTGCCGGACTGGTCACGACCCGCAAAGAGGGTTCGAACGTCATCTACTCCCCCGCGAGCCCCGAGGTCGCCGAGCTGCTGGCGGTCGCGCGCCGCATCCTCACCGGCCTCATCAACGACCAGATCGATCTCCTCGAGAACCTCCGCGAACCAGTAGGCCAACCCGCCGCACCCCGCCCGCCGTCCTGAGCCGCTTCGCGCGGAGGGCAGCGGCGCCTCAGAGGTCGTTGCCTGCGTAGGAGAGGTTGAAGCTCTTGTTGGCCAAGGGGAAGTCCGGGACGATCGTGTCGGCGAGCGCGACCGGGAGCGCCGGCCAGTTGAAGAACGACGGGTCGACGATCTTCAGCCGCGAGACCGTGCCGTCCGGAGCGAACTCGACGCGGTGGGCGATGGTGCCGCGCCAGCCCTCGACCAGGCCGACGCCGGACGACCGGCCGGCTGCGAGCCAGCTGGGCTTGGCGGTCTCGGCGCTCCAGGGCGGCCGGGTGGCCAGCAGTTCGATGATCAACGCGACGGAGGCGTGGATCTCGTCGACGCGGGTGAGCAGCCGCGACAGTACGTCCCCGGTGGTGTGAGCCAACGCGACGACCCCGGCGGTCCGCGGCGTGAACGGATGGTCACGGCGGGCGTCGTGGTCGAGTCCGCTGGCGCGGGCGACGTACCCGAGGGTCCCGATGTCGTGCGCCTGGGCCGGCGGCAGTACGGCGGTACCGGTCATCCGATCACGTACGACGCTGTTGCCGAGCGCGATGTCGACGATCTCCTGGACGTCCGCGGCGATCGCCGTGAGCAGCCCCGCCGCAGGAAGCGAACGGACGCGAACGGCACCTGGCGCGACCGCGCCGCGGAGAAGCCGGTGCCCGCTCACGTCCTTGTTCAGCCGTAGCAGCTGTTCGCGGATGCGCTGCGCGTGCGCGTTCGCGATGCCGTACCCGACGTCGTTGCACAGGGCCCCGATGTCGGTGACGTGGTTGTAGAGCCGTTCAAGCTCCAGCAGAATCGCCCGCACCACCTGTGTCTCCGGCGGCACCGCCCAGTCGCGGGCCTCCTCGACCGCCACGCAGAACGCGAGCGCGTGACCGACCGCCGAGTCGCCCGACACGCGCTCGGCCAGCGGCAGCACGTCGGCGATGACTTTGCCCTCGGCAAGTTTCTCGATGCCTTTGTGCACGAACCACAGCCGTGCCTTGAGCTTGAGGATCGTCTCGCCCACGACGGAGAACCGGAAATGGCCCGGCTCGATCAGCCCGGCGTGGATCGGCCCGACCGGGATCTCGTACACCCCCGCGCCGTCGACGGTCAGGAACGGGTACGGCACGTCGACGTCGCCGAACCCGCCGTACTCCGCCGGCTCCCCCGCGTCGCGGCGCATCGGGAACCAGCCCTCAGGCCAGTGCTGGTGCAGCACCAGCCGCCGCGGCGACGGATGATCCGTGACCTCGATCCCGAACAGATCGTGCAACTCGCGTTCGAACCGCCCGGCCGGGAACGACACCGCGGCCAAGCTGGGGATCCGCGGCTCGGACCGGCTCGTCGTCAGCACGAGTTCGACCCTGCGGTCGGGTTGCCCGGCAACAAACAGGTACACCACGCGGAGGCCGTCGGGATCGTCGTGGCCGGAGATCAGTGCCAGCCGGAAGCCCCTGTTCAGCAGTTCCGTCGCGCGCTTCGCGAGAGAGGCCGCGGTGACGGTCGACTGGCGGCGGTTCGGGTACGTTCTGACGTCCGGGCTCATCGGGTACCCACGATCTCCGCGGCGGCCAGCAGCAGCGCGCCGAGCGGCCAGTCGACGATCCCGAGCACGGCGACCACGACGAGCCCCGCCGCCAACGGCACCACGGTCGAGGTCCGCAGCGCCCCGACGGCGGCGGGTTCCGGTGGCCCCGAGCCGAGCAGGATCCCTGCCGCTTTGGTGCTGATCGCGATGAAAACGACCAGCAGCAGGACGAGCACGACCGCCATCACCCATCCCAGCTCGGCGTCGACCCCAGCACGGACGAGACCGACCTCGCTCGCGAACAGGCTGAAGGGCGGTAGCCCCAACAGTGCGACCAGACCCGTTGCGAACAGTCCGGCGAGCAGCGGCGTACGCCCGAACAAGCCCCGGACGGCGTCGATGCGGGTACTGCGTTCGCGCGCGAGAATCTCCCCCGCGCCACAGAACAGCACCGCCTTCCCGAGGCCGTGACCGACGATGTGCAGTAGCGCCGCCGCGATCGCCAACGGCGTACCGATCGCCACACCGATCACTGCGAGCGCCATGTGTTCGATGCTCGAGTAGGCGAGGAGCCGCTTGTAGTCGCGCTGCGCGAGAAGGAGCCCGGCCGCCAGCACCAAGGACATCAGCGCCATCGCGAGCAGGAGGCCGCGCACGAAGCTGGGATCGACACTGGCCACCGCGATGACCCGATACCGGGCCAGTGCGTACACCGCGACAGGCAGGAGCACGCCGGACATCAACGCGGACACCGGTGCCGGTGCCTGACTGTGCGCGTCGGGCAGCCAACTGTGCAGCGGCACCAGACCTGCCTTCGTCCCGAAGCCCAGCACGAGCAGCGCGAACGCGAGCCGCATCACGCCCGGGTCGAGATCACCCGCGTGCGCGACGAGCTCGGTCCAGTCGAGGGTCCCGTGCTCGACGACGCCGGCCTGCGTGGCCGCGTAGTTGACCAGCACCGTCCCCAGATACGCGAGGGCGATGCCGACCGAGCAGATGATCACGTACTTCCACGTCGCCTCCAGCGACTTCCGCGATCGACCGTGCCCGACGAGGAACGCGGTGACGATCGTCGTGGCTTCGATCGCGGCCCACAGCAGACCGAGGTTGTTGGCCAGCACAGCGACGACCATCGCGGCCAGGAACAGCGGAACGAGGGTTCCGTACCACCGGGCGCGGTTCGCGGTGGTACGACCGGTCGCGAGCTCGTCGTCCAGGTACCCGATCCCGACCCAGGCCGCCACGCCGCCCACCGCGCCGATGACGATCAGCATCACGCCGGACAGGGCGTCGATCCGGAACCAGTTCCCAGCCTCGACCGCACCACCTCCGGCGGTCCACACCGTCGTACCCGCGCCCACGGCGAGTACTGCCAGCGCTGCCGCGACGGTTCCGATGGCGACAGATCGCCGCCACCCGAGCTTCGCCGCGCCCGCGGACGCGGCCAGCGGGGCGACGATCGGCGCGGCCACGAGGAGCGCGGCCGGCACACCGGTGAGACTCATCAGTCGTGCAACTCCCGGAGTTCGTCGATGTCCGTGCCGCCGAAGGTCGTACGCAGCCGTGCGGTCAGGACCTGCAGCACGAGCACGACCAGCAGCACGTCGAGCGAGACGGCGAGCTCGACGATCCCGGGGACGCCGCCGGTGATCAGGAACGCGGTCGTGGCGATCCCGTTGTCGAGCAGCAGGAACCCGACGATCTGGGACAACGCCCGGCGGCGCGTCACCAGCACGAAGAATCCGATCAGCACCATCGCCAGTCCGACCGGCACCGCGTGCGTCTCGGCGGTGGGCGAGAGCCGTACGAGAGGGCGAGCGGCGGCGTACGCGAGCAAGGTCAGCAACGCCGCCGCGACGATCGAAGCCGGCACATTGGTGAGCGGCTCGGTTTCGCGGGCCTCACCCCAGTCCTGTGCACTGTCGCGCAGGACGCGGCGAAGGATGCCCGGCACCACGATCGCCTTCAACGCAAGGACGCCCACCGCGACCACGCCGAGCTCGGCGCTTTCCAGCCGTACGTCGAGGACGCCGGCCAACGCGCCGAGCAGGACGCCCTGCAGCACGAGCAGCCGGACGATCGCGGACAGCTCACGTCGCCACAGAACCATCACCGACGACAGCAGCAGCCCGCCGCAGATGAGGTACAGCCATTGAGTCGTCATGATCACGCCAGGAAGAAGGACGAGGAGACAGCCAGCAGACCGAACAGGAACGACCCGGCCAGGAGCTCCGGCACCCGGAACAGCCGCAGCTTGGCCATGAACACCTCGCCAGTCGCCAGCACCACTCCAAGTACTGCGACCTTCACCGCGAACGCCACAACGCCGATCAGTAAGGCCGGCGGCGACACCGACGTCGCGACGCCCCACGGCAGGAACAGGCTCGACCACAGGCCCAGCAACACCGTCAACCGCAGCGCGGACGCGAACTCGACCAGCGCCAGGTCGCGCCCGGAGTACTCCAGCACCATCGCCTCGTGGATCATCGTCAGCTCGAGATGCGTCGACGGGTTGTCGACCGGCAACCGCCCCGCCTCGGCGATCACCACCACCGCCAGCGCGACCGCGGCGAGCAACCACGCCGGCGACAGAACAGCTCCCGGCGCTTGCTGCCCGCGTTCCACGATCGCGGCGAGATTCGTCGAGCCGACCCGGGCGGACAGCGCGAACCCCGCCAGCAGGATCGTCGGCTCGGCCAGCGCAGCGACCGTGATCTCGCGGCTGGCGCCCATCCCGCCGAACGCCGTGCCGGTGTCCAGTCCGGCCAGTGCCAGCGCGACCGTCCCCAGCAGCAGCAAAGCGACGACCGCGAACAGGTCCGCGACGCCGTCCAGCGGCGACACCGTCGCAACGAACGGACCCACCGCCGCGATCACGAGAGACGTCGACACCAGCACGGCCGGGGCCGCGGCGAAAACCCAACTCGACCCTGCCGGACTGATCGGTTCCTTGCGGAACAGCTTGCACAGGTCACGCCACGGCTGCCCGACGCCCGCACCCGCCCGGCCTTCCATCACGGCCCGGACCTGCCGCATCAGCCCGACGAGGTACGGCGCCAGGACGATCAGCAGGACGACCTGGAGAACAACCCCGAGCGTCCTCACGCGGTCAGCCCCACGACGACGAGGACGGTGATCAGCCCGGCCAGCCCGAGCGCGAGGTACCTGTGCGTACTACCGTTCTGCAGCCGGCCGATCAGCACACCGAGCTTGTTGCCCGCAGCAAGAACAGGCGGGTACAACGCCGCCTCGAGCCGGTCGTCGACCCGCTGCCGGTACTGCACGCTCTCGATCAGGTACTGCGATTCCGCGTGGTGCGTCACGTCGACGTCGTTCTCCGGCCGCAGTACGTCGTCGAAGACCCGGGTCAACGGCTCCGCGAACGAAGTCGCGGTGTACTCCATCCGCGGATCGAGCCGCGTGCCGCCGCATCCCCACACGAGCGACGTCCGGCGCGGCAGCCCACGCCGTGCCAACGCGACCACGACCAGAGCCACCGCCAGCAACCCGGCGAGGATCAGCAACGGCGACATCGACCCCTGAATCCCCGTCAGCCGCAACGTGACACCGCCCCGCACGGGCGAACCGTCCCGCACGGTCGGCAGCGTGCCGAGCACCTGGGCCAGCATCGGCCCCAACGCTGCCGGCACAACTGCCAGCCCCACACACACCACCGCGGCGAGAAGCATCGCGGCCCGCATGCTCCTCGGTGATTCCGTCGCCGATGCAGCCGATTCCGACCGTGGGCGGGCCAGGAACCCGACACCGAATGCCTTTACGAACGTCGCCACGCCCAGGCCCGCGGTCAGCGCGACCACCCCGACGGCCAACGGCATCGCCACCGCGACCACGGCATCGGCACCCGGCAGGCCGTGGATCAGGCCCTGGACCAGCAGCCACTCGGACACGAACCCGTTGCCCGGCGGCAACGCCGCAGCCGCCAACGCCCCGACACCGAACAACGCCGCGGTCGCGGGCATCCGCGACACCAGGCCGCCCAGGCTGTCGAGATCACGGACGCCCGTCGATCGCAGTACCGATCCCGCTCCCAGGAACAGCAACGTCTTGAACCCCGCATGGTTGAGCGCATGCAACACCGCCGCCGCCATCAGCAGGCTCGCGAGTGTTCGGTTGCCACCGGCGGCGAACATCCCGCCCGCGCCGACCCCGAGGAAGATCAGGCCCAGGTTCTCGGTCGTCGAGTAGCCGAGCAGACGCTTCAGATCCACCGCGACACTGGCCTGCAGTACGCCGTACAGCGCCGACACGCCACCAACGATCAGCACCAGCAGCCACCACCAGCGCGGACCACCACCGAGCAGGTCCAGCCCGACTCGCAGTACGCCGTACAGGCCGAGCTTCACCATCGCCGCCGACATCAGCGCCGACACCGGGCTCGGCGCCTCCGGGTGGGCCCGCGGCAGCCACACGTGCAGCGGCACCAGACCGGCCTTCGAGCCGAAGCCGACGAAGGTGAGGATGAAGATGATCGAGCGGGACGTTTCCGGCAGGTCTGCTCCGCGCAACGCGTCGAACGACTCGCCACCGGCCTTCGACGCGAACAACGCCAGCCCGAGGAGGATCGCGACCAGGCCGGCGTGCGTCATCGCGCCGTACCAGACACCGGCCTCACGCACCGCGGGCCGCAGCCGGTGCTCGGCAAGGACCAGGGCAAGCGAGGCCAGCGCCATCAGCTCCCACAGGACCAGAAAGGTCGTCACGTTCCCGGCCACCGGCACCAGGATCATCGCCGCCACGAACAACGGCAGTAGTCCCTGCGCCGATCGCGAACCAGCATGTCCAGCGCCGAAGTATCCGACGCAGTAGATGCCGGCCACAACCGCGACGCCGCCGATCAGCAGGCAGAACACGCCGGACAACGCATCCACCGCGATCGATGCCTCGCTCAGCGGCAGTAGCGCCGGGATCGTCGTCGAGAAGGTCCGGCCTGCCAGTGCCAGCAGCCCGGCGGCCACTCCGAGAGCGCCGACGGCCAGTGTCGACAGGCCCGCGATCAACGCACGACGGCGAGGACCACAGCTGAACGCACCCAGCGCTCCCAGCCCGGCGACCACCAGTACGCCGAGCAGCGCCCAACCAATCGTCATCGCCCGGTCAGGTCACGCAAGGCGTCGATGATCTGCGGCGGCTCCGGCGGACACCCTCGGACGACGACGTCGACCGGGATCACCTCCGCGACCGCACCCTCGACGCCGTACCCGCCGGCGAAAACACCACAGTTGTGCGCGCAGTCCCCCACCGCGACGACTCGCTTCGGCGCCGGTGTCGCGTCGTACGCCTTGCGCAGCGGCTCGGCCATGTTCCGCGTCACCGGCCCGGTCACCAGCAGGACGTCGGCGTGCCGCGGCGAGGCGACCAGGCGAGCGCCGTACCGCTCCGCGTCGTACACCGGACCGAACGCGGACCCGATCTCGATCTCACACCCGTTGCACGACCCCGCATCCACGTGCCGCACCTGCACCGAGCCCCGCAGTACGTCGTCGCGCGCAGGACGCCGCTCGGGGGCAGGCTCCGCGACCCGGCCGGTCGACCGGATCTTCCGGAGCAGCGCTCTCACCGGGCGTCCCGCCGTACCCGAGAGCCACCTGCGGTGACCGTGTCCGCGCGCAGCCCGTCCAGCAGCTCCACCTGCTCGGCCAGCACCTCCGTCAGGATCACCCGCGCGACCGCGAGCAGCTCGGCGACCTGGGGGCTCGTCAGCGAGTAGTACACCTGCGAACCCTCGCGGCGCGTGGTCACCAGACCGGCGCGTCGCAATACCGCCAACTGCTGCGAAAGGTTCGACGCCTCGAGACGAAGCTCCGGGAGGAGCTCACTGACCGCCATCTCCCGCTCACTCAGCAGCTCCAGCACCCGGATCCGCGCGGGATGCCCCAGTGTCTTGAAGAACTCCGCCTTCACCTGGTGCAGCGGTGTCGTCATCCTCGGCCTTCCGGTTACTCCATCATCTGCGCAATCCATGCGATCATGAATTGAAGAATTCTGCAACTCATGCATAAGCTAGGACCACCATGGACACGTTCACCGAGGAACTGCGTCAACGGATCGCCGCCGCGCGGGGACAACTCCGCGCCGCGCAACAGACCGGAGACCTCGACGCCGAGCGCATCTACTCCGGCGAACTCGACAGCCTCCTCCGCCTCGCCCTCGAGAACGACGTCATCGTTCCACCGGAGACCACCGCCGACCCCGTCTGAACCGACCGACTCTGTCTGGGGGGACATTGGAAACCGCCGCCCGCTACGAAGTGATCTCTACTTCGCCTGCGCACACCGCACCGATCCGCACCGTGACCGACGCCGCCGGCGTCACAGAACTCGTCCGCCGGGCCGCCGCCACCGGGACCCGGGTCCACATCCGCCCCTTGCCCGACGACCAGCCGGCACCACGCGAAGAGGTACCCGCCCCGAACAGCCCAGGACGAGCACCCCTCCGCGGCACGTGACCGCCGCACGCCGGCCGTCAGTCGCGGATGGTGCAGATCTCGGCGCCCCGGATGTTCGCGCACGCCTTCCAGGGTCCGCCGTGGATACCGACCCTGGGAGTGAAAGTGCCGCGATTGTCGACGGCGACGGTGCGCAGACCGGTGATCGTGTTCGCCGCGCTCCTCAGGTAGACCTGCATGCCGACCCTGGTCTGTCCGTACACCAGTCCGTACCAGCCGTCCTCGCACCGGTACAGCGCGAGGTGCACGACCAACGCGTAGGTCTTGGTGTCGATGGTCGTACACGACGCGACTGCTGCCGGAGGGCCGGCCTCAGCACTCCCACTGCCGTCCGGTGCCGCGGCGGCTGCACCGCCTGACACACCGAGGCCCACGAGCGCCAACCCGAGAGCCGCCGAGACGAAGTTGTAGATCCGGTTCATCATTTTCCTCCCCGAACGTTTCCCGCACGCCGTGCGGGAGCGGACTGTTGAGTACATGAGACCCGGTCCCGCTTTCATTCTGCTTTCAGCTGCTCCGCGGCGTCGCGACGAGACGCTTCCGGGGCCGGACCGACCCGGAATGCCGTCAGTTGCATCAGCCGGCTGCTCGTAGGTCGGGCCAGCTGCGGGTGTCGGTGATCTGCCGCAGGGAACCGATCCGGCCGTCCCTCATGCTCACCACATGGGCGAACGGCGCGCTCCAGCCGTCGCCCCGGTAGTGGCCAAGGACAACGAACTCCCCCGGGCCCACCGGCAGCTTGCGGTCCGGCTCGCAGTGCAGTTCGACGTCCGCCGGGATCCGCCCCCAGACGTTGGCCACCGCCGACTCCCGGCCGCGGAACTCGCGGTCGACCGCCAGCGGAAGTCCCGGGCTCAGTGTCAGCACGAAGTCCTCGTGGAGAGCGCCGAGCAACGCGGCCGGGTCACGATCCGCCAGCGCGGCGTAGAAGTCCTGTACCACTCCAAGTTCTTCAGTCATGGTCTGGAAGCTACGCGCGGCACGGATCCGCCGGCAACGCGAGCTCGGTCACACTTACGTACATGCGTGCATGTATGATTGCTCACGAAGGAGGACGTCATGCCCCCACGACGCACCCAGGCCGAGCGCATCGAGCTCACGCGGAACAAGCTGCTCGAGTCGGCGGCCCGCGGCTTCTCGACGTACGGCTACGGCAACGTGCGCCTCGACGACATCGCTCGCGACGCCGGCTACACCCGCGGCGCCCTGTACCACCTGTTCGCCAACAAGGAAGAGCTCGCGCTCGCGGTGATCGACTGGGTCAGCCGCACCTGGGACGCCGAAGTCGGCGAACCCGCGAAGGACGTCCCCGATCCGGCCGAGCGGCTGCTGTGGACCGCGCAGGCGCACGCCAAGTACGTACGGCGTGACGTCGCCGCCGTACTGATGAGCCTGCGGGTGGAGTTCGCCGGCCGCGATCACCCTGTCGCGCAGGCGCTCACCGACCTGATGGAGCCGCTGAAGGACGATGTCGCGAAGCTGATCACGCGCGGCCGGCGCCTCGGCAGCATTCCGGCAGGGCCTCCACCTCGCGCGCTCGCGTCGGCGTACCTCGGCGTCGTCGAGGGCGTCACGGCCGCCGTCGGCGGGCCACCCCACGACGTCGAGCTCACCCTGCGCGCGGCACGCGGCGTCCTCGGCCTGCCGATCCCGTCCCCACGCGGCTGACTCAACCCTGGGCAGTACTCCCTGTGGCGTCAGGGTTCCCCTGAGGCGTACGGCGTCAGCGGTACGCGAACCGCCTTCGCCTGCCCGACGCGCCGGACCGCCGGCGTCCGCGATCGTACTGGTACATCGATCGCGACAAGGGAGACCACTCATGAATGCCTTGATGTACAAGGGAAATCGGATCGCCGACTGGCTCGGGCGGAGCAGTGTCGACATCCTGCGGATCAGTCTCGGGCTGATCTTCTTCGGCTTCGGCGTACTGAAGTTCTTCCCGGGGGCGAGCCCGGCGGAGGCGCTGGTGATGCGCACCATCGACACCCTCACCCTCGGCGTCGTCGAAGGACGTACGGCGGTATTGGTGACCGCCGCGCTGGAGTGCTTCATCGGACTGACGCTGATCACCGGGCGGCTCCTGCGCACCGGTCTGCTGGTACTCGGGTTCTCACTGCTCGGGATCCTGTCGCCGCTGGTGCTGTTCTTCGGCGATCTGTTCCCCGGCACACCGACCCTCGAGGCGCAGTACGTGCTGAAGGACGTCGTACTCGCGGCCGCCGCTCTGGTCATCGCAGCAAAGGCCCTGAGTTCGCCTGGGAAGCTGACCCGGCCGGCGCAATGAGCGCAGAAGCGGCCCACCATCACAGGCCAGGATTGGCCCACCGATGGCGGGCCGCGGCCGCGTACCGTCAGAAGCCGAACAGGTACTACGACTCTCGCGAGGATCTTCATGCGCGCCATCACAGCCCAGGACCGCGCCGCCGGTGCCGGCGGTCTGTCCCTGACCGACCTGCCGTACCCGCACGCGGCCGAGAACGACGTCATCGTGCGCGTACACGCCGCCGGATTCACCCGCGGCGAGCTGGACTGGCCGGGAACGTGGACCGACCGAGCAGGCCGCGACCGCACGCCGACCGTTCCCGGCCACGAACTGTCGGGTGTCGTCGCGGAGCTCGGCTACGGCACCACCGGGCTCACCGTCGGCCAGCGGGTCTTCGGGCTCGCCGACTGGACCCGCAACGGTTCGCTCGCGGAGTACGTCGCCGTCGAGGCCCGCAACCTGGCGCCGCTGCCCGCGGACGTCGACCACGTCACGGCCGCCGCGCTACCGATCTCCGGTCTCACGGCCTGGCAGGCTCTTTTCGACCACGCGCACCTGAGGACGGGTCAGACCGTCCTGATTCACGGAGTCGCCGGCGCCGTCGGCACCGTCGCCGCGCAACTGGCGAGGGAGGTCGGCGCGTACGTCATCGGCACCGGCCGAGCCTCCCATCGCACCGCCGCCGGCGAGCTGGGCGTCCACAAGTTCGTCGACCTGGACAGCGAGCGACTCGAGGACGCCGGCGACGTGGACGTCGTACTCGACGTCGTCGGCGGCGAGCTCCGCGATCGCTCCACCGCGCTCGTACGTCCCGGCGGAACCCTGGTCACCATCGCCGACCCGCCGACCGTGCACCCCAGCGACGGCCGGGCGGTCTTCTTCGTCGTCGAGCCCGACCGCGACCAGCTGGCACAGCTGGCGACCCGGCTCGGCGACGGCCGCCTCGTCCCCCGCGTCACAACGGTCCGCCCCTTGGCCGACGCTCCGACGGCTTTCACCGAACCCGGCAGGACGATCATCAGGATGATGTAGTCGGACTACGGTGCCGTCAGCGCGGAGATCATGCGCTGGCGGGATCGGTAGTAGTGGTCCGGGTCGAGGACCGGGCGATTGAAGCGCAGCGTGCGGTCCGGGTCGATGATGTCCAAGGCGGCCGCGTTGCCGTGGGCCGCCCGTACGGCCTGCAGGGCGCGGTGGTCCCACATCGCCTGCGCGAAGACGCGATGGCGGAGCGACGGCCACGGTGTACCGTCCGGGCCGGGATAGACGGCGAACGGGTCGCCCGACGGGAACGCACCTCCGGCCGAGGTGTCCGCGAACGGGTCGATCCGCCGGATCGCGTGCCAGGTGTACCAGAAGTTGAAGCCCCAGTGGAGGAATCCGTCCACTCCAGACGCGAACAGCTGGTGCCCGATCGCGCGGTTGCGCGCCGACGGCATCCCGATGAACCGGTTGGCGACGTCGCGGTCCTGGGAGACGCAGTAGTACACCCAGAGACGCTCCGGCCGCTCCGCCAGGAACGGTTCGACGTGATCGGTCGCGACGACAGGCAAGGCGACGGCACCCGATGTGTAGAACGAGTGCTCGCTGAGCGCGTCGACGACCGTCCAGCCCTTGAGGAGATCGGCGACGACCTCCTTCGCGGCGAGATAGCTCGCCAGCCCCTCCTCACCGGATGGCTCGTCCGAGATGTGGAAGACCACGTGCTCGCGGTCCCATTCCTCGTCGAGGACGGCCTGCAGCGCCGGAAGCAGCGCCTCCATCAATTCGCGGTACCGCACGTCGGTCGCGGCGACGTCCCACCCGAAGGCGCGCCGAGGTTCCGCACCGTCCTGGCTCACGACGATGCCGGGCGTGGCCTTCGCGCCCCACTGGGTGAACAGGTGCGCGACCTCGACCCCGGTGATTCCGGTACGCCGGCACAGGTCGAGCCACCGCCGGAGCCGATCGAAGCCGAACCGGTACCCCTCCCCCGTCGCCGTGATGTCGATCAGCTGTACGACGGTGCGGTACGAGCCGATCGCGGTGTCGAGAGGCGGTGTCCAGACCGGTGCGAGCAGCGACGTCGCACCCATCTCGGCCGCGGACGCCATGAAGCGCTCCACCATCGCCCAATGCTCTTCGCTGAACACCTCGACGCCGTAGTGATCGGCGAGCGCGTCGAGGTGCATCCAGTGGCTCGACACGATGTCGAGCGGCGGCAACGCGATGTCCGCGAGCTCGACGGCAACCTGCTCGCGGTGCAGCTCGGAGCCGTCGGGCGAGGTCATCACGATCGTGAGTTCGTGGACGCCGGTTCGCTCCGGGTCGGTCGTGGTGACGTCGAACCACAACGCTCCCCAGCCGCCGAATCGCACCGGCGCTTCACCGTTCTGCACCGGGCGCAGGACGTCCGGATACAAGCCGGGTTCGTCGTACTCGTATCCGTCGTCGTGTCCCGGGAGGGCAACGAAGGAACACGGCACGAGGTCGACGTACGACACAGTCACCAGGTCGGCTGCGGCGCCCTCGACCCGGACCTGCAGCGGGCTCGGGTTGCGGAAGGTCGGGTCGAGCGGAGGGCGGTACGCCAGCTGGAAGGACGCCGGCTCACCGAGGAAGGCCTGGAACCTGGTGCCGGCGGTCACCGGCCGCGGGTCCCGCACCGGGTGCACCTTCGCCAGCGCATCGCAGACAACGAACTCCCACGTCGCGGTCACAGCGGACCACTCCTTCCGGCAGCATCCCGATTGCGTGATATTGACCTCTATGATGCAGATTCAAACACCAATGCACAACGGGGATGGTGGACGCTGTGGGCGGATCAGCGCAGGACCGGCGTGCTCTCGTGTGCGTCGGTGATCTCGTCGAGGACGTCGTGGTCTGGCCGGACGGTGCGACCAGGTACGGCACCGACAACCCGGCGCGGATCCATCGGGCGCGCGGTGGTGCGGCCGCCAACGTCGCGGTCTTCGCGAGCAGGGTCGGGACGTCGGCGCGGTTCGTCGGGCGGGTGGGTGACGATCCCGCCGGCGCGGCGTTGGTACGAGAGTTGGTCGAGGCCGGCGTCGACGCGAAGGTCCAGCGTCATGGACGGACCGGGACGATCGTGGTCGTCGTCGACGGGTCGGGTGAACGCACGATGTACCCCGATCGTGCGGCGGCGGCTCAGCTGAACGACGTACCCGACGACTGGTTCTCCGGAGCGAGGGCCGTGCATCTCTCGGCCTACTCCCTGACCGGTCCGCCGCTGTCCGTCCTTCGCCGGGCATCCGTCATCGGGCACGCCGAAGGGGCCGTACTCACCATCGACGCGTCCTCGGTCGCACTGATCGACGCGATCGGCCCGGCCCTTTTCCGTGATCTGGTCGGAGCCCTCGACCCGACGTACGTCTTCGCGAACGGCGTGGAGGCCGACGCGGCCGACCTGCGGGCCCTGGCCTCGGAGAGTACGACGGTGGTGGTCAAGCACGGCGTGGCCGCGACCGAGATCCACGGCACGCGGTCGGCCACCGTACCGGTGCCGCCGGCCGACGACGTGCGCGACACGACCGGGGCGGGCGACGCGTTCACGGCCGGCTTCCTGTCCGCCGTACTCGACGGAGCCGATCCCGTCGAGGCGACCGAGGCGGGTCATACCCTTGCCAGGCAGGTGCTCGGCAACCCCGGCGCCACGCTGCAAGCAAGCGGCAGGAAGCGAACGGCCGCGCCGAAGAGAACGGAGCTGTCCGGTGATTGAGCCCAGTGTGTCCGACGAGGTGGCGCAGGCCTTGGCGGAGAACCGCGCGGTGGTAGCGCTCGAGTCGACCATCTTCTCCAACCTCGGCCTCCCGGCCCCCGCGAACGCCGACGCGCTCGAGCTCTGCACAGAGGCCGTCCGTGCCCACGGCGCCGTACCTGCCGTGACGGCGATCCTGGACGGCCGACCGCACGTCGGGCTCTCCCCGGACCAGGAGAAGCGGGTGCTGCAGGGCAACCGCAAGGTCGCCGAGCGGGACCTCGCAGTGGCGCAGGCACAGCGATGGGAAGTCGGTGTCACCACCGTCTCGGCCACGGTCGCCCTGGCCCACGCCGTCGGCATCTCGGTGTTCGCCACCGGCGGCATCGGCGGTGTCCATCGCGGATCGGAGGTCACCGGTGACATCTCGGCCGACCTCGACGCGATCGCCAACCACCCGGTCATCACCGTTTGCGCCGGCGCGAAGGCGTTCCTCGACCTGCCGCGCACACTGGAGTACCTCGAGACGGCCGGCGTTCCCGTGCTGGGTTGGCAGCACGACTGGTTCCCGGCCTTCTACACGCGATCGAGCGGCCTGCCGATCCCCCATCGCGTCGACGAGGAGCAGGCGGTCTGCGACGTACTCCGTTTCCGCGCCAGGCCGGCCACCGGCGTGCTGCTGACCGCTCCGATCCCTGTCGAGGACGAGATCCCGGCGGAGCGCATCGACGCCGTCCTCACGTCCGCGCTGGAAGCGAGTGCCCAAGCGGGAGTCGCGGGCCCCGCCGTCACGCCGTACGTCCTCGCCCGGATCGAGAAGGAGACCGACGGCGAGAGCATTCCCGCCAACCTGGCCTTGGCCCGCAACAACGCCGCCCTCGCAGCCCGGATCGCCAGCACGCTCGCCACTGTGTGATCCAGTCGCTCAGTCGAGCATGGTCTCCACGATGGTCGTCATGCGGTCGACCGGGATCGCGAAGCCGATGCCGATGTTGCCGGAGCGGGAGGAGCCCAGGGTGGCGATGGCGGTGTTGACGCCGACGACCTGACCGGCAGAGTTCACCAACGGCCCGCCGGAGTTGCCGGGGTTGATCGCGGCGTCGGTCTGGATCGCCGACTGGCGGGCGCCGTCGTTGCCGAAGCGGGCCTGGCGGTTGACCGCGCTGACGATGCCGGCGGTCACCGTTCCTTCCAGGCCGAGCGGTGATCCGACGGCCAGCACCGGGTCGCCGACCCGCAGTTGCGCGGACCGGCCGAGCGTGAGCGCACGCAGTCCCTCGGCATCGGATGCCGAGACCTGGAGTACGGCGAGATCGTTGTCCGGGTCGGATCCGACCACGTCCGCGTTGACCCTCCGCCCGTTCGACAGGACCAGGGATACATCAGTGGCTCCTTCCACCACGTGTGCGTTGGTCACCACATGTCCTTGCTGGTCGATCGCGAAGCCGGACCCGGTCGCGCGTCCGGCGCGTACCGACACCACTCCCGGCAGCACGCTCGCCGCCGCGGCGGAGATCGAGCCCTGCGCCGCCGCGGGTGGCGCGGCGGCCTGCGGCAGGTCGACGGCGGTGGACGCAGTACCGCGGTCGCCAGTCACCGCACCGGCCAGTCCTCCCGCGGCGATGGACAGCGCGAGCGTGCCGACGAAGAAGCCGGCCCGGCGGCGACCCGAACCGCGCTCCGCGGTCGGGGCGCCGACGGGAGGAACAGCACGGCCGTCCGTCACCCCGGCCGGAGGTGCCGCCACCGGCGAGGGGGGTCCCGCAGCGGTGACCGGGGTGACGGAGTCGGTGGGCCGTGGGCCGGGCAGGTAGTCCGGCCCACGGAAGGGATGGCCGAGGTGTGGAGGCATGTGTGGCTCCTACTCAGGGAAGTCGGGAGAACCAGAGCAAGGAGGCGAGGGCGGCGAGCAAGGCTGCGGCCAGGGCCCCTCCTGCTACCAGGTTGGTGATCTCGCGCGGCTCGGTGGTCCAGCCGATCGAGGACTGCAGGTCGGAGTACACATCGCGGAGTTGCTCGTCGCTCGCGGCCTCGTAGAACGTGCCGCTGGTCGTGTTCGCAAGCGCTTGCAGGGCCTCGGTGTCGGCGGGTACCGGGATGTCCCGGCCCTCGAGGTTCACCGTGCCCTCGGCGGTGCCGTACGCGATCGTCGACACCGGTACGCCGGCCTGCGCCGCCGCCTCGGCGGCCTGCTCGACCGGCCGGCCGGCCGTGTTGCCGCCGTCGGACAGCAGCACGATCCGGCTCGGCGGCGGATCGTCGGGATCGATCGTCCGCACCGCCTGCAGGCTGGTCAGTACGGCGTCCCCGATCGCGGTCGAGTCGCTCAGCTGCAGACTGTTGATCGCGTTCACGGTCGCCTGGTGATCGGTGCTCGGCGCGGCCACCACGGTCGCCGTCCGCGCGAACGACACCAGGCCGACGTTGAACTGCTCCGGCAGCTCCTCGACGAAGTCCGTCGCGGCCTGCTTGGCGACCTCGAACCGGTTCGGCGCGACGTCGGTGGCGGCCATCGAGTTCGACACGTCCATCGCGACCAGCACCGTCGCCCGTTCGCGCGGGACGCGGATCTCGGTCACCGGCCGCGCGATCGCGATCGTCAGCACGGTGAGCGCGGCGAGGAAGGCCGCGGCCGGCGCGTGCCGGCGCCAGCCGGGCCGCTGCGGCGCGACCTTCTCCAGCATCGGGAGGGTCGCGAAACGTACGGCGTACTTGGTCCGGCGCCGCTGCGCGATCAGGTACGCGACCACGAGGGCCGCGACCAGCACGAGTAGCCAGAGCCAGAGGGGTTGCTCGAATCTCATCGGATACCGGTCCTCCCGGTAGGATGCCGTCGGACGCCGGCCCGGCGACGCGCGGTGGCGAAGGCTGCGACGTCACGGACCCAGTCCTGATCGGTGCGCAGTACCAAATGGGCCGCGCCGGCGGACCGGATCGCCCGGGTGGTCTGTTCGCGGTGCGCGGCGATGGCGTCGGCGTACCGGCGGCGGAGTTTGCGGTTGGCGGTCTGGATCTCCCGGCGGCGGCCCGTCTCCGGGTCGACGAGCGTGAGCAGGCCGACGTCGGGAAGCTCCAGTTCCCGCGGATCCAGGACCTCCACCGCGATGACTTCGTGGCGGGCGGTCAGTCGCCGCAGGGGATCTGCCCAGTTGTCCTCGTGGAAGTCGGACACGACGACGCGCAGGCCAGGGCGGGTGTGCTCGCGGTCGAGCCGGCTGATCGCGCGGCCCAGATCCGTCCTCGGGACGGCCCCGGGTGTTGCCCGGGGCAACGACAGGAGGGTCCGCAGCGATCGGCGGAGCTGGACGGCGCCGCCGGCCGCGGGCAGCCGGCGCAGTTCGTCGCCCAGGGCGATGCGGATCCCGAGCCGGTTGCCGGGACGATCGGCCAGCAGACCGACCGCCCCGACCACCGCGATCGCGAGGTCGCGCTTCTCGCTCGACGCGGTCCCGAAGTCCATGCTCGCCGACGCGTCCAGCAACGCCCAGGTCTCCAGCTCCCGCTCGGCCAACGGCGCGCGCACATGCGGCTCCGACGACCGAGCGGTCACGTTCCAGTCCATCCGTCGTACGTCGTCCTGGCCCGCCTGGTACGGACGTGCCTCGTTCGGCTCGCTGCCGGGACCGGTACGCAACCCGGTGATCTCACCGTGCAGGAACCCTTCGAGCTTGCGCTTCACCGACAGCTCCAGCGCGCGCAACGCCCGCTCCCGGCCCGCCAGTAGGTCGGTCACGCCGCAGATCCTTGGGCGTCGTCGGCCGGCACCACGTGCGGCTGCTCGATCGTGTGCAGGATGCGCGCCACGACCGAACGCGGATCGACCCCGTCGGCCAGCGCGTCGAAGGTCAGCACCAACCGGTGCGCCATCACGTCGAGCGCCACGTCGTACACATCAGCCGGCAGCACGTAGTCGCGCCCGCGCAGCAACGCCAGCGCCCGGCCGGCCGCGACGAGACCCAGAGTCGCCCGCGGGCTCGCCCCGAACTCCAGTACTCCGGCAAGATCGTGGATCCCGTACTGCTCCGGCGCCCGGGTCGCGTGCACCAGTCGCACGACGTACTCCGCCACGGCGTTGTGGACGAAGACGTCTTCCGTTGCCTCCTGCAACTGCGAGACCTGTTCCGGAGACAGTACGGCGCTCGCGTGCGGACGATGCGCGCTCATCCGCTGCAGGATCGTCAGTTCCTCCAACGGTGTCGGGTAGTCGACCGTGATCTTGAGCAGGAACCGGTCCCGCTGCGCCTCCGGCAGCGCGTACACGCCATCGGACTCGATCGGGTTCTGCGTCGCCAGGACCAGGAACGGTTCCGGCAGCCGGTACGACGTGCCGCCGATGCTGACCTGGTGCTCGGCCATTGCCTCCAGCAGCGCCGACTGCACCTTCGCCGGCGCCCGATTGATCTCGTCGGCAAGCACGAGGTTGGCGAACACCGGGCCGAGCTCGGTGTCGAACCCCTCCGTCGACGGCCGCCAGATCCGGGTGCCCATGATGTCGCCGGGCACCAGGTCGGGGGTGAACTGCAGCCGGGCGAACCGGCCGCCGATCACCTCCGCCAGCGTCCGGACGGCGAGCGTCTTCGCGACACCAGGCACCCCTTCGAGCAGACAGTGGCCACGGGCAAGCAACCCGACCAGCATCCGCTCGACCAGGTGGTCCTGCCCGACGACGACCCGCTTCACCTCGAACAGCGCGTGCTCGAGCACGGCGTTGATTCCGGCGGGCGGGGCCGTCGCAGCGCTCCGTGGGTGGGACTCGGTCATGCGTTACCAGCCGGGTTCTGCTCCGAGGGCTGGGTCGGCTGCTCGGCCTGGCCCTGCTCGCCCTGGCCCTGGCCGTTCTTCTCCGGGCAGTCCTCCCGCGTGCCGTTCTCCTGCGTGCCGTTCTCCTGCGACGGCGACGGTGTCGTCGCACCGTCCTCGACGACGACGTACCCCTGCTCCGGGGTCGGATCGCCGCCGGCCGCGTAGGCCACCCCGCCGATACCGAGCGCCGCGACCGCGACCGCACTGCCGACAATCAGCCGCTTGCCTGGGATATTCATCCGAGATCTCCTTCTGGTCGATTGGCCACAGCTCATCAAGCGGGTACGAAAACGACCGGAAAGCGGAGCGAAAGTCCGGCGAAAGAGCACACCCGCGGAGTTCGCGTCCCCCGCTACCTTGGTGGCGTGCGACTACTCGTGGTGGAGGACGAAGAAGGCCTGGTCAGCGCGTTGCGCTCCGGACTCGGCCGGGCCGGGTACGCCGTCGACGCGGCGACCACCGGTGCCGAGGCGACGGAGAAGCTCGCGACCACGGCGTACGACCTGGCGATCCTCGACATCACACTGCCGGACACCAGCGGCCTCGACCTGTGCCGCGCGGTCCGCCGGGGCGAGATCGAGGTGGCGTCGGGCCGGGAGCTACGGGTGCTGATGCTGACTGCCCGCGCCTCGCTGGCCGACCGTGTCCGCGGACTCGACGAAGGGGCGGACGACTACCTGACCAAGCCGTTCGCGCTGGTCGAACTCCTCGCGAGGATCCGCGCGCTGCTGCGCCGCGACGTCACGAACGGCACCACCCAGCTGCACGTCGGCGACCTGGTCCTCGACTCGTCCCGCCATCTCGTCACCCGGTCCGGTCGCGAGCTGTCGCTGACGTTGAAGGAGTTCGGCGTACTGCGGTATCTGATGTCGCGACCCGGCCACGTCGTCTCGGCCGAGGAGCTGCTCGAGCACGTCTGGGACGAGAACGCGGACCCGTTCACCCAGAGCGTCCGCGTGACCGTCGGAACCCTTCGCCGCAAGCTCACCCGGAACGGCGAGGAGCCGGTCCTGGAAACGGTGATCGGCCGCGGCTACCGCCTCAGAGGTGACTCATGAAACTCCCGCTGACGTTGCCGCCCTGGGCGCAGACGATCCGGTTCCGGCTCACGCTCACCTACTCCGCCGTCCTGATCGCGCTGTCGGCGCTGCTGCTCGGCGGCGTGTACGTCGCCCTGTCGCAGATCCTCGACCCGGAACCGCTGAACCAGATCGAGGTCCAGAAGTGGTACAAGGACGCCCACGGCAAGTACCAGATCAAGCCCGGCCAGACGATCCAGGCCGCGGAGATCTCCAGCGTGCAGGACGCGGTCAACTACCAGACCTTGCAGACCCTGCGGAACTACTCGGTCGCGGGGATCGGTGGCCTGTTCCTCGTCAGCCTCGGCACCGGCTGGTGGTTGTCCGGTCGCGCGCTGCGGCCGGTACGCCGGATCACCACGACCGCCCGTGAGATCTCCGCGACCGATCTGACCCGCCGGATCGCCCTCGACGGCCCGCAGGACGAGCTGCGCAACCTCGCCGACACCGTGGACGACATGCTCGAGCGGCTCGAATCGGCGTTCCTCGCGCAACGGCAACTCGTCGACGACGCGTCCCACGAGCTGCGCAACCCGCTCGCCGTCATCCAGGCGAACGTCGACGCCGTCCTCGCCCACGACGACACGCCGCCCCAGGACCGGGCCCAGGCAACCGCGATCGTGAGCCGCGCGATCCAGCGGATGACCCGGCTCGTCGAGGACCTGCTCGCGTCCGCGCGCCGGTCGTCACCGGCCTTCGTGGACGCCGACGTCGACCTGGCCGCGATCGCCGGCGAAGCGGCCGAGGAACACGAACTGCTCGCAGCCGATCGCGAGTTGCGTGTCGTACGACGCCTCTCCCCCGGACCGATCGCCGCCGGCGACGCCTCCGCCCTGCGGCGCGCCGTGGACAACCTGCTCTCGAACGCGGTCCGGCTGGCCCGCGGCGGCAGCGAACTCGTCGTCGCCGTCGGCAGCAGCAACGGCTGGGCGTGGATCGCCGTACGGGACGAGGGCCCTGGGATCGCCGAGGCCGACGCGGACCGCGTCTTCGACCGGTTCTTCCGGGGCGGCCAGCAACAGCCACCCGCCACCGTGCCGTCCACGGGTCAGCGCCGGGCCGGCCTCGGACTCGCCATCGTCCGGCAGATCGCCGAGTCCCACGGGGGAACCGTCGCGCTGCACTCCGAGGTCGGCGTCGGCAGCACGTTCGTGCTCTGGCTGCCGGAGCGCTCGCTCACCAACACCACGCGGCGCTCCCCCACCCCGCCCGACGAAGACCCGCTCGGCCCGCGTCGCTGACAGCTCAGCCGAGGAGGCCGTCGTCGATGCGGTAGAACCGGCGAGCCGTGCCCGAGTAGATCTCTTCCCGGTCGGCGTCGGACAGCGACGAGAGGGCATCGGACAGCCCGGTGAAGACGCGGTCGTAGCCGCCTTCGGAGGTGGAGATCGGCCAGTCGCCGCCGTACATGAGCCGGCTCGGGGTGAAGACCTCCACCGCCCGGTCCACGAACGGCCGGACCGACTCCCAGGTCCCCGTGCCGGGATAGAGACCGGAGATCTTGGCGTGGACGAGCGGATTCTCGGCCGCGGTCGCGATGAGGGTCCACCACGGCTCGCGGTCGGCCTCGCCGATCGGCGGCTTGGCGAGGTGGTCGATCACGATCCGCAGGTCGGGATGACGTTCGGACAAGGTCGGCACGTGTTCGAGGTGGCGCGGCAGTACGGCGACGTAGTCGAACGTCACGTCCGCCTGCTCGAGGACCGACAGCCCCTCGTCGACCTCGGGCCGCAGGATCCAGTCCGGATCGGGCAGGTCATGGATGAGATTGCGGATCCCGACCACCCGCGGGTCCTTCCGCAGCTCCGCGAGGCGTTCGGCGGCGCGGTCCGGACGGTCGAGCGGCACGTACGCCACGATCGCCGCGACCTCCGGATGCTGCGACGCCACCTCGAGCATCAGGTCGGTGTCGCCGTCGTGATCGTCCGACTGGACCAGCACCGTCGCGTCGACACCGTTGCGGACCAGGTGCGGGCGCAGCTCCTCGAAGGTGAAAGTGCGGTTCCACTGCGGCACGTGCGGACCGAGCCATTGGTACGGCGAACGGTCCAGGTCCCAGACGTGCTGGTGTGCGTCGATGATCATGCCGGACCTCGCTTGTCGACCAGGTAGAGATGAGTGAGGACGAGAACCGTATCCGCCCGCTGGTTGGTCACGCTGACCAGCTCGTGCACATAGCCGTGGGTGCCGGGCATCCGCTTGTGGTCGGACTTCTCGGTGATCTCCGCGGTCACGGTGATCGTGTCGCCGATGAAGACCGGCTTGATGAAGCGGATCTTGTCGTACCCGTACGACATCGACCGCGGATTGATGTCGCCCGCGGTCATGCCCACGGCCACGGACAGGATGAGGGTTCCGTGCGCGATCCGCTGCCCGGCCGGCTGCGTCGCCATCCACTCCGCGTCCATGTGGTGCGGGAAGAAGTCGCCGGTCTGCCCGGCGTGCAGCACGATGTCGGCCTCGGTGATCGTGCGTCCGACGGTGGTCCGGCTCTCGCCGATCTCGTAGTCCTCGAACCAGCGTTCCGCGACCTTCATCGCCCTTCCTCCTGCAATTGCTCAGTCGCCAGCAATTGTTCGGCGAGCTCGTTCGCGCGCCGTACCAGCTCGGCATCGGTCGTCTCGCCCCGCAGGGCCGCAGTGACCCACGGCGACACGACGTCCTGGAACTCCATGTAGCCCGCCGTCCGCGGCCGCACCCAGGCCCCGTCCAGGGTCTGCCTGGTCCCGCGGAAGAAGTCCCACGAGTCCTCGTTGAGGCGGTCGTCGTCCCACGATGCCGCGTAGCCCGGCTGGCCGCCCGCGTCGTAGTACACCCCGGACTGGACCTCCGGCGACGCCAGCCAGACCGCGTACGCACGGGCCGCGTCGAGTTCCTTCGTGTACGCCGAGACCGCGATCCCGGCACCGCCGAGCTGCGATCCCGCGACGCCGCGCGATCCGGCCGGGATGTCGACGTACTTGAGCCGATGCGGGCGGAAGCCACGCCGGGAGTAGTTCGAGTAGCCGTACGCGAGCGGCGCGTACGCCCAACCGTCGTCGCCCACCAGCGCCTCGGCGACCTCGATCGGATTCGCCGCGAGGCACCACTCGGGGACGTGCTCGGCGAGGCGGTGCATCAGGTCGAGTACGGCGCCGGCGTCCTCCTCGGCGAGGAATCGGCCCGGCTCGGCCGCGACCGGCGTACCGCGGTTGGCCGCCAGGGTGCACAGCGTCGAGTACGCGTCGATCGGCTTCGCGGGCCACAGCACCCGGCCGTCGCGCGCCAGGTCGAGTACGCCGTCCCAGTCCGTCGGTGGTGCCGGCAACAGATCCGGCCGGTGTACGGCGACCTGGGCGGCGGAATCCGTGGCGAGTCCGTACTGGTGGCCGTCGTGCACGTACGACGCATGACTGTTGCCAACGGCATCGGATGCGAGGGCGGCCAGCTGCTCGTCGTGACCGGCACCGTCCAGCGGCGCGAGAAGACCCTCGGCGGCCGCGAGCGGTACGTGCGGATGGTCGATGACGAGCAGGTCGTAGCGGGCCGCCAGCCCAGCGAGGGGCTCGTCGGCGAAGGCCTGGAGCGAGCGGAACTCCCAGTGCACGTCGACACCGGTGAGGCGCGCGTACTCCTTCGCGGCCGCGACCTGGCAGTCGTACCCGCGAGGGTGTTCCCACGTCATGCCACGTAGCGTCGTCATGCGATCTCCTCCACCTGGTCCGGCCCGACAGGCTCGTGCTCGCCCAGCCGAGGGCCAGGGCGTGGATTGGTCAGCCGCTCGCCGTCGATCCTGATCGGGCTCCGCGTGGTGGTCAGTTCGAGGCCGTCCCGGCGGACCTGCTGGGTCATCGCGATCGCCCGGAATCCGTCGTGCTCGACCAGTTCGTCCAGCGTGAGGACCGGCGCGCACCACACGTCCTCGGCGTCGAGAACGGCCAGCCACTCCGCACGGGTCCTGGTCCGGAGTCGCTCCGACAGCAGCTCCTCGATCTCCTCCTGCCGATCCCACCACGACTGCGGGTCGGTCATCGCGGCGACCTCCGGCAACTCGAGCAGCCGGCCGATGGTGGGCACCGGGTTCATCGCGATGGCGAGGTAGCCGTCGCTGGTCGGATAGATCCCGTACGGCGCCGGCAGGAACGCATGGGCCGAGCGGATCCCCTTCCGTCGTACGACGATCGACGGGTCGTTCAACCGCGTGGTCAGCAGCTCGAATTCGAGGTCGAGCAGTGCCTCCAGCAGACTGGTCTGCGCGTGGCCTCCCCGGCCGGTGCGGAAGCGTCGTACCAACAGGGCCGTGATGCCTTGGGCCAGGTGGCAGCTCGCCAGGTGGTCGGCGACCGCCAGGCCGACCGGAACCGGCGGATCGTCGCGCGAGCCGTTCAGCCAGGGCAGTCCGGCGATCGACTGGGCGAGCAGATCCTGACCGGGTCGGTCCTTGAACGGGCCGGTGTCGCCGTACCCGCTGACGCTGCCGTAGACGATGCTGGGGTTGATCCGCCGGACCGTCTCGTAGTCGAGGCCGAGCCGCTCCATCACACCGGGACGGAAGTTCGAGACCACGACGTCGGCCTCCGCGACCAGGCTCTTCACGCGCTCGAGGTCCGCGGGCGCCTTCAGGTCGGCGACCAGGCTCTCCTTGTTCCGGTTCATCGCGTGGAACGACATGCTGTCGCCGGACACCATCCGGCCCGCGAACGCCAGCTGCCGGCCGGCGTCGCCGGTGCCGGGGCGCTCGATCTTGATCACCCGCGCGCCCAGGTCGGCCAGGCGCAGCGCAGCCACCGGTCCGGCCAGGAACTGGCTGAAGTCCAGCACAGTGATCCCGGTCAGGGGAAGTTCGGTCACCACTCGGTTGGTCCTCTCAGGTCGTCGATCGGTGGCTCAGTCGTCGTACGGCGGCGGCTCGCCACCGCGCGCGGCGGACACGTACGCCGCCTCGACGACCGCCATCGTCCGGAACACGTCCTCCACCGAGGTCGGCAGCGACGGGATCGAGCCCTCGAGATAGCGCTGGACGACACTCATCGAGCCGATGAAGGCGTCCGGGAACCACGAGCCCTCGAACGGCACCGGCCGCCAGCCCTCCGCGAGCCGGTCGTCGGTGACCACCTCGAGCCGGTCCTCGCCTCCGCGCGGGTAGTCGAGCAGGAGACCGAGCTGCAGCCGTACGGCGCCCTTCGTGCCCTCCCACTTGACGTAGCTCTCCTCATACCGCTCACCGAATTGGTGATCGTGATTCGTCGAGACGACGACCCGTACCGGCCGGTCGCCGTACGTCAGCGCGATGTCGGAGCGGCTGTTCGCATGGGACTTCTCCGGGTGCCGGACGGTCACGGCGGACACGCCCGTCGGATCGCCCAGGAACGAGCGGATCAGGTCGAGGTAGTGGACGCTGTGCATGTTGATCTCGAGCCGGTCGAGCTCGAGGACGTACGGGAACATCTCCCACGGCGTACGCACCGAGACGCGGATCTCGAAGTCGTACAGCTCGCCGATGGTGCCGTCGGCGATCAGCTTCCGCGCGACCGCGACGTACGGCGCGAATCGCAGCTGGGTGTTGACCGCGGCGACCAGATTCTTGCGGCGGCAGACCTCGCGGGTGCGGATGCCGTCGGGGAGATGGTTTCCGAGGGGCTTCTGGAGCAGTACGGCGGCGCCGTCGGGGAGCTGTTCGAGGACGTCGATGTGTGCTTCGGGCGGGAGGGCGACGTCGAAGACTGCGTTGTCCGGTGCGGCTGCGACGGCGGCAGCGACATCGTCGTACACCTGCGGTACGGCGTACTGCGCGGCCAGGTTCTGTGCGCGGTGTCGCTGCAGGTCCGTGATGCTGGCGATCTCGAAGCCGGCCTTGTGGTACGCGGGGAGGTGGGCGTCGCGGACGATGCCGCCGGCGCCGATGATCACGATCGGACGTGGAGTGGTCGGCGGGGCGAGGGTGTAGCCGGGGTGCGGGGTGAACTCCGGAAGGTTGGTCGGCTCGTTGTCCATCAGCCTTTCACCGCCCCGACGGTCTCGCCGCGGATCAGGAAGCGCTGGGCGCCGAGGAACACCACGAGCAGCGGCAGCATCGAGATGAACGTCGCGAGCGCCAGTTGCGGCATGTAGAGCTTGACGTCGAGGCCGGCTGCGACTGTGGGGTTGAACAGCGGGCTCGCGCCGATCAGCTGCTGCAGACCGATCGAGACGGTCTGGTTGTTCTGGTTCGACGACAGGAGGGCCAGCGGGAGGAAGAAGTTGGTCCAGTTCGCGACGAACGCGAAGAACGCGACCAGGACGACGACTTGCTTGGAGATCCGCAGGCCGATCCACCAGAAGACCAATACCTCTCCCAGTCCGTCCAGGCGCGCGGCCTCGACCAGCTCTCGCGGCATGGTGGTCAGGTAGTGGATGTACGAGAGGTACACGCCGAACGGGAAGAAGCCCATGATCAGCGCGACCGGCCACAACTGGCCCACCGCGCCGACGGCGTTCACCTCGAGGAACAGCGGGATGACCAGCACGGTGTTGGGCATCACCATGGTGACCAGCGTGATCAGCAGGACGGCGCGGCGGGCCCGGAACCGCAGCCGCGCCATCGCGTAGCCGGCCGGGAGCGCGGCGACGACCGCGAGGATCGCGCCGCCGCCGGCGACGACCAGCGAGTTCATCAGCCAGCGCGAGAACAGGCCGCCTTCGGGGCCGAACCCGTTGACCTGCGACCAGCTGTACTGAACGTTGCTCCAGGCAATGTCCCCGAGGCCGAGGAACCCGCCCTCACCGGCCTCCACCCCGTCGTTGGAGCGGAACGCCATCGCGACGAACCCGGCGATCGGCAGCAGGAACAGGACGGCGACGAACAGCATCGACACGACCCGCGCCAGCCGTCCGGCGCTCCAGGTCTCGATTCCGGTCATCAGCTGTCGTCCTCTCCGAAGAGCCCGCTGCGGAAGACGATCAGCAGCCCGATGCCGAGCGTGATCACCAGCAGGATCAACGACATCGCCGCCGCGGCCGGGAAGTTGTAGTTGCTGAAGGCGAACGCGTAGCCCAGCTGGGTCGGCGTCCACTGGTCCGGCAGCGCGTTGCTCGCCACTTGGTCGAGGAGTTGCGGCTCGAGGAAGAGCTGGAACCCGTACGCGAGGTTCATGAGGGCGGCGTACCCGAGCCAAGGGCGGATGATCGGGAGCTTGACGTGCCAGGCGAGCTGCCAGGCGTTCGCACCGTCCAGGGCGGCCGCCTCCAGGGTCTCGTCGGAGATGCCGTTCAGGCCGCCGTTCACCACGACGATCCAGGAGCCGACGCCCTGGAAGAACATCATCGCGGTCAGGATGAACGGCAGATGACCCGGTGCGGCGACCGCCTGCTTGATCGTGTCGACGCCGACCGCGTGCCAGAAGCCCTCGATCGGCGACTGCGCCGGGTTGAGCAGATAGACCCACAGCACGAGGTTCGCGATGCCGGCCAGGGCGCCGGGGATGTAGTAGACGAACCGCATCGTCGAGCCGAAGCGGCCGGGGCTGGCGTGGATCAGCAGCGCCAGGCCGACGATGCCGATCATCATGATCGGCAGCCAGATCGCCAGCGTAGCGAAGACGTTCTGGAACGTGTCGAGGAAGCGGAAGTCGGTGAACACCGTCTTGAAGCTCGCGACACCGCCGAACCCACCGCTCGGATCCAGCGGGGTCGGCGGCTTCTCCAGTGCGGTCTTGACCGCATAGCCCACCGGTATGATCCCGCCGACGAGCAGAAGGACGACGTACGGCGACAACAGGATCCACGCGCCCCTCGTCTCACTCGGGCGGGAGGTCTTCGTCCTGTGGCGCTGGGGCTTCGCCGTCGGCGCGCTCGTACTGCGCTTGTCCATCAGCGCGGTCGCCATGCCGCACTCCTATCTGCTGTCCTCGTGCGGCCGGCTACTTGATGGTGTATCCCATGGCTTTGGCTTGCTTCACGAGTTCGTCGTTGAACCCGGTCCACGCCTGGTCGACGGTCTTGCCGGAGGCCAGGCCGGCGGCCACGGTCTCGGTCCACACGCTGCCCGTGTTGTAGAGCAGGTACGAGTGGTCCGGCTGGACGAAGGCGGTCGCGCCCTTGATCGCGGCGAACGTCGTCTTGTCGTCGGCGAAGTACTTCTGCTGCGACTGCTTCGCGATCCAGGCGTCCTGGACCGGTCCGTACGCCGGGAGGCCGGTCGACAGCTCGACCTGCCAGCGCGGGTCGGTGGCGACGAACTTGGCGAAGGTGAGCGTGTTCTCCAGCTGCTTGCCGGTGATGTGGCGCGAGAAGCCCCACAGGCCGCCGCCCTCGTTCCCGGTGGCCGGCTTGCTGTCGCCGTTCCAGGCGAGCGGCGTGACGGCGGTCATCTGGCCGGCGGGGATCTTCCAGGACTGACGGAACAGGTAGTCGCCCCACCAGGCGGCGCCCGGGCTCATGACGAGGTCCTTGCCGATCTTCGCGGCGTCGGCGTCGAAGATCCCGACCGTGGAGACGGCTTTCGCCTGGACGAGCTTCGCGAGCAGATCCTTGGCGCGCACACACTTCGCGTCGTTCAGGTCGATGTGGACCTCGGTCTCGGACTGGCGGGCGTTCGTCGGGCAGCCCGCGGCCCACAGGTAGCGGTCCGGGGCGTAGGCGTCACCGGTGAAGCCGCTGAGCTTGCCCGGGTGCTCCTTGGCGATCCGTACGGCGAGGTCGCCGTACTCCTCCCAGGTCTTCGGGACGCTGTAGCCGTTCTGCGTGAAGAACGTCTTGTTGTACCAGAAGACGTCCGGCGCGGCGTCGTTGCGGAGGCAGCGGACCTTGTCGTCGATCTTGCACGGCGAGATCACCTCGTCCGCGTACCCCTTGATCACATCGGGGACCAGGTCGGTCAGGTCGGCGGTGTAGTTGACCTGCGCGCCCGAGGCCCACGCGATGTCGTCGTTCGACGGGAAGAAGATCGCGTCCGGCCAACCCTTGCCGGCCTGGTTGAACTGCGCGAACTGCTGCTGCAACGACTTCCCGCCGACAGTCCCGTCGATCTGGTTGATCGTCGTCTTGATCTCCGGATGCGCCTTCTGGAACGCCTTCGCGGCCGGCACCCGCGGCGGGTCGACCCAGACCGTGATCGCCCCACCGGAGTCGGTCTGCTTCACATCCGCACCGGCCCCACCCGCCGACGACCCACAGGCCGTCAGCAGAGCAGCCGCCGACACCACGGCCGCAGCGGCCACAGCACGCACTTCCCCGGGACGAACACCGCGTGACTTCATGAACGAACTCCTTCGCTTCCTGTCCCGAACGGGCGGGCGTTCCGAGCCGGAACACACGACGACCGACCGCCGTGGCCTCACTTGCTCAAACGTTAGAGCAGAACGCTAGACCGCCACCCCTCGATTGGTCAATCGTTTGCGCACGGACTTTTGCGCACCCGTCACACATTCTCTTCCCCAGGCGCCCTGACCAGGGGCAGCCGTCCGCGATTTGCGTTCAATCGAACAGCTGTTCTAATCTAGATGCGTGACTGCGATGGTGTCGACTCGGCGCCCCGGCAAGGCTGCTGCCGCCGGGCCCACCGTCGCGCCTGACCCGGCCGCGCCACAGCACGGGCAGTGTGAGCGGCGCGGGGTGCCGCGGGATCGGACCCCGCACGAGGAGTTCGTGGTGCCTGACGAGTTCATGCTGCCCCCGGACGACCTGTACGACTTCGAAGACCCACACCCTCCCGTCGTCCTGAGCGAGGAGGACCTGTACGACAACCTGCCAGCGATGTCGCGGGTCGACTGGCTGGACTGGCTGGAATGGGCCGGTGTCGATCAGGACGAGGCCGAACGGGAGATGCTGCGCCGGAAGGCCCCGGCCTGGGTGTTCCTGCCGCCCGGCGCCGAACTCGCCGCCGCACTGGAGCGGTTGCGGCCGCAGTGCGAGTCACCGGTCGCGCTGATCGAGGCGATGAAGGCCGCCGCGCGGATGGAAGCCTGGGCCGCGTCCATCAAGACCTCCGCGATGGCATCGTTCGTGCGCCAACGCAAAGCCCAGGCCACCGAGATCCCCCGCCCCACCCAGATCGACACCTCCGGCCGCCCGATCGACCCCGAACGCTCCTGGTCCGCCGAGATCGGCGCCGCCCTGCACCTGTCCACCGACACCGCCGCCCGCCACATCGACACCGCACTCCACCTGACCGGCCCCCTCACCGCGACCCACACCGCACTACGCTGCGGCGCCCTGACCTGGTCCAAAGCCCTGGCCATCTCCGAAGCCACCCGGCACCTCCCAACCGACGCCGCCCAAGCAGTCGAAGCGCACGTGCTGCGCCGCGCCCCCGGCCAGACCCACAAGAACCTCCGCGAATCACTGCGCCGTCAGGTCGCCAAACACACCATCCGCGAAGACGCCGACCGCCACCGCGCCGCGGTCACCGACCGCACCTGCAAAATCGTCCCCCTCCCCGACGGCATGGCCGGACTATGGGTCGTCCACACCGCCGACAAAATCCAGCAAATGTGGGTCGTCATCCAAGCCATGGCCGACCTCGCCAAACGAGGAACCCCCAACATCCCGAGCACTGCGACCAGCCCGACCGGCACCACCAGCCCGAGCAGCACGGGCAGCAGCACGACCCGCACCGCGCACAGCACCGCGAGCACCGGGACCAGCGCCGAGACAATCGCCGGGACGGCGGTTGGTACTGCGGTTGAGATGGCAGCTCACCCGTCGGCCGCTGAATTTGCTGGCCGCGCGGTTGGAGAGCCGGTTGGAGAAGCCGCCGGAGAAGCAACTGGAGAGTCCGCGGACGACGCGGTCGGTGGTGCGGCCGGCGTCCCCTCACCGAACCGGCGTGATCCCGCCCCGCGCGATCCCCACCAACGTGATTCGGCGGCGCGCGATCCTGACGCGGGTTCAGCTGGGTGTGGTTCTGATCGGCGTGGTCCTGATCGGCGGACCGCGGAGCAGCGGCGTGCCGACGTCATGGCCGACGTCTTCGAACACATGCTCCACAACGGACTCGACTGGCTCGGCCGCCGACTACCCGACCAGCACCGCAGACGCCCCCACATCGAAGTCCTCATCCCAGCCACCACCCTGCTCGGAATGGACGACGACCCCTGCGAACTCACCGGCTACGGCCCCATCCCCGCCGACATGGCCCGCCGCATCGCCACCGACAGCACCTGGCGCAGACTCCTCACCGACCCCACCAACGGCACCGTCCTCGAAGCCTCCACCACCCGCCACGACCCCAGCACCCTCGTCACCGAAACCCTCCTCGCCCGCCACCCCACCTGCGCCTGGCCCGGCTGCAACCGCACCTCCCGCCAATGCGACCGCGACCACACCACCCCCTTCACACAAACCGGCCGAACAACCCTCACCGGCCTCGCGCCCTACTGCGAATACCACCACGTCATCAAGGACCATCCGGACTGGGGCTGGAGCAGCACCACCCACCCCGACGGCTCCGTCACCCTGACCGCCCCCACCGGCCACCGCTACATCACAGTCCCACCTGCCCGCGGCCCCGTCACACCTGATCAAGCCACCGGCCAACCCGCACCCCACCCACCCAACGACCCACCACCGTTCTAGCAGCCTGACACTGCACCGTGGGTTGTGCGGTCCCCAGTGCTTGCGGGCGGCGCGCGAGAGCGCGGAAGTTCAGGTGGCGCTGGGTGGGGGTGCGGTGGATTCGCGGATGATGAGCTCCGGCGGTGGATCGGTGACAACCTCATCGGAGGTCTCACCGGTCTCGATCCGGCGAATCACGCTCCGAACGGCAGTCCGCCCGACCGCGTAGAACTGCATCTTCACCGCAGTAAGCGGCGGCCACGTGTTCTCGGCAGTCCACGAGTCATGCACCGTGACAATCGACAAGTCGTCCGGAACCCGGATCCCCAGCCGGCGCGCCTCCCCCAGCAACCCCACAGCCGCGTTGACGTTGGCCACCACGATCCCAGTAGGTCGTGGATCGAGCGCCATCAACTGCCGCAAAGCCGTACGTCCGTTGTCCACGGTGTAGCCAACCCTGGTCTCGTACCCCGCCGGCACCCGCACTCCAGCTGTGGCCAGAGCCAGCTTGTACCCCGTACGCCGACGCTTGGCCGTGAACGACCGCGGCAGCCCGTTGGCGAACGCGATCCGCTCATGCCCGAGTCCCAGCAGATGCTCCGTCGCAAGCAACGTGCCGCGATGGTCGTCCAAGGTCACGGAGCCGGCCTGCCCCGGGATCGCCGAGTTCACCAACACGATCGGCGCCTGAGTAGACAGCAGATCACGCAACCCCGCAGGCGGCACACCATCCCCCACCTGCAACGCCATACCGTCGACCCGTCCCTCGCCGATCAGCCGCGCGATGACCTCCCCGCCCGGCCGAACGTCATCCGACCGCCCGAGCAGCACGGTGTACCCACGCTCAGCGGCCTCGTCCTCCGCACCGTGCATCAGCTCGGTGAACAGCGCATTGGTGATATCCGGCACCACGAGCCCGACCACCTGTGTCCGCGCCGACTTGAGCGCCCGCCCGGCGAAGTTCGGCCGGTAGTTCAACGCACTGGCCGCGTCGAGAATCCGCTGCTTGGTGGCCGCACTCACCCGCGAATCCGGCGCATCACTGAGCACCCGCGACACCGCCGAAATCGACACACCGGCACGAGCCGCGACATCACCCAAGGTCGCCATACCGCCCACCCTACTGACGCGCCCACCCCGCCAACCCCCACGCCTCGAGGACACGCCGCCCTCACCCACCCCGCTCATCCTCCAGATCCAGCCCGGCACCACTTGCCACGGCACCGGAGGGCTCGGCGAGGAGCGGACCGGCGCCTTCACGGAGGTTGCCCTGGGCTCCTAGCCGGGGCGCTGCCCGGTCGTTCCGGAGTACCTCACCGTCGATCCGGATCGGACTGCGGGTGGTGGTCAGACGCAGCGGTCTACCACCCTTCTCCACCGGGGGCCGTACGACGGTTTGCGTCATCTCGACCGCCGCGAACTCCGCCGACGCAAGCAACTCGTCGAGAGTCAGCAACGGAGCACAATCGATCCCCGCCGCCCCGAGAACATCCACCCACTGTCCCGTGTCCGCCCGCAACAACCGCTGCGCAACCCACGCCTCGACTTCCCCGGCCTCACCCCGCGGCGGTCCGCCCGACAACCAGCTCTCCCGCACCTCACCCGTCCGCGGCCCCTCACCCACCCCGCGGCCGGTCGCCGCCGGCTCGTCGTCGTGTAGTGCTCGGGTCAGGGTGGCGAGAGGTGTTGGCGCGATCGCCAGGTGGCCGTTCGCGGTTGGGTAGAGGCGGGCCGGGAGCAGCCAGTCGCCGGTGGCGGAGAAGGAATCGAGGCCTTCGCCAACTGAGGAGCCGACGGCGGTGTGAGCGTTGGCCGGGCGTGCGGTGGTTGTGTGGCGGGATCCCTCAGGCGCGGTCGGCGACTGGTCGGGTCCGGTCGGATCCGGTCCGGTCAGGTCGGGTGACCGGGCGGGGGTGTTGAGGTGGGTGGTGAGGCGGTTGGCTTGAAGGTCGAGCATGGCTTCCAGGAGGCTGGATTCGATCAGGCCGCCTTGGCCCGTGCGGACCTTGCGGACCAGTAGAGCTGTTACGCCTTGGGCAAGGTGGCAGCTCAGGAGGTGGTCGGCCAGGGAGAGGCCTACGGTTGTGGGGCGGTCGGGGCGGGTCGCCCAGGTCAGGCCGGAGATGGACTGGGCCAGCAGGTCCTGACCGGGGCGGGTCGACCAGGGGCCCTCGGTGCCGTAGCCGGAGGCTGCTGCGTAGACGATGCCGGGATTCAGCGTGCGGACGGACTCGTAGTCGAGGCCGATTCGCTCCATGACTCCGGGGCGGAAGTTGTGGATCACTACGTCGGCGCGCGCTACGAGGCTCTTCACGCGCTCGAGGTCGGCTGGATCCTTCAGGTCTGCTACTACAGCTCCCTTGTTGCGGTTCATCGCGTGGAACGAGATGGTGTCCTCGTCCGCCCAGCGGCCGGCGAACGCGAGTGTGCGGCCGATCTCGCCGGTGACCGGGCGCTCGATCTTGATCACCCGTGCGCCGAGGTCGGCGAGGCGGAGCGCGGCGACCGGCCCGGCCAAGAACTGGCTGAAGTCCAGCACCACCACGCCGGCCAACGGAAGGTCCTCCGCCCGCACCGCAACCACCTCCCCAGATGCTCAATCGTTTGCGCAACGATAAGCGACCAGCCCGCCAGGGGCAACCGACGCAGGGTGGCCGCTGGGGCGGCCGCCGTCGCAGCCACCACTACCCTGCTCGTCACGGCAACCTCGCAGGCGGAGGGCGAGTCGTTCGGGTGCTCGGTCATCGAAGGCGGGTACGTCCTCGGCAGCACGTTCCCCCGACGGCACGCAGCTGCAGCACATGTTCGAGCGTGGTGCGCGGTGGACGGCCGCCGGGTACGACGTCAGCTCGGGCACCCTCGTGCCGACCGTCTACGCCTGCAGGTAACCCTCGGTCCTGGCCGTTGCCTCCAGCCACCGGAAGCCACACGAAGCGGCGATCGCGGCAGCCTGCGCGGCAGCGTCGGCGGCCGCGGTCGTGGCACCGGTCCGGTGGCGGGCCGCGGCCAGGACGAGCAGCGCCTCGGCCTCGAGGTACGGATAGCTCGAGCGCGCGATCGCCAGGCACTCCTCGATCCAGTGCAGCGCGGCCGCCGCGTCCCCGAGCGCCAGGTGCGCCTCGGCCACTGCGGACGCGGTCTGCGCCTGTGCCTTGCGATCGCGGACGACGAGTGCGAGTTGATGGGCCCGCAGCGCCGTACGCAAGGCTGTCGCTCCGTCGCCGCGCCGGCTGTACAACCGGGCCAGCTCGTCCAGCGTGGACAGCTCGCCGCGCAGATGCGAGCGGCGCCGGTACTTCTCCAGCAGTTCGCCGAGCAGCTCGGCCGCACGGTCGACGTCGCCCAGTTGCCGTACGGCGCTCGCCAGGTTGCCGCGAATGACGAACGCCGACGTCCGGCGGCCGCCCGCGATGATCCGCAACGCTGTGCTGAACAGCTCGGACGCCTCCGCCGGCTCGCCCTGGTGGAGGCGGATCATGCCGAGGCCGTTGACCACGATGGCCCGGATGTGCCCGCCTTGGTCGTCCTCGGTCAACTCCAGCGCGCGCAGCATCCACAGCTCCGCGTCGCCGAGTCTGCCCCGGATGAACTGCAGCCACCCGATCTGGTGAGCCCCGTACGCCGCGGCCCGGGTCCAGCCCACGCTGACAGCCAGGGCCTGCGCCGCCAAGCAGTCGGACAGGGCGTCCTCGTCGCGCCCGAGCGCACCGAACGCCTGCGCGCGGTTGATCAGCATCGAGACCCGTGCCCTGTCGTCCCCGGCCGCCGTCGCTGCGGCCAGGCCGGTCTCCGCCGCCGGCAGCCAACCGTCCGCGTCCAGGCGGATCATGAAGTACCCACGCAGCTGGTCCATGATCCGCCACGACAGCGACGGCTCGCCGACCTCGGCCGCCCCCTGCACGACGGCCAGCAAGGTCGGCAGCTGCTGGTCCAGCCACTCGAGCGCCTCGTCCTCGGAGCCGAAGGTGCCGTCACCCTCAGCCAGGCGCAGGACTTGCGGATACGCGCGGTCGATCGCGGCCACGACCATGTCGGCGTACCACTGATAGAGCCGAAGGTGCGCGGACTCGCGTTCGGGATCCTCGGCGAGAAGGCGGCGCGAGTACAGGCCGAGCAGGTCGTGGAAGCGGTAGCGCTCCTTCGAGTGCTGGAGCAGCATGTTCGCCTCCAGCAAGGCCTCGAGCACCCGGTCGGCCTCGGCCGTCGACATCCCGAGCAGCACCGCCGTACTCTCGGCGCTGAAATCGTCACCCGGATGCAGGCTGCACAGCCGGAACGCACGCTGGGTATCAGGAGCCAGCTCGGCGTAGCTCAGCCGGAAGCTGTTCAGCACGCTCGACTCACCGAGGCTGAGCTCGGTCAGGCGCCGGTTGCCGTCGTCCAGGCGACCCGCCAGGTCGGCGACCGTCCACTCGCGCCGGGTGGCGAGCCGCGCGCCCGCGATCCGCAGCGCCAGCGGCAGTCGCGCGCACGCCTCCACCAGCTCGGCCACACCGTTGCCACCGGCATCTACCCGCCGCGCCGTCGACACGATCAGTTGGACCGCGTCGTCGTACGGCAGCGGCTCGAGGCTCACGACGCCGACCGCCTCCAGGTCCGGCATCCGCCGACGGCTCGTCACGATCACGTCGCTGCGGCCAGCTCCTGGCAGCAGCGGCCGTACCTGTGCCGTGTCCTGAGCGTTGTCGAGCACGATCAGCATCCGGCGGTCCGCGAGCTCGCTCCGCAGCAACGCGGCGGCTTCGGCCTCGTCCGTGCCGATCCGCCGGCCCGGTACGCCGAGCGCACGCAGGAATCGCCCGAGGACCTGGAGCGTCGACGGCGTTGCGGCACCGCTCCCCCGCAGGTCGGCGTACAGCTGCCCGTCCGGGTATTGCCGGCGAAGCTGGTGTGCCGCCGTCAGAGCCAGCGCAGTCTTGCCGACGCCGGCGATGCCGTTGATCAGTACGACGCGTGACGACAGCGCGCCCGATCCGCGGAGGGCCTTGCCGATCGTCGCGAGTTCGTTGGCGCGGCCGACGAAATCCGGTGGAGCCGTGGGTGCCTGCTGCACGACCGGGCGAGTGGTCGGCTGCGATCCGCTCTGCTGCCGCAGGACCTCCAGATGCACCGCCCGGAGCCTCTCCCCCGGGTCGATGCCCAGGTGATCGGCCAGGGCAGACCGGATCTGGTCGTACGCCGCCAGCGCCTCAGCCTGCCGTCCCGACGCGGCCAGCGTCTGGATCAACTCGGCATGCAGCGGCTCGTCGAGCTCGTGCCGCGCGGTCAGGCTGCGCAGCGCCTCCAGTGCCCGCTCGGGCTCGCCCACATCACGCGCGAGCGTGGCGAAGGCCCGCACCGCGGCCGCGTACTCGTTGGAGATCGCCGCATACAGCGGACTCGACGCGAGCGCCTGCACATCGGTCTCACCCCGCCACAGGAGAACGGCACGCGCCAGCTTGGCCAGCGCGGCCCGGGGCTCGACAGCTGCTGCTTGCTCAGTCAGTTCCCGGAACCGCAGGAGGTCGACGTTGTCCAGTGACAGCCGGTAGCCGTTCCGCGCGCCGACGATGCCGGGACCCGGCTCGAGCAGCCGTCGCAGCCGGGCGACCCGGGTCTGCAGCAGCTTGACCGCGTTCGCGGGTACGGCGCGTGGCCAGAGCAGCTCGACGAGCTCGTCCTGGCCGACCGTCGTACCGGGATCGAGGGCAAGCCGAGCCAGCAGCATCCGCTGCGGTTCGGAGTTCAGCGGCACAGCGACGTCACCGTGCCGAACTTCGAGCGGTCCCAGCACCCCGATGAACAGCGGCCCGCCAGGGACCGCTTCGACCGACCGAGGCCCTTTCGCCGCCGCGTGCAGCCGCTCGGCCTCACCCGCACCCAGCGCAAGCGCCTTGGCAAGAGCTTCGACCGAGTTGTACTTCGGGGCGCGCGTCCTGCCCTGCTCGAGGTCACGGATCGCCGCGGCACTCAGCCCCGCCCGCCCGGCGAGCTCCCGCTGCGTGACTCCCGCGTCCTGCCGGAGGCGCCGCAACAGCGGGCCGAACTGGACAGCGGACTCCCGAGCAGGCGTTGCAGCGGACGAGTCCTGCTCTGGGGGCACCTACAGCATCCTACGAAGTCACCGGACCAGAGCACTCGTTGCCAGAGGTAACGAATTTGTCGGAGCGGCCCGGTAGTCTCCTCGCCGTGGACGTTGGGGAGCGGATTCAGGAACTTGCCGATCGCATCGTGGTCCTGCGGGACTCCTACTACCGCGGGTCGCCGGTCGTCGCCGACGCGGAGTACGACGCGGTCGAGGACGAGCTGCGCGCGCTGATCGAGGCCAATCCGGAGCTCACGCCCGATCCCAACCCACTGGACCAGGTGGGCGCGCCCGCGGTGCTGCACGCCCCGGTCCGGCACTCGCGGCCTATGCTGTCGCTGGAGAAGGCGACCCGCCCCGAGCAGGTCGAGGCGTTCTTCGCCCGCTTCCCCGGCCAGTCGGTCGTCGTGATGCCCAAGCTCGACGGCCTCTCACTGGCCCTCGTCTACGAGAACGGTCGTCTCGCCCGCGCCGTCACCCGCGGCGACGGTACGACGGGCGACGACGTGACCCCGCTCGTCCGGGCGCTCACGGACGGTGTCCCGGACCGCCTCGACGTACCGGATCGCATCGAGGTCCGCGGCGAAGCCGTCATGCTGCGGTCCACGTTCGCGGCGTACAACGCGGCCCATCCCGACAAGCCGCTGATCAACCCGCGGAACGCGGCCGCCGGCACGCTGCGCGCCAAGGACCCGGCGACGGTCGCCGAGCGCCGCCTGCAGTTCCTCGCCTTCGATCTGCTCACCGACCGGGAGAGCACCGACACCGACCTGGAGCGCGCGTTGCAGGCGATGGGCTTCACCGTCGCCGGTATGCGGCACTGCGACGACGCCGCGGCGGCGCAGGCGGTGATCGCCACGATCGAGCAGGAGCGCAACGACCTGGACTACGACTTGGACGGCGCCGTACTGCGGTTGGCCGATCGCGATGCCTTCGCCGCCGCGGGCACCCGTTCGAGCTCGCCCCGCGGTGCGCTGGCGTACAAGTTCGCGGCCGAGGAGAAGACGACCGTTCTCGCGGACGTGGTCTGGGACGTCGGCAAGACCGGCAAGATCGCGCCGGTCGCCTGGCTCGAGCCGGTCTTCGTCGGAGGTACGACGGTGACGCGCGCGACGCTGGCGAACCAGGAGGTCATCCGCGCCCGCGACATCAAGATCGGTGACACCGTGCTGGTCCGCCGGGCCGGTGACGTCATCCCGTTCGTCGCCGGGGTGCTCGACGCGTCGAAGCGCACCGGGGCGGAGCGCGACATCGTGCCGCCGTCGGTGTGCCCGTCGTGCGAGCAGCCGCTGACCGAGCAGGGCAACAGCCGCGAACTGTTCTGCACCAACGTCTCCTGCCCCGCCCAGACGGTGCGCCGGCTGATCCACTGGGCCTCCCGCGCGGCCGCCGACATCGACGCGATCGGCGGGGTCTGGATCGAGCGGCTGGCCGACGCCGGAATCCTGGAGAATCCGTCGGACTTCTACCACCTGACCGCCGAGCGGCTGCTGGAGTTCGACCGGATCGGTGAGGTCTCGGCCGCCCGGATGATCGAGTCGATCGACACCAGCCGCCAGGTCGGCCTGCGGCGCGCGCTGATCGGCCTCGCGATCCCGATGGCGTCCGAAGGCACCGCGGCCCGCCTGTGCCGCGCCGGGTTCGGCTCACTGGAGCAGGTCGCCGACGCGGGCGTCGACGGACTCGTCGCCGTCGAGGACATCGGCCCGAAGGTCGCCGCCTCCCTGATCGAGCACCTCGAGCGACTCCGCCCCGAACTCGAGCGACTCCGTGCAGCGGGCGTGTCACTCGACGTACGCGAAGAGGATCTGCCACCGGTCGTCGCGGCCGGAGCGCCGCTGGCCGGCAAGACGGTCGTGGTCACCGGAGCGATCAGCGACCCGCGATCGGGCGAGAAGGTCGCGCGCCCGGCCTTCCAGCGGCTGTGCGAGCGGGCGGGGGCGACGATCGCCTCGTCGGTCTCGGCCAGCACCGACTTCCTGATCACCGGGGCCGACGTCGGCGCGTCCAAACTGACCAAGGCGGAGAAGCTCGGCGTCACCGTGGTCGACCAGTCCGAGATCTGGCGACAACTGCAGGCCGCGGACCTCCTTCCCCGCTGACGCCGGCCGGGCGCGTAATCTCGGACAGGACCTGACGCGTGCCCGAGGGGGGTCCCATCGTGAGCCAGTCCGAGACGCAGCCGGAGTACCCGGACCAGATCGACGCGGCGGTGCTGAAGATCGCCGGCGTCGTGGTGCTGGGCGCGATCATGTCGATCCTCGACATCACGGTCGTGAACGTCGCGCTGCCCACCTTCCAGGACGAGTTCGGTACGCCGGACAGCCCGATCGCGTACTCCCACGTCGCCTGGACCGTCACGGCGTACACGCTCGCGCTGGCGACCGTGATCCCGCTGACCGGCTGGGCGGCCGACCGGTTCGGGACCAAACGGCTCTACATGGCCGCGATCTCCCTGTTCACCGCGGGCTCGGCGCTGTGCGCCACCGCAACCAGCATCGACATGCTGATCGTGTTCCGCGTCCTGCAGGGCCTCGGCGGCGGCATGCTGATGCCGCTCGGCATGACCATCATGACCCGCGCCGCGGGGCCGCACCGGATGGGGCGGCTGATGGCCATCCTCGGCGTACCGATGCTGCTCGGACCGATCCTGGGGCCGATCCTGGGCGGCTGGCTGATCCAGATCGCGAGCTGGCACTGGATCTTCCTGATCAACGTGCCGCTCGGCGTGATCGCGCTGGTCTACGCGTGGTTCGCGCTGGCCAAGGACCACGCGGAACGGGCGGAGTCGTTCGACTTCGTCGGGGTGGCGCTGATGTCGCCCGGACTCGCGCTGTTCCTGTTCGGCGTCTCGTCCCTGCCCGCAGAGAACGGCGACTTCGGCGCACCGCGCGTCTGGGTGTCGATGCTGGTCGGCGTACTGCTGATGGCGGCGTTCGTGTGGCACTCGTTCCGGCCGGAGCACCCGCTGCTCGATCTGCGGCTGTTCCGCGACCGCAACCTCACCGTTTCGATCGTCACGATGTTCCTGTTCGCCGCCGCGTTCTTCGGCGGGCTGCTGCTCGTCCCGACGTACTTCCAGCAGATCCGCGGCGAGTCCACGCTGCATGCGGGCCTCCTGGTCGCGCCGCAGGGGCTCGGCGCGATGGTGACGATGCCGATCGCGGGGCGGCTGGTCGACAAGGTGCCGGTCGGGCGGATCGTGCCGGTCGGGATCGCGCTGATCGTCGCCGGCATGTTCGGGTTGACGCAGGTCACGGCGACCACGTCGTACGGCGCAATTATCGCGATGCTGGTCGTGATGGGGTTCGGGATGGGCGGAACGATGATGCCGCTGTTCACGTCCGCGCTGCGGACGCTCTCCGGCCCGCAGGTCGCGCGCGGCTCCACGCTGCTCAACATCACCCAGCAGATCGCGTCCTCGTGCGGCGTCGCGACCATGTCGGTCATCCTGACGAACCAGCTCAACAACTCGCCGATCATCCCCGGCACCCAGAACATTCCCGGACTCGGCGAGGGGATCCGCGAGACCCAGGCGGCGATCCTGTCCAACACCCGCCCGGAAAGCCTTGCCCAGCTCCATCTCGACCCCGCCGCGATCAGCCGCGGCCTGGTCGACGCTGCCGAGGCGTTCGCGCACACTTTCTGGGTCGCGTGGGTGCTGGTCGGCCTGACGCTCGTGCCGGCCCTGATGCTCCCCCGCAAACGCGAACCGTCCCACCTCACCGGCAAAGGCGCCCCACCCGCGGCCGTCGACTGACCATGCTCTGATCGTCAGCCCGGCTTCCGTCTCCCGGCAATTGCGGGCACGTGAAGTGGATCCGGGCGACTGCGGAGGGCGATGGGCGGGCACTGGACCCGTATGGCTCGTACGACGGACGCGCAACGGACGACTCGCACGAATCGGGCACCACAGCTCAGATATGTCAGGACATTTGACTGTGATGCGGGCCGCCTGTGGAAGCTGATCACCAGGCCGGAACTCCTCAGCACTTGGCTCGGGCCGGCGGTCCTGAGCGACACACAGCGCGGTGCGTTCACGGTGGCGACAGGTCCGCGGACCCAGGAAACCGGGATCGTGACGACCTGCGAGCCCCCGCACTACTTCCAGGCCGCGTTCGACGATCCGCCGCACCGGTCCAGCACGGTCCTGGTGGACGTGGTCCCGGCGCTGCGGGGTGCGCACCTGATCCTGACCCACGGCGGCATCCGCCACGGCCTGATCCATCACTACGACCTGTTCTGGACGGCCGCCCTCGGGCGCCTCCGCCAGCAGGCCGAGGTGGGGACGTGAGCTAAGGGGTCACCATGATCTGGGCGGCGTTGGCCTTCAAGGACGCGTTGGCCCACCGGAGCTGGCGAAGCGTCTGCGGATGGCATGCCTTCGTCAGCGCCAGTAGCTCGGAATCCTTCAGCGCCTGGGCGGTCTGAGCCAGCACTTCCCAGTCGAGCGAGACACCGGCGGCCTTGCGGTGGATCTCGCGGAGATCCTTCAGCAGCAGGAGCGCCGGGTCGTGGTGCCCGCCGATCAGCTCCGCGCCCTTCTGCCGGACCGTCGCCAGCAGTCGGGGTTCGTCGTGCGGCTCGGCGTCGAGTTCGACGTCGTAGTTCTTGCCATGTCTCGCCAGCTCCCGGACGTGGTCCTGCGACCACCTGGCCAGGTCCCGGCCGAGATAGAAGATGTCGTGCTCGGCCTTGTGCCGGCTGGACGCCTGGAGCAGTTCCGCGGCCAGGTCGTTCTCGGACCGGTGCAGCTCCCGGATCGCCAGACCCACCTTGTTCTTCGTCACCGGCTCCCCTCCAGGTCTGCCTCGAAATGTTCGACGACGGTGGCGTCGATCCCGCCAACGGTCCGCCGGATCCCGCCACCGACCGGCTTCGAGGCCGTCGTCGTCGGCGCCGCCGACGGCGCGTCCCCGACAGCGACGCGTCCCACCTTGGCGGCCGCGCACTTGAACAGCGGCTGCTTCGAGCTCGGATCCCAGTCGGTCACGGTCAACTCGTTCGCCGCCCGGTCCGCCCGGCCGGTCGGCGCGTCCCAGTACCCGTAGTGGAACGGCAGGAACAGCGTCCCCGACCGGATGCCACTGATCCGCAACCGAGCCTCCACACTCCCGCGGGGCGTGCTGACCCGCAGCAGATCGCCCTCGTCCCAGCCGTGCAGCTCCGCGTCGTACGCCGACATCTCCACCCAGACGTCCGGTGCGGCGTTCCGCAACTGTCGTACCCGTCCCGTCTTCGTCCGGGTGTGGAAGTGGTACAACGTTCGCCCAGTCGTGAGCAGATACGGGTACTGCGGAGTCGCCGGCTCGTGCGGCGGCAGGTACTCCGCCGCCTTCAGCACCGCCTTCCCGGACGGATTCATCGCCTGGTACTCCACCGGGTCCAACGGCGCTCCGGTCACCAGATCCTTGCCATAGCTCTCGCAGTACGACGGCGCGCTCCAGAACTCACCGTCCACGTAGATGCGCTCGGTGCCGTCCGGATGCTCCTCGTTGCAGGGCCACTGGATCCCGCGTCCGCCACGGAGCTTCTCGTAGCTCAAACCGGTGTAGTCACAGGGCCTTCCGGCACTGCATTCCTTCCACGCCTCGAACGCACCCTCCGCGTCAGTCCACTTCACCAGCGGCTGTCCGTCCTTGTCCTTCAGGTCGAGCCGCTGCGCGTAGTCGAGGAAGATGTCCAGGTCCGCACGCGCCGCGCCCGGCGGCTCGACTGCCTTCTCCGACAGGTGCACCGTCCGGTCGGCGTTCGTGAAGGTCCCGGTCTTCTCGCCCCAGGTTGCCGCCGGCAACACCACGTCGGCCAGGTCCGCGGTCTCGGACAGGAAGATGTCCTGGACGACGAGGAACAGCCGATCCTGGGTGAGCAGCTCGCGGATCCTGCGCAGTTCGGGCAACGACACCGCCGGGTTCGTCCCGCTGACGTAGAGGAACCGGATCGACCCGTCCTCGACGTAGCGCAGCATCTGCATCAGGTGTGTGGGCTCGGAGTAGTGCGGGATCTGCAGCGGGTCGACGTTCCAGACCCGCGCCAGGTCGGCGACCTGTTCGTCGTTCGCCCAGTTCCGGAAGCCCGGCAGGTCGCCGTCCGCGCCGCATTCTCGGGTGTTCTCCGCGGTCGGCTGCCCGTTCATCTGCAGGATCCCGCAGCCCGGCCGGCCGAGCATGCCGCGGATCAGGTTCACGTTGTTGACCTGCACGGCCGCTGCCGTCGCCTGGTGCGACTGGTAGAAGCCTTGCAGGACAGTCGAAAGCAGCCGTTCCGCCGTACCGAGCAGCCGTGCCGCGTCGCGGATGTCGCCCGGTCGTACGTCGCAGATCGCCGCGGCCCAGTCCGGATCGCAGTCGGCGACCTGCTTCTCGAGTTCGTCGTACCCGACCGTGTGCCGGTCCACGTAGTCGCGGTCGACCCATGCGTTGGCGATGATCTCGTGCAGGATCGCGTTCATCAGCGCGACGTTCGTCCCCGGCCGGGGCGCGAGATGGATGGTCGCGGCCTCGGCCACCGGCGTACGGCGGGGATCCGCGCACAGGAGTTTCGGCGGGTTCGGCCCGGCGAGGCGGTCGAGGATCCGGGTCCACAGCACGGTCTGCGTCTCCGCCATGTTGTGCCCGTACAGGGCGATGACATCCGCGTGGTCGATGTCGGTGTACGAGCCCGGCTGGCCGTCGCACGCGAACGACTCCTTCAGCGCGGCCGCCGCGGTCGCCGTACAGAGTCTGGTGTTGCCGTCCAGGTGGTTCGTGCCGACGCCGCCGTGGCCGACCAGCGCGAGCGTGTAGTACTCCTCCAGGAACAGCTGCCCGGTCGTGTAGAACCCGATCGAACTCGGCCCGCGCTCGGCGAGCAGTTCCTTCGTCCGGCCGGCGACCGCTGTCATCGCGGTCTCCCAGTCGGTCTCGACGAGTTCACCGTCGCGCCGGATCAGCGGTGTCGTGAGCCGATCGGCGGAGTTGTTCGCCTGGTACCCGAACAGGTCCTTGGGCCCGAGCCTGCCGTGGTTCACCCGGTCCACCGCCCGGCCGCGGACGCCGACGATCCGGCCGTCCTTGACCGCGATGTCCAGGCCGTCCCCGTTCGAGTGCAGGATCGTCGCCGACTGCACCCAGGCGTCGACGTCCGCCGGACTCACCCCGTCGTCCAGCCGGAGGTCCACGCGGACCGGCCACCGCTCCCCCGGCCCGTACGGCGCCCGCGTTCCCCAAGGCTCCGCGATCCGATCGATCTTTCCCATTCCGGGCCGGTTCCCGCGCCGTACTGCGACAAACGACGGCGAACGATCAGGACCGCTTCTCGGCGAGCAGCTTGAGCCGTCGCAGGGTCTCCGCGTTCCGCGGATGCAGGACCAGATCGGCCGCCGCCGTGGGCAGCAGCGAGATCGGGCCGCTGGTCGACTGCTCGGTCATCACGATCCGGCACCCGTCGGCGGTCTCGGTCACCCGGAACTCCACCTCGCCGTGCCCGGCGGGCCAGACCCGGACGCGCAGCCGCAGCCGCTTCAGCGGCTCGTACTCCAGGGAGGTCGTGGTGTCGTCGATCAGCAACGGCCACGCCCCGACGGAGTGGTGGATGTTCCCGCCGGGTTCGGGCCACGGCGGGTCGACGTCACGGATCCGGGACGCGCCCACCACCCACGCGGCGTACGACCATCCGTCGGTCAGTACGGCGAACACGTCTTCGGCACTCGCCTGGATCTGGCACTCGTTCTCGCTCACGGGACCCCAGTACCCTCCCGCGCCCACGCCACACCGAGTCCACAGCGGGGCCGGTGATGTCACCCGCTGGGCGCGGGGATCGGGTTGTCCGCGAGGGCCCTGGCCTCCGCGGCGAGGTTCGAGGCCATCGCGCGGCCGGTCTTGGCCGACCACTCGTGCCCCTCGGCCGTCTCGGTGTAGCTCGGCCCGGGACCGGGGCCCTTGTTCCAGTACGTCCAGGACTGGCCGGGGATCGTGTACCCGATGTCGCACAGCGCCCCGCTGATCTCGGAGATGACGTGGTGCGCGCCGTCCTCGTTGCCGGTGACAACGACGCCGGCGACCCGGTTGTACGCCACCGGGCGCCCCGCTGCGTCCGTCTCGCTCAGCATCGCGTCCATCCGCTCGAGCATGCGCTGGGCCACCAGCCGTATCCGTTCGACGTTCACTTTCTCGCGCTGCAGGCCGTCCACGACGACCTCGGCCAGCTGATCGGTGTTCGATCGCGCCGGTGACGGCTTCAGCGTGCAGTTCAGCACGAGTGCGTGCATAGCTCCCTCCTCGGTCAGCGGCTCCGGTGCCCGGGCCGGGCGGCACGCATGCGCGTGTCGAGTGCCGCGTTCCGGGGTACCGAGGTGCTGACTTACGACGGAGGGCTGAGGCATGGGATCGGATTCGCTGGCGTACGAACGGAACGGTGAGTCGTCCGGCGAACGGCTCGATCGGCACTGGAACGAGCTCCTGCAGGAGCTGCGGCTGATGCAGACCGGGACGCAGATCCTGTTCGCGTTCCTGCTCGGTATCGCGTTCCAGGGGCCGTTCCACGGCGCGGACGACTTCACGCATGCCGTGTACGCCGGCACGCTGATCGCCGCGGCCCTCGCGGTCGCTCTGTTCCTGGCGCCTGTCGCGCTGCACCGAGTGCTGTACCAGCAAGGCCAGCGCGACCAGTTGGTGACGATCGCCCACTGGCTGACCACCAGCGGTATGGCGTTTCTCGTCGCGTCGATGTGCGGCGGCGTGCTGATCGCGCTGGACGTCGTACTCCCGCGCAGTGCCGCACTGGCCGTGGTGGCCGTGGTACTCGTGTGGTTCCTGGTCTTCTGGCTCGTGATCCCGGCGTACGTCCGGCACAAACGCTGACCGCGACGACTCAGCCGGCGCGGACGATTCACCTGCCGAACCGCGGGTACCCGGAGGGCGTCCCGGTCGCGGTACAACAAGGCGCCGCACTCGGCCGGGACGGGCACAGGCAGGACAACCCGCAATGACTACGAGTAGTCCAGTCCAGGTTCCGTCGTCCCACGCCGAACAGTCCGCCCGGACCGAGAGCCTCCTCCGGGCAGCACACGCCAGTCGCGGGCAGCGCCGCGAGGAGCTCGTCGACGAGGCGATCGTCGCCGGCATCCCGCTCGCCCGGACCATCGCCCGCCGGTACCGCGGTCGCGGAGTCGACGCCGAGGATCTCGAACAGATCGCCGTCGAGCACCTGATCCGGGCCGTACGCAACTACCGGCCGACGCCGGGCTCAGACTTCCGGTCGTACGCCGTGCCGACGATCCGCGGCGGGATCCGGCATCACTTTCGCGACCATGCGTGGGCGATCAAGCTCCCGCGGCGGTTGCAGGAGATCCAGTCCCGGGTGAACGCCGTCCAGACCACGATGGCCCTGGAACTGGGGCACTGGCCGAGTTCCGGCGAGCTCGCCGACGCGATCGGCGTCGACGTCGCCGACGTCATCGAGGCGGAGCAGGCGCGGGGATGTTTCCAGCCGACCTCGCTGGACGCCGAGCGGCCGTCCGGCTCCGGTACCTTGAACCCGGTACGGGAGGTCGCCGAACCGGGCGATACCTACGAACTCGTCGACCAGGTCCACTCCCTGCTGCCGGTCGTCGACGGCCTGCCCGAGCGCGATCAGCTCATCCTCCGCAGGCGCTTCGTCGACCACCGCACCCAGGCGGAGATCGGTGCCGAGATCGGTGTCAGCCAGATGCAAGTGTCACGGCGTCTGCGCACGATTATCGGTCACCTGCAACTCGCGCTCTCGGCCTGACGCACTAGGTTCGCCGTCCCGATCAGTGCATGATGGGTTGGTGACAGACACCGGTCGACGAGTCAGTGCCACCGAGGGCGAACCTGTCGGGTCCACGGACGCCGCGGGCGTCGGGCAGGCAGCCGACGACTTCTCCCGGCTGGCGCTGGAGATGCACGAAGCCGACGGTGTGGACGAGACCGTCCAAGCGGTCGTCGACTTCGCGCTGCACGCGCTGAGCTGTGAGTATGCGGGTGTCGCGCTGCACACCGCGGGCGGACGCCCGGAGGTTCCGGCGGTGACCGACTCGACGGTGGCGGATGTCTTCCAGTCCCAGATGATCGGTGGGGACGGTCCGCTGGTGGAGTGCCTGCGGACCCGGAAGCTGGTCATGGTGCGCGACACCGAGCAGGAGTCGTCGTGGCCGGACTGGACGGAGAAGGTGCTCGCGCTCGGCGTTCGCAGTGTGCTCGACCTACCGCTGTGGACCGGCTCGGGTACGGTCGGTGTCCTGGGCCTGTACAGCAAGCGCACGGACGCCTTCGGGCCGGACGAGGAAGCCATCGCCTACATCCTGGCCCGGCATGCGGCCGTGGCGGTCGCGAGCGCGCGGCGCGAGGAGAACCTGAGGGTCGCTGTCGACGCACGGAAGCTGGTGGGCCAGGCGATGGGCATCCTGATGGAGCGCTACGACCTGAACGGCGATCAGGCCTTCCAGGTGCTCCGGCGGTACTCCCAGGACACCAACACCAAGCTGCGCGAGGTCGCCCAGCAGCTGATCGACAGCCGGCGACTGCCCTCGATCTGATCGGCCTGATCGTTTCAGCATGCGTGCTGCGGGCACCGGACCGGAATCAGCACCCGAGCGTGGAGAAGGAGGCTGACATGAGCACTGTTCCCACACCTCCGGGGCCTGTTCCGCCACTGGACGACCCGGCCGATCCCGACCGCATCTTCCCCGGCCGGACCGGGCCGGAGGACGACCCGGATCTCTCGCCGTACCCGGAGCCCGAACCAGAGCCCGACGCGGACCCGGACGAGCAACTCCCCCGCGACACGTAGGCCAACTGTCGCAAGCGGATTGACCGGTCAGGGCCGACGATCGGTCGGTGGCTGGTCGCGCTCCGCCGCGGCGCGCTCCTCGTCCTCGGGCGTGCTCCGCTGACTGATCTCGAGGCGGCGGGATCGCTGTAGCAGGAGGGTTCCGCCGCCGACGAGGAGGACCACGACCGCAGCGCCTACCACGACCCAGACGGCGCCGTTGTAGTCGCTCGGGTCCGCGTCCGACGCTCCCGGCGGATTCGGCGCAGGCGAGTTCGTCGAGCCCAGTGTCGGTGAGGGCGTCGGGTCCGCCGCGGTGCCGGCCGATGCGGGCACAGCGACCAGCGCGAGGCCAAGTACCACCGCCGCTGCCAGGATTCGCCACGCTCTGTGCATCATGGTTTTCCGGTGCCCGCGACGCATGCCCGCAAACCGTCCGGGCACCGTGGTGACATGCCGAGTACACAACTGACTACCGAACGCCCCCAGGAGGTCGGCGACCTCCGGCTGGCCACCGTGTGTGTGAACGCGACCGACCTGGACCGAGCGGCCGACTTCTGGTCGGCGGCGCTCGGCTACCGCCGTCCCGCGCGGATCGGCGACACCGACCAGTTCGCCCGGCTCGACGATCCGGCCGGCGCCGGTCCCGCCGTACTGCTGCAGCGGGCCGACGATATCCCCGCCACTCCGGCGCCGGTCCATCTCGACCTGTACACCTCCGACCGCGACGGCCACATCGAGCGTCTCGTGAAGCTCGGAGCGACCCGCGTCGACGGCTGGCAGTACCCCGATCGCCACGACTTCGTGGTACTCCGCGACACCGAGGGCAACGAGTTCTGCGTCATCGACGTGCCCGCGGACAAGTGACCTGCCCTACTTGGGTTCGGAGATCTCGCTGACCGTGCGGCCCGCCCGGCCCGGTGCCGCCTGGACGACATCGGCCTGCGCGAGCATGCCGACCAGGTCGTGGCCGTCGATCACCGGAAGGCGCCGTACCTGATGCTCCTCCATCGTCCGCAGCGCCTCCTCGATGGAGTCGTCCGCGCCGATCGTCACCGGCTTGCCCTGGGCGAAGGCTCCGGCCGTGGTCTTGTTCGGGTCGCCGCCGTCGGCGACACACTTCACGACGATGTCGCGATCGGTCAGCATCCCTTTCAAACGGTTGTCCTCACCGCAGATCGGCAGGGCGCCGACGTCCAGGTCGCGCATCTTCCGGGCCGCGTCGGCCAGGCTCTCCTTCTCGCCCACACACTCGGCGCCCGGCGTCATCAGATCTCGTGCGGTCGTCATTTCGTCCTCCTCCTGCGCCAGATTCGCTGGACGCCCGCGCGGTGCCCACTCCACCCGCCAGGAAACCAGCCGCTCCGGGTGGGTACCGGGCAGCCATGGACAGCCAAGAACACGCCACCGTGCTCGGTGCGCGGACCACCGAGCGCTACGTCCTGCAGTCCGCGGCCGGCTCCGCGATCTCGGAGGCCGGCAGCCGGCCGACCGCCTTCGTCCTGACCGTGTCCAGTTCGCTGGTCGCGATCGGGTTCACCGTTCACGACGACCGGGTGTTCTGGCCGTTCGTCTCCGCGGTCCTCCCGCTGCTGTTCGGCCTCGGCGCCGTGACGACGATCCGCCTGGTCGAGACCGGCGTCCAAGGGCTCATGTACCAGCAGGCGATCGCCCGGATCCGCCGGTACTACCGCAACCTCGACACCGACCACGCCGTCTACTTCAGCAAGTTCAGCCGCCACTCCGACCCGCCCGACACGACCGAGGCGCTGGCGATGCTCGCCGCCAAGCAGCGCCCGGAGGTCTTCTCGATCGCCTGCACCACCGCGCTCATCACCACCGCCATCGCGGGGATCGGCACGGCGCTGCTGATCGTCCGGATCGCCGGCCGTGACGCGCTCCCGATCGCCTACCCCGTCGGCGCGGCGGCCTTCGTGCTGCTCATGACCGCGTTCTTCACCTACGAGCGAGCGCGGTACGGCGACGTGGTCGAGTGATACTCACCGTGCGAAAGGACAGTTGAAGCGGCAGCGGCGTCCCAGGTGGTCAGCAGGTGTTCCGCGAAGAGGTCGTCGGCCGTCAGCGCACAGCGAGCGCCGAACAGTACGTCGCCGAGCGCACCGGGATGCTGCCGGACGTAGTTCCCGCAGAGATCGTGGGCCGCGATCTGCTCGTGGACCGCGTCCGCCTCGACGTGCTCGGTGAAGTACCGTGCCGCCTCCTCCGAGGCACCGAGCCGGATCGCTCCCGTCGCGTACTGGCGATTGGGAAGCGTGGACGTCATCTCGAACGCGGCCAGATGCCCGAGCAGCGCCGGGGTCCATCGGCTGTGAATCGCGAACAGCGACATCACGTTCGACACCGCCAAGGTGACGGCAGGTGCGGCGGGAACGTAGTACCCGTACGTGTCGTCGAGCGCGAGCCAGCGCATCGTCGTACGAAAGAGTTCGGAATGCATCCGCTCGGGCCGCCCGCCGCCGTACTCGTCCGCCTCGATCTCGATCAGCGCGGCCTTGGTCGCACCGTCCAGGCGTGGCAGGGCGAAGCTGTGTGGATCGGCCTCCTTGAGCTGGTACACAGAGCGGTTCAGGACGAACTCCCGGAACTGCTCCTTCGTGGCATGCCGACGCAGGTACGGCGCCAGTCGCGGACCGTCCGCGCCGTCGATCAGGTCCCGGAGCTGCGCCGCGATCGGCCGGGCGCTCGGGACGACCCGGCAGTTCGCCTCCAACCAGGCCAGCCACGGCTGCTCCAACCGGGTGCGGAAGGCAATGATCCGCGGGTCCCACTGGCGTTCGGCAGCCACGTCGTCGAATCCGCGGTACTGCAGCTCGTACGCGACCCAGAGCGCGAGCTGCAGGTCCTCGTCGGCGTAGGGGCGATCGGACGCACCGACGTCGACGGTGCGGGTGGCGGATCCCCTGAGATTGTTGATCATCCAGGCGCTGAGCGGCCCGCGTGCGGGTGGTAGCTGCATGGGCGTCCGGTACCCGGCGGGATGTTCGTGGATTCGCTTGCGGGGTGGGTACCGCCAGGGCATGACAGAGATCCGCGCGTACCCGGACGGCCCGCTACTGGTCCGGGGCGAATTCGTGCTCCTCGACGAGAACGGCGATCCGCTGCCGGCGTCCCGCCGGACCGTCGCGCTCTGCCGCTGTGGCCGCACCGGGATCCCGCCGTTGTGTGACGGCACGCATACGCTGCCGCTCAGGCGGCCGCCGGAGCACACGCCCGGATGATCGCCACGTCCTCTTCCTCGATGCCGGCCGGGATCGTCCCGGCGGCCTGCTGAGCCCGCATCAACGGACCGAGCGGCCCGCGCACCCGCGCGCGGATCTCGACCTTCAGGCCGGCGCGGCGCAGCCGCGCGAGCGTCTCGTCGATGCCGATCAGTGACGAGTGCACGACGAGCAGCGCGCCGCCCGGTCGCAGGTGCGCCGGTGCGCCGTCGCAGAGCGCGTCGAGCACGATCCGTCCGTCGTGACCGGCCTCCCATGCGCGGCAGGCGCCGAAGCGCGGTACGTCGGGACGCGGCGACGGCACGTACGGCGGATTGCTGACGATCAGATCGAACCGTTCACCGGCGACCGGCCCGTACGTCCGGCCCCGCAGCGTCCGCACCTGCACACCGGCCCGCAACGCGTTCAGCCGCACGGTGAGCAGCGCCCGCCGCGACACGTCGACGGCGGTCGTCTCCGCACCGCACTCCGCCGCCGTGAGCGCCAGCACGCCGCTCCCGGTGCAGACGTCGAGCGCCCGCGATCCCTCGCCGAGAGGCTCCTCCCGGATGGCGTCGGCCAGCATCCACGAATCCGAGATCGGCGCGAACACGCCCGGCAACGTCAGCAGCCTCATGCCGTGAACACCTCCGCGAGCCACGGAACGACTCGTTGCGGACCGAGCGCCCGCAACTGCTCCACCGGCGGGTGCTCCACCAGCGTCCGGACATCGTCCAAACCTCCAGCCGCGTAAGGATCCGCGGCGTCGATCAGGTCGTGGAGGCAGCGTCGGGCCGGACGCGACTCACCGGTGCGCAGGTCGATCAACTCGCCCCGGACGCCGTCGCGCAGCGCGATCCACCGGTTCTCCGCGATCCGCCAGGACGGCGCCGGTGACGGCAGCTCACCGAGGTGGTACGAGTCCGTCAGCCGTGCGGCGAGCGCCGAGACGAACCGGACGAGCGCACCGGCTCGATCCGTCGTCGCCTGTACGTCGAGGACGCGCAGCTCGAGCGTGCCGTAGCGCAGGTGCGGCCGAAGCTCCCACCACCATTCCGAGGGATCGCCCACGGCCCGCCCACGGACCGCCCAGGACAGATCGGCGGCGAAGTCGTCCCACGAGGCGATGACCGGTGGCACGCCCTGCCGAGGCAGCTCGGCGGCGATCACCGGCCGTGCCGAGCACAACCCGGTGTCGCGTCCCGCAACGAACGGCGCAGCGCCCGCCAACGCGGCCAGCTCGGGCAGGAGATTCCGCAACGCGTGGTACACGCCCAACGTGCAGTCCGCGTCACCGAACGCCAGATGGATCTGCAACGACGACACCAGCTGCCGCCCGATGACCTCGCGGTACCGGCCCGCGAGATCCGCGGCCCGCGCGGTGCGCGCCAGCGCGACGGGACCGTCGATCAACGGGTGGACCGGCGCCGCGATCGGAGTCACGCCGGCGCCGCACGCGGCGGCCAGGAGCATCCGGCACCGTCGCAGTTCCCGGACCGCATCGACCGGATCCTTGTGCACGAAGGTCGCGATCTCGACCTGACAGGCGGGCAGCTCCTGCTTGATCCGCGGGTTGCCGACGGCACCTAACACACCGGCCGCGTCGACCGGCAGCCCACTCGTGGGATCCACCAGCAGCAACTCCTCCTCGATCCCGACGGTACCGGCGACGGTCCCGGCGAACACCGCCCGGAGCTCCTCCGGGCGGACCGCGTCCGGCGCATGATCGTTGGGCACCCCCATCACACCCGGGTGTCCCGGTCGAGGATCTTGTTGACCGACCGTTCCAGCCGGGCGCGGGTCGCCTCGTCGCCGAGGTCGTCGCCGGCCCGGTCGACGGTGTCCGCGATCGTGTGCCCGTGCTCGTACTGCTCGACGACGCGCGGATCGACGTACGACGAGCGCGCGACGGCAGGCGTGTTGCCCAGGTGGTCCGAGACCTCCTCGAGCATGTCCTTGACGGCCTCGTCGAGCGCGCGCTTCGTCGTCGGCGGATCCGCCTCGGCCAGGTCCAGCGCGGCGTGCACGGTCGCCGTCCAGGTCCGCAGGTCCTTGACGGTGAAGTCGTCACCGACCAGTTCGTGGAACCGCTCGTTGATCATCCCCGCGTCGATCTCGTGGTACCCGTCCTCGTCGCGGTACACCAGCAGCCGCGAGTTCCCGTGCCGGCCGCGCTTCAGCGACCGGACCGCCGCCACGAGTTCGTCGTCGTCCAGCTCGATCGTCCGGCGCTGCCCGCCCTTCGCGACGAAGTCGAACACCAGCCGACCCCGGCTGACGCGGACGTCGCGGCGCAGCAACGTGGCGGCGCCACGGCTGCCGTTCTCCTCGGCGTACTGCGTGTTACCGGTCCGGAAGACGCCGTAGTCGAGCATCCGCAGCGCGACCGCCAGCACCTTCCGCCGGTCGAGGCCGCGCCGGTCCAGGTCCGCGTCGAGCGCCTCGCGGAACGCCGGCAGCTTCCGCGCCAACTGCCGGACCCGGTCGTGCCTGTCCGCGTCCTGCGTGGTCCGCCAGTCGTCGTGGTAGAGGTACTGCCTGCGTCCGGCCTGATCGGTACCGACCGCCTGGATGTGCCCGTTCGGAAAAGGGCTGATCCACACGTCCTTCCAGGCGGGCGGGATCGCCAGCGTCCGGATCCGTTCGACGACGTCGGTGTCCTCGATCAGGTTGCCGTCGGCATCGTAGTATGCGAAACCGCGGCCGCGCCGCCGGCGGCTGAAGCCTGGCTGGTCCGGATGACTCCGCCGCAGGCGCATGGCGATCAGGCCACCGGTACGTCGGTGACGACGGCGTAGTGGTCGGACGGCGGCCGGCCGTGGTCCTCGTCGAACCCGACCAAGTGGGCGTCCGTCGGAACCAGGCCCTCGGTGGCCAGGATGTAGTCGATCCGCTGGTCCTCGAGCCATTCGCCGGTGCCCAGGTACGGATTGCGCGAGCTGTAGGTGACGCCGTCGTACGCCTGTGGTTGCCAGCAGTCGGTGAGTACGTCGAGCAACGGCTTGAGCTCCGGCCGGTCGGGCGGCGTGTTCAGATCACCCGCGACGATCACGTCGTCACCGTCGGCCATGAGATCGGACGCGAGCGACGCCAGCGCGGTCGCCTGCTCGAGCCGCTCGTGCTCGTGGTCCTCTTCCCAGTCCAGACAGCTGGTGACGAAGTGCAGACTGCCTGTCCCCAGCCGGATCTCCGCACGCAGCGCGACCGTTTCGGCCGACAGCGTGTGCTGCTCCACCTCCCGCAGCGGGAACCGGCTCAGGATGCCCAGACCGAGATGGACATCGGGATCCGGGTCCTGCGGCATCCGGGACGGGGCGAAGACCGAACCCATACCCAGTTCGAACCCGAGAAGACCCGTCTGCTCCTGCCCGTCACGGCGCCAGGTCTCCTGCAGGGCAACGAAATCGGGCCGTTGCCGTCGTACCGTTTCGGCGATCGCGCGCTGGCGCCGTAACCAGTGATCTCCGAACCGTCCCCAGACGTTCCACGTCATGAACCTCACGGCTGTCTCACCCTCCTCGTATCGCGCTGTACCGGTACCCGCGACGACACGAGGACACGCCGATCGAGGGCTACTGCTTCTGCTCCGCGGTCTGTTGGAGGGACGCGTAGACGAGCTGCAGGTAGTCGGAGCCGGCGACCGCGGTCAGCGTCGACGCCACGACCCGGGTGAAGCGCGGCGCGAACAAGAACCCGATGCTGAAACCCGTCGCGACCCAGACGGACAAGCAGAACGGGCAGCTGACCAGCTCGCCGATCGCATGCCGGAGCTGTCCCTCCTCACGGGCCTCTTCCATCACCTCGGCCGGCCCGCCGCTCTCGCGATAGCGCGTGAACGGCATCCGCAGCGGACTGGTGACCGCGTCCTTCGCCACCAGTCGCGCGAGCTTGTGCGTGCCCGCCGTCATCAGGATCAGGTCGTACGGCGAGATGCGCCGCTCCGCCGTACCACGCAACGCGGCGACCGCCCCGGCGGCACCGGCCAGGCCGCCGAACACCGTCATCGCCACCGCGTAACCGCCCAGCGGCCGCGGCGAACCCTGCCGGTACTCGTCGGCTTCCGCACGGATCGAGTCGGACACCTTCGTCATCGCACCTTCACCTCGTGTGGTCGTGGACGCGCAGCCAGCGGTATCCATGGCCCGCGAGTCGCAGGGAGTCGTTGGTCGCCGGGTTGTACTCGCTGTCGGCGAGCAGATCGGCACGGACGTCGTACGGCAAACCGAGATGCACCTCGTCGGCGGACAGGTTCGCCAGCATCAGGATCGAATCGTCCGCGCGATGGTGCAGGACGCCGAAGACCGCGGGATGCTCGAACGCGACGGGCTCGCTGCGGTGCGACGGCAACTCCCCCAGCTGCCGCCGGGTACGCACGAGCTGGGATACCCGGCTGAGCAGCGAGTCCGACCGCAACTCCTGGTCCTCGACGTTGACCCGCGAGAACGCGAACGGCCCGGCCTGGATCGGACCAGGTCCTACCACCCCCGGCGGGGCCTTGCTGAACCCGCCGTTGAGCTCGGGGGACCACTGCATCGGCGTGCGTACCGACATCCGGTCGGGCAGCGACAGGTCCTCCCCCATCCCGATCTCCTCGCCGTACCGCACAACCGGTGCCCCCGGCAACGACTCGACGATCGCGTGCGCCATCGCGGTCCGGCGGGCGTCGCCGAGCATCGGGGCCAGCCGGCGCCGGATGCCCCGTCCGAAGGCGCGCATCTCCGCGGCCGGCGCGAACTCCGTCATCACCTCGTCGCGCTCGTTCTCCGACAACCTCTCGAGATCCAGCTCGTCGTGGTTGCGCAGCCAGTTCACGTACGTGCAGCCGTCCGGGGGCTCCGGCTGCTCGCGCAGCGCCCGGATCAGCGGCTCCGCCTCGCGCCGTGCCAGCGCGAGGAACAGCAGGTTGTTCGTCCAGAAGTCCAGGATCGCGTGCAACCGGTCGGCGTCTCCGAAGTAGTCGTCGTACTGGTCCGGGGGCGCGTCCACCTCACCCATCAGCGGGGCGCCGTCGGCAGCGGCGGCCAGCTCGGTGAGAAACCAGTAGCCGTCGTCGCGGTCGTCGGTCAGCGCCGCCTGCCGGACCATGTACGGCACCGCGTCGACGCGGAAGCCGTCCACGCCCCGGTCCAGCCAGTGGCGGATGGTCTTCCGGATCTCCTCACGGACCTCCGGGTGGCCCACGTCCAGGTCCGCCTCGTGCCGGTAGAACGCATGCCGGTAGTACTTTCCGGCATGGTCGTCGTACGCCCAGACCGACTCCTCGGCCCCGGGGAAGACCGGCTCCGGGACCGCCGGGTCGTCCCGCGGCTCGGGCGCCCAGACGTAGTAGTCGCGGTACGGCGAGTCCGGGTCGTTGCGGGCCGCGCGGAACCACGGATGATGGATCGAGGTGTGCTGCGCGACGAGTTCGACCATGACCCGGAGATCGAGCTGATGACACCGCTCGACGAGCTGCTCGAACTCCGCCATCGTCCCGAACCGCGCCGACACGTCCCGGTGGTCGACGACGTCGTACCCGGCATCCAGGTACGGCGAGACGTAGAACGGCTGCAGCCACACCGTGTCCGCACCGACCGCCCGCACATGGTCGAGCTTCCGGCTGACCCCCTCGAAATCACCGACACCGTCGCCGTCGGCATCGAAGAACGTCGCCGGATCCAGCTGGTAGATGACCCGTCCGTCGAGGTTCATGGCCGCAGCAACACCTTGACCGCGCCGTCTGCCTTCTTCTGGAAGGTTTCGTACGCCGCCGGCCCGTCCGACAACGGGAGGTGGTGCGTCGCGAACGTGTCGACGTGCAACGGGTCCTCATCGGTCAGCAACGGCAGGATCTGGTCGCTCCACCGGCGTACGTTGGCCTGCCCCATCCGCAGCTGGAGCTGCTTGTCGAAGATCGTCAGCATCGGCAGCGGATCCGCCATACCGCCGTACACCCCGACCAGCGAAATCGTTCCCCCACGACGGACGATGTCGATCGCGAGCAGCAGCGCGGCCATCCGGTCGACACCGGCCTTCCGCATGAACGTGCGTCCGATCGCGTCCGGCAGCAGTCCCACTGCCTGCTGGGCAACGCGGGTGACCGGCGAGCCGTGCGCTTCCATGCCGACGGCATCGATCACCGAGTCCGGTCCGCGGCCGTCGGTCAGGTCCCGCAGCTGCGCGGCCACGTCGGCCGAGTACATCCGCGTCTCCACGCCGTACCCCTGCGCCCGCTCGAGCCGCTCGGGCACCAGATCGACACCGATCACGCGATGCCCACGGTGCAGGGCGATGCGGGATGCCATGTCGCCGATCGGGCCGAGTCCGAGCACGACGACCGTGCCGCCGGCCGGGATCCCGGCGTACTCGACCGCCTGCCAGGCCGTCGGGAGTACGTCGGACAGGTAGACGAACCGGTCGTCGGGCGGCCCCTCCGGCACCTTGATCGGGCCGTACTGCGCCTGCGGCACCCGCAGGTACTCCGCCTGCCCGCCCGGGACCTGCCCGTACAGCTTGGTGTAGCCGAACAGTGCCGCGCCCATCCCCTGGTCGCGGACCTGCGTCGTTTCGCACTGCGTCTGCAGTCCTTGCGAACACATGAAGCACGACCCGCAGGCGATCTGGAACGGTACGACGACGCGGTCCCCGGGCCGCAGCCCGTCGACCTCGGTCCCGGTCTCCTCCACGACCCCGATCACCTCGTGACCGAGCACGTCTCCGACGTCGAGGAACGGACCCATCACCTCGTACAGATGCAGGTCCGACCCGCAGATCCCGCTCGACGTCACTCGCACGATCGCGTCCGTCGGCTCCTGGATCCGCGGATCCGGTACGTCGCCGTACCCGACCTCCCGCTTTCCCTGCCAGGTCAGTGCCTTCATCCAGCCTCCTTCACGAACTCTTCTCGCGGTCCTCCAGGCCGACCGCCTGCCGCAGCTCCTTGGTCGCGTCACGCAGGTCGGACGAGTTCTCGGACTGCTGCTCCATCAGGGCGGCCAGCGCCGCCGCGACGGCGTTCAGCTTGTCCTGCACGGAGGCGTCGGCCCGGGTCTGCGAGTTCTGCAGCAGCGCCACCATCAGGAACGTCACGATGGTCGTCGCGGTGTTGATGATCAGCTGCCACGTGTCGACCGACCCGATGACGAAGTACGACGGCGCCCACACCACGACCAGGAGCACGCAGAGCGCGAAGAACCACGCTCTGGACGCGAACCCGGACGCGGCGGTGGCGAACCGGTCGAAGAAGCCCGGCCGGCCCGACACGTCCGACGGCATGTGCGCATGCTGGTCGGCCCGTGCCACGGTGTTCGTCACGCCGGCCTCAGGTGAAGATGCTGACGCCGCCAGGGCCGACCAACAGACCGATGATGATCAGTGCCGCGCCCCACAACACCTGGCCGCGGAACAGTGACACGATCCCGGCGATCACGAGGATCGCGGCGATGATCCACAGAATGAGCCCCATGGTCCTTCCCCTTTGCTGAGCCGGGAAATCACCCGGCGGGTTGAATCCCCGTGCGGCCTGACCGGTTCCCTGGCCGATTCGGGTCAAACGTGGACGTTTTCGACCACGTGTGGACGGACACCGGTCGTCCATGCCGACACCGCCGACACTGCCGACACCGCTGCCGTTCGCTTCCGCGCCGGACACCGCCCGCATCCTGCGCGATGTCCTGGTGCCTGTGATCGCCCAGGGACCGATCCTGCGCAGGCCCCGGCTCGGGACACTCGCCGAGCGACTGCACGCCGACGACCGGGCGCTGCGTTGCGTCCGCCGGCTGCGCCGCAAGTACGGCGACGGCCCCGTGCTGTTCCGCGTTCCCGGCCGGACGATCGCACTCGTCCTCGCCGGCGACGACGTGCACCGGTTGCTGGCCGAGACGCCCGAGCCGTTCGCGGCCGCGTCGGGTGAGAAGGTCGGCGCCCTGACGCACTTCCAGCCACACGCGGTCCTGGTCAGCAATCCACCACTGCGGGCCGGGCGCCGCGAACTCAACGAACAAGCGCTTGACACACACAACCCGGTGCACCATCACGGCCACCGGTTCGTCGAGCTCATCCGTGCGGAACTCGACGGCCTGCACGCCACGCTCGGCTGGGAAGACTTCCGCGCCGTCTGGTCGCGCATCGTCCGGCGGATCGTCCTCGGTGACGCCGCCCGCGACGACGTGCAACTCACCGCGCAACTCGACCAGTTGCGCGCCGACGCGAACTGGGCGCAGTTCGGCCCGAACCACGAGGAGGTCCGCAGCGAGTTCCTCACGGCGATTGCGCAGTACGTCGACAAGGCCGAGCCCGGGACCCTTGTCGAGGCCCTCGACCGGCGCCCCGAGTCGCTCGACCCGGCCGGGCAGGTGCCACACTGGTTGTTCGCCTTCGACGCCGCGGGCATCGCGCTCTGGCGAACCCTCGCAGTACTCGGAACCCACCCCCGGATGCTCGATCCGATCGTCGCCGAGGCCCGGCACCCGGACGCCTCACCGTTGCTCGCCGAGGCCGGCGCCGCGATACAGGAGTCGGTGCGTCTCTGGCCGACGACCCTCGTCGTCCTGCGGCAGGCCCGCGAGGACACCGAGTGGCATGGGCGGATCGCCCCGGCCGGGACCGAGTTCGCGATCGTGAGTTCGGTCTTCCATCGCGACGACGAGGCGCTCGACTTCGCGAACCGGTGCGAACCGGCCGTCTGGCTCGACGGGCGCAGCGCCGGCCCGTGGCCGATCATCCCGTTCAGCGAAGGCCCGGCCGCGTGTCCCGGGCAGAACGTCGTCCTGCTGACCACGAGTACCGCGGTCAGCCACATCGCCGCGCGGTACGAGCTGGACGTCGATCCCACCACCCGGGCGCGGCTCGCCGGAGCCATGCCGCGCACGTTCAACCACGCGACCGTCCGGATCGGCTTCTGGCGGCGAGGCCAGTAGATCAGCCAGTGGTCACTTGCCGGGCAGGAACTCCTGGACCTTCGACTTGAAGCCTTCCTTGATCATCGCGCCCCGGTCGCTGTCACCGCGCACGATCGACTCCAGCGCCTTCTCGAGCTGGTCCCAGGTCGCGTGCGGCGGGATCGGCGGTACGGCGGGATCGGTCCGGAACTCGACCACACACGGCCGGTCCGCCCGCAGTGCCTCCTCCCACGCCGGAACGACCTCCTCCGGTTTCTCCGCGGTCACCCCGTGCAGACCGAGCAGCTTGGCGTACCCGGCGTACGGGAACTCCGGAAGCTCCTGCGAGGGCAGGAACTGCGGGGATCCGCCCATCGCCCGCAGTTCCCACGTCACCTGATTCAGGTCGTTGTTGTGCAGGACGGCGACCACGAGCCGCGGATCCGCCCAGTCCCGCCAGTACTTCGCGATCGTGATCAGCTCGTTCAGCCCGTTCATCTGCATCGCGCCGTCACCGACCAGCGCGTACCCGGGCCGGTCCGGTAGCCCGAACTTGGCCCCGATCACGTACGGCACGCCGGGCCCCATCGTGGCGAGCGTCCCGGACAACGATCCCCGCATGTCACCCCGGATCCGGATGTGCCGCGCGTACCAGTTCGCCGCCGATCCCGAGTCGGCCGCCAGGATCGCGTTCGACGGCAGCCGTCCGGACAGTTCGTGGAACACCAGTTCCGGGTTGATCGGATCTGCCGAGGTATGCGCACGCCTGTCCATCACCTCCCACCACCGCGCGACCTTGTCCTCGACCCCCGACCGCCACGACCTGTCCTCCTTCTGCTGGACCAGCGGGATCAGCGCCCGCAAGGTCCGGGCCGCGTCACCGACCAGGTTCACCTCGAACGGGTACCGCATCCCGATCATGGTCGGATCGAGATCGATCTGGATCCCCCGTGCCTGCCCGAACTCCGGCAGGAACTGGGAGTACGGGAAGTTCGACCCGACCACCAGCAGGGTGTCGCAGTCCGTCATCAGTTCGTACGACGGCCGCGTGCCGAGCAACCCGATCGAGCCGGTCACCCAGGGCAGCTCGTCGGACAGAACGTCCTTGCCCAGCAGGGCCTTCGCGACGCCGGCGCCGGTGAGCTCCGCGAGTTCGGTCAGCTCGTCGACAGCGCCGCGCGCGCCCTGACCGACGAGGATCGCGACCTTCGAGCCCGCGTTCAGGATCTCCGCGGCCCGGTCCAGCTGGTCCGCCGCGGGGACCGGCGCCGACCAGCTGAGGTCGGTGCTCGACGGCACCATCTTGAACGCGTGCGACGGCGGTGTGTACTCCAACTCCTGCAGGTCCGACGGGATGATCAGCGCGGTCACCGAACGCCGGGCCGTCGCGATCCGGATCGCGCGGTCGAGCACGTTCGGCAGCTGCTCCGCAACCATCACCGTCTCGCAGTACTCCGATGCGACGTCCTTGAACAGCGTGTGCAGGTCGACCTCCTGCTGGTAGCTGCCGCCCATCGCACTGCGGGCCGTCTGGCCGACGATCGCCACCACGGGGACATGGTCGAGCTTCGCGTCGTACAGGCCGTTCAGCAGGTGGATCGCGCCCGGACCGCTGGTCGCCGTACAGACGCCGACCCGGCCGGTGAACTTCGCGTACCCGACGGCCTGGAACGCGGACATCTCCTCGTGCCGGGCCTGCACGAACCGCGGCTGGTTGTCCGCCCGCTGCCAGGCCGAGAGCAGTCCGTTGATCCCGTCCCCGGCGTACCCGAAGACGTGGTCGACACCCCAGTCCCGCAGGCGCTGGAGTACGTAGTCACCGACCGTCGTGCTCATGGCAATCCTCCCGAGGGCTGTATCGGCGGGTATCGGCGCGGACCGCCCGCGCGGTACCCCGGCCGGTCCGCGGCAAACGGGTTTCGAGCCGTCCGCGGTGGTCACTGGGAGATGGAACGTGCGGGTCCGCCGACGGAGGAGGAGAACGTGGCACGGGTTGTCGTGGTGACCGGAGCCAGCGCCGGTGTCGGGCGGGCCAGTGCGGTCGCGTTCGCGCTGCGCGGCGACAAGGTGGCGCTGCTGGCCCGGGGCGAGTCCGGGCTGGAGGGCGCCGTCCGCGATGTCGCCGACGCCGGCGGGATCCCGCTGGCGATCCCGGTCGACGTGTCCGACTACGAGCAGGTCGAGGCCGCCGCGGAACGGATCGAGAAGGACCTCGGACCGATCGACGTGTGGGTGAACGTTGCCTTCACCTCGGTGTTCGCGCCGTTCCTGGAGATCGCGCCGAACGAGTTCAAGCGCACCACCGAGGTGACCTACCTCGGGTACGTCTACGGGACCCGCGCCGCACTCGACCGGATGAAGCCTCGCGGCCACGGCACGATCGTGCAGGTCGGATCGGCGCTGGCGTACCGCGGGATCCCGCTGCAGTCGGCGTACTGCGGGGCGAAACACGCGATCCAGGGCTTCCACGACTCGCTGCGCTGCGAACTGCTGCACGACAAGTCGAACGTGCACGCCACGATGGTGCAGCTGCCCGCGGTCAACACGCCGCAGTTCTCCTGGGTGCTGTCCCGGCTGCCCAAGCACCCGCAGCCGGTACCGCCGATCTTCCAGCCCGAGGTGGCCGCGGACGCGGTCGTCTACGCCGCCGATCATCCACGGCGCCGCGAGTACTGGATCGGTGCGCCGACGGTCGCCACGTTGATCGCGAACAAGTTCGTCCCGGGGCTTCTCGACCGCTACCTCGCGCGGACCGGCTACAAGGCACAGCAGGCCGACCTGCCCAACGAGCAGACCGCGAACCTGTGGAGACCCGCCGACGACCGCAGCCGCGACTACGGCGCGCACGGAGCGTTCGACGACCGCTCGACCGGGCGCAGCTACCAGATGTGGGCAGCCCGGCATCGCGGCCTGATCGGTGCGCTGGCCGCCGGCGCCGCCGCGGCCACGGTCCGCGCCGCCCGCGCACGGCGGTAGCGCAGGCCACACCAGGTGAATGCAGACAGCAACAAAGGGCACCCCAGAAGTGAGCGACTGATCGGAGGCAGCACGTGAAGATCGGATACTTCCTGTCCAGCGAGGAGTACACGCCTGCTGAGCTGATCGAACAGGCCCGGATGGCCGAGGAGGCCGGCTTCGACGCCCTGTGGATCAGTGACCACTTCCACCCGTGGAACGACGAGCAGGGGCAGAGCGCCTTCGTCTGGTCGGCGATCGGTGCGATCTCCCAGGTGTGCGAACTGCCGGTGACGACCGCCGTCACGTGCCCGACCGTCCGCACCCACCCGGTCGTGATCGCCCAGGCGGCCGCCACCAGCGCCGTGCTGCTCAACGGCCGGTTCCGGCTCGGCGTGGGCTCCGGCGAGGCGTTGAACGAGCACATCCTCGGGACGGTCTGGCCGACCGCCGACGTACGGCTGGAGATGCTCGAGGAAGCGGTCGAGATCATGCGCCGGCTGTGGACCGAGGACGGGTTCGTCAACCACCACGGCAAGCACTACACGGTCGACACGGCGAGGATCTACACCCGCCCGAAGGAGCCGCTGCCGATCTACATGTCCGGATTCGGGCCGGAGGCAACAGATCTCGCGGCGCGGATCGCGGACGGGTACGTGACGACGTCGCCCGACCAGGAGCTGCTGCGCCGGTTCCGGGAGAACGGCGGCGGCGACAAACCGGCACAGGCCGGCTTCAAGGTCAGCTACGCGCCGACCGAGGAAGAAGGCATCGAGCAGGCGCACCGGATCTGGGGCAACTCCGGCCTTCCCGGCGAGCTCGCCCAGGTGCTCCCCTCACCACGGCACTTCGAGCAGGCGAGCCAGCTGGTCACCAAGGAGTCCACGGCGCAGTCGGTCGCCTGCGGGCCGAAGGCCGACGTCCACGTCGACGCGTTCACGCCGTACATCGAGGCGGGGTTCGACGAGGTGTACGTCGCGAACATCGGCCCGCACAGCGTCGACATGATGAACCTCTACCGGACCGAGGTGCTGCCCGAACTGCGTCTCCGGAAGGAGCGTTCCCATGGGTAACCACGAAGCCTGGACCACGGTCGACGTCGCGCCGAACATCCTGTTCGACCGGCTGTCCGACCTCGACCACCTGCCCGAGTACATCCCCTGGCTGACCTCGCTGCACCGCACCGCGGAGACCCCGGTCACCGCACAGGGCCCCGAGGCGCGCCGGCCGCACCAGGCCGTGCACGAGGACGTCGACGTCACCGTCGGCGGCGGCCACCGCGACGGCTGGATCGACGTCCTCGACGAGGACCGCGTCCTGCGCTGGGGCATGGACGGTCCGCACCGGTACGGCGGCGAACTGATCGTGGACTTCGTCGCCGACGGTACGTCGAAGCTCACCGTCCGGCTCCACACCACCGAGACCACCAACGTCGACGAGGAACTCGACCGGACGTTGGCCACCATCAAAACGGCGGTCGAGCACGACCAGCCGACCGAGTCCTCCGAAGGGGAGCAACGATGAGTACGGATGTCGTCGACCTGATCATGCAGGACCACCGCGAAGTGGAGCGGCTGTTCGACGCGCTGAAGGACGAGCCGGAGAAGCGGCCGACCCTCCTGCCGGTGCTGACCACCCTGCTGACCGCGCACAGCCGGGCCGAAGAGGCCGAGGTGTACCCGGTGGCCGCCTCCGAGGCCGGCGAGAAGGAAGAGGTCTCGCACAGCCAGCAGGAGCACATCGAGGCCGACCAACTGCTCGCGAAACTCGCCGCCACGGATCCGACGTCGGGAGACTTCGACAGGGTCCTGCAGAACCTGGTCGACGCCGTCTCCCACCATGTCGAGGAGGAAGAGACCAAGGTTCTGCCCGGTATGCGCTCCAACCTGTCGGACGAGCGCCGGTCCGAACTCGGCGATGCGTTCGCGGCCAGCCGCAAGCAGCACCTCGGCGAGCAGCCTGGCGACCTCACCCGGGAGCAGCTCGCCCAGCAGGCCAGCAACGCGGACATCCCCGGTGCGTCCAAGCTCCCCAAGGACAAGCTCGAGAAGGAAGTCCAGAAGCACGCCGAACAGTGAGTCGTGCTGAGTCCCACTGAGTCGTCCGTGGCCGGGACCCCACGGAGGGGCCCCGGCCACGGCGCTATGAATACCGCGCTGGTCACACGGCGCTGATCACACTGTGTGGCGGAGAGTGATGGTGACGCGCGTCGTGCCGCGGGGCAACTGGATGGTGCCGGCGGACTCGTTGACGGTGGCGGAATCGACCGAGACGCCGGCGATGTTGTTCCGCAGGGCCGGAAGCTCGACGCTGTAGCCCGTGGCGCGGCTGGTGTCGCCGGTGAACTGGATCGTCACGCTCTTGCCGGCCGTGGTCAGCCGGTACCCGAGCCGCCCACCGTTGGTGATCGGGTAGTCGTCCAGCCCGATCTTCTCCTGTGTGCGGACCCACTCGTTGGGCACGCCGCGCCCGACGATCACCGTGCCGTCGGACTTCTCCGCGATCAGCGAGTCGAACAGCACCTTGGTCGCGGTCGACTGACCCCACATGTGCTGGTTCGAACCGCCGCCGCCACGGGCGTGGTCGATGTTCCACGGCGAGGTGGCGCTCGGGTAGTCGACGCCCTCCCACCAGCCGAACGGCCCGCTCTGCGTCTTGTCGATCATGTACTGGTACGACTTGATGCCCAGATCGCGGTACTGCTCACCGCGCAGCGCCGCGCTTCCGTAGCCCGCGTTGTACGCGCTCGAGAAGTACCCGTGCGGGTACCCGCCGAAGTTGTAGATCGTGTCGGACACCTCCTGACGCCGTTCGAAACCGTGCGTGTAGGTGTCGTCGATCTTGTCGAACATCGTCCCGGTCTGCTCCGCGCCGAACAGGTACCCGTCCCACGCCCAGCGGCCGAACAGGAACATCGAGGCCCAGTTCGCGTCCCGAGGGTCACTGCGCGGACCGGTCTCGTTCGGCTCGACCATCGAGACCGGGAGGTAGTCCAGGTCGTACTGCTTCATCGTCTGCTCGATGCGGGCGGTCGCCACCTTCAGCAGGTCGTCGTACTCCGCCTTCGCCCACGCGGCCTCCGCGGTCTCGCCGAGTGCCGTGGCGAGATAGCGGTACGTCGTCAGACCGGTCAGCGCGGACCAGTTGTCGATCGTCCAGTACCCGAGCGAGTCGATCGCGAAGGTCTGCTTGATGATCCCGGTGCCGCCGTCGACACGGTCGGTCTCGATCGTGTGCGTGTTCTTCTTGATCGTCTCGAACCGGCTGCGGATGAACTCCTTGTCGCCGGTGCGCTGCAGGTACAGGGCGTACGGCCAGCTGTACTTCCACTTCGCGTCGTCGTACTGCAGCTGGGCCGGCAGTGAGGTCAGGTAGTCGCGCGCATAGGTGAAGTCACCCGTGGTGAGCAGGGTCGCCACGATACCGATCGTGTCGTGGTCGAACATCTCGTCGTACCCGTTCTCGCCGACGTGCAGTTCCTTCGTGCCGTTGATGTCGTCGCGGATGATCAGCGTGTAGATGTACCCGGCCTTGTAGGCGTTGATCAGCCGCCGGTCGGGCAGGTCCGTGATGTTCGCGATCGCCGACAACCGGGTGTTCCAGTACTTCCGCATGTGACGGAAGTGCTGGTCGAAGCCACCGAGCTGCTGCAGCTGCGCGGCGGTCGGCCACTCGTAGCTACCGCCGAACCGGTCCGCGGCCACCGCGTAGTCGCGGACGATCGTCTGCCCGGCGCCGATCGTGGTCGCGCTGGTGTCGTTGAGCGGCGTCAACAGGTTGGACACCCGCGGCAGGCGGGCCTGCGAGGTCGTGGTGTTCGTGACCGTCATCCGGGAGTACGCGATCTCGAAGCGGTTGCCGCCGACAACGACCAGGTCGGCGAAGTTCTCGACCTTGATCGCGAGCCCGTCCTTGGCGTACTCGCTGATGAACGCGGGCAGGTAGCCCTCGGCGTTGTACCACTTGATCTTGCCCGGGATGTTCGGTACGCCGAACGTCACCATCGCGTCGCCCCGGCTCCGCAGCCGGTAGCTGCCGTCGATGAAGGCGATCGGCGCGTTGACATCACCCTCCCAGCCGAACGACGAGGTGAGACCGGGGTTGGTGACGTAGGTGTACTGCGCGTTGGCCGCGGACGAGACGGCCTCGTCGTAGGCAGCCTTCACGAACAGGTACGCCAACTGCAGCTCGTTCCGCTGCGCCGCGCTGCCGGTGAGCGTCGCCTTGGCGGACGCGATCGCGTTGTCCAGTTGACGTTGCGCGGACTCGCTCGCGGCGTACACGTCGGCCGCCGCGGCAAGGTCGATCACGTTCTGCGTCAGCTGCCGGTACCCGTCGACCGACGTCCCGGCCAGCGTGACGCCGGCGAGCGTGACGTTGCCGGAGGCATGCGTCTTGCGGGTCAGCTGCGCGCTGATCTTGGCGGAGTCGCCGGCGGCGAGGTTCAGCTCGAAGACCCTGGTGACCGACGGGTCGGTGCTGACCAGCTCCGTGCTCTCGTACGCCGGAGCACCGTTGACGGAGACCGAGATCTTCGCGGACGCACGCCAGACTCCCGAGACGAAGCGCAGGGTACGGCGTTCCGCCGACGCCGGGATCGTGAGGTCGTAGCCGTACGGATCGGTGAGATCGACGCCGGTGTTCGCGCCGTCGGCGAAGAAGATACCGCCGTGACGGGTCCCGGGCTGTGACGCGGTCGGCGTACCGTTCGTCCACGAGTAGCTGACCGGATTGTCGTTCTGCGCCCCGATCGTGCCGCCCGTCTGGCGGTTCGTGACCGCGAGGCGGGGCGTCGAGTCGGGCACGCCTGCGCGGCGGTTGGTCGTCGTACCGTCGAGATGCAGCCAGTCGTCGATGCCCTCGGCGGTCAGGTTCAGCGAGACGGGCGTCGCGGTCGCGGCGAAGCTCGAGTCTTTGCCGAGCGTGGACAGCGCGGCGGCCGCCAACGACAGGTTCCCGGCCGCGTGGAGTTTGCTGGCGAATCGGCCCGTCACGACGATGCCCTCCCCTGGCCGGATGGTTACGGTGTAGCGCTTGACGGCCGCCGTACCACTCGCGGTGATCGGCGTGGTGTAGGTGCCGCCGCTGCCGTCGGTCGCGGTGACCGTCACGGCACCCGTGGCCTGCCAGATCCCACCCACGAACACCAGGCGTCGTGGCGAGTCCGCGGCCGGGACCGTGATCCGGTAGCCGGCGTCGTGTGCTGTCGTGTCGCCGACGGTGGTCGTGTCGTAGTTGAAGACACCGCCCGTGGTCACACCGGTCGCCGGGGACGCCCCGTCCGACCAGCCGAACGAGACCGGGCTGTCGTCGAGCGTCGTACGGCCGCCGTCGGGGTTCAGGTCGTCGACAGCGATCGACTGCGGTACGCCGGACTTGCGGTCGATCCCCGGACCGGTCACGTGGACCCAGTCCAGGTCGCCGTACGCCGTCAGATCCATCGCGCCCGCGACACCGCGGCCGTTCGGGAGGTTCTCGACGTTCACGACGAACGGATCGGCCGGTGGGGCGGCGGCCGGAGCTGCGGGTGTGGAGATCACTGCGGTCACCACGAGTGCCGCGGCGGCTGTTGCCGCGAGCAATCTGGTTCCGTGCCTCATCTTGTGTCCCTTCAGGAGGTTGGCGCAGCGGTACGCGGGCCGGGCAGGCTGGAGCCGCGGACCACCAGCTCCGGTTCGAGCAGCACGTGTTGCGGCTCGCGGGGGTCGCCGGCCATCAGGTTGTCGACGGCCTGGATCAGTTGCCGGCCGACCTCGTCGATCGGCTGGCGGAGGGTGGTCAGTCCCGGACTCACGAGGGCGGCGGTCGGCGAGTCGTCGTACCCGGTGATCGCGATGTCGGCGCCCGGGCGGAGGCCGCGCTCGTGCAGGGCCCGCATCACTCCGAGCGCGAGCGTGTCGGAGGCGCAGACCAGGGCGGTGGCGGGGTTCGCGGCGTCGAGCATGCGGTGCGTGGCCTGGCGCCCCGCCTCGAGCGAGTCCACGACGGCGGCCTGCAGATCGGTCTCGAGATCGCGCTCGCGACAGGCCTCCAGCCATCCTTCACGGCGTTCCTGGCCGAGCTCGGATTCGGGCAGCCAGCCGATGTGGCCGATCCGTCGATGACCCTGCGCCGCCACGTGAGCCGTCGCGGCGCGGGTCCCGGCCCGGCCGTCGACGTCCACCCACGCCATGCTGTCGTCGCCGTCCCACGACCGCCCGAACGACGCGAACGGCACGCCCCACGACCGCAGCGCCGCGACCCGGTCGTCGTTGTGGTGCGTCTCGGCCAGGATGAAGGCGTCGATCGAGGTCTTCGTCAACAGGTCCCGGTACGCCTTGATCTCGTCGGCGGGGCCGCCCTCCGCGTGGCACAGGATCAGGTGGTAACCGGCCTCGACCGCGGACGCGTTGAGCACGTAGAGGAAGTCGTCCATCAGCAGCGACGCCTTGTCCGGCCGGGACGGGCGCATCTTGAACGCGATCAGCGACGAACTACGGTTGCGCAACGCCCGCGCCGACAGGTTCGGCTCGTACCCCAGCTCCTCGACCGCGGCCAGGATCCGCTCGCGCGTCTGCGGCGCCACCCGCTCCGGGTTGTTCAACGCGTTCGACACCGACTGCGCCGACACCCCCGCCCGCTGAGCCACCTGAGCCAACGTCACATGCCCATGCGGAACCGGCCCACGCCCACCCTGCCGCGACTCCGCAACCATCAGCCCGCCCCTTCGCACGATATTAACGTTAAAAAGCTTCCCTGCAAGCTACTGAGCCATTCCCAGCTCCGTCAAGACCCCAGCACCGCGCAGAAGTTTTAACGCTAGAGAATGTTGAGTTCCTGTGCGCGCCGGAGTCGTTTCGGTACCCAGGGTTGCGGTCTGGACCATTTTGGTTACTGATTGGCAACGAAATCGCCGGAACGATGAATCGTTGCCTACTCTTCCGCCGGGGGAAACATCCGTCGTATCTGTGGGGGATCACCTATGCTCCGGAGGCTGCTCGCCTCGGCCGTCGCGTTGTTTGTTGCCGTCGGCGCCGTTCTGTTCGTCGATCGCGCCGCGGACGCGGCGGCCGCGAACATCACGATCACCGCGACCCAGGCGTCGAACGGTACGACGACGCTGACCTACCGGGCGACCGTGCTCAAGGCCGGCACGATCCGTGAGATCACGATGGCGATCCCGGCCGGCACCACCGGGCGGGTGACGTCGGTGAACGGCACGGTCAGCTCGGTGACGCGGACCGTACTGCGGTGGCGCCCGTCCCGGGTCGTGAATGTCGCAGTCGGCGCGCGGCTCGCGATCCCGCTGTACGGCCTGCGCCTGCCGACGGGCGGACCGTGGACGCTGGGCTTCAAGTCGATCGGCACCGCCGGTCAGGTCATCACGTCCGGAGCCGGCGTACTGCAGCCCCTCAAGACCTACACCGCCGCGGTCGCCGTCCGGGCGACCAACCCGATCCCCGCGCAGACGACGAACCTCACCTACCAGGCCACCGTCACCCGCGCCGGCTCACTCGCCGCTGTGCGCATGCAGCTGCCGACCGGCGCGACCGGCACCTACACGACCATCAACGGCACTCTCGCCGTCAGCGCCGGCTACGCGACCTGGAAGCCCAAGGCGCCCCTGAACGTCGCCGCCGGCGCACGCCTCGCGATCCCGGTCAACGGCGTCAAACTCTCCCGGTACGGCGGGATCATGACGCTGACCGTGTCCGCGACGAGCACGACCGGCACCGTCCTCAGTTCGGGCTCCGCGGCCGTGCCGTTCATCGCGCCGCCCGCCGAGATGCCGGTCGTCGCAGAATCGGGCCGCGCCCCGATTCCCGCGGGCTGCCCCGAAGCCTGGCCGACGACCGCGGCCGAGAACGCGAAGCCCGGCACCGGCGACTGGGTCATTCCGCAGGCCTCGTCCGGCACGATGGCCGCGTACCTGACGCAGGTGTCGGCAACCTGCGGCGACACCGTCGATCTGAAGGTCAGCTCCGGCAACCCGGTCAACGTGGTCGCCTACCGAATGGGTTACTACGCGGGTCTCGGCGCGCGCGAGGTGTGGCGGCAGAACGACGTACCCACCGTCGTCCAGGACAAGCCGACCACCGGCGGTACGTCGGCCGACGGCAAGCCGCTCCGCATGACGTCGGCGGCGCACTGGACCAAGACGCTCAGCATTCCGGTGGACAACGACTGGATCCCCGGCACGTACCTGATCAAGATCAGCGACGGCACCGCCTCGACGTACGCGCCGCTCACAGTCCGGGACGACACCGGCACGAAGCACGCCCTGCTGATCCAGCAGGCGACGACGACATGGCAGGCCTACAACAACTACGGCGGCGTGAGCTTCTACTCCGGGCTCGACACTGGCTCCGGCCGGCTGACCTTCGACCGCCCGTACAACGAGGGCCAGGGATCCGGGCAGTTCCTCACACTCGAGCAGGGACTGGTCTTCTGGGCCGAGTCGAAGGGCCTCGACGTCACCTACTGGACCGACAACGACCTCGACCAGTACGGCGGTCAGCTGAAGTCGCGGGCCGGGACGATCTTCCTGCCGGGCCACGACGAGTACTACTCGCTGCGGATGCGTGCTGCCCTGAGTCAGGCGATCGCCGGCGGTGTGAACGTCGCCAACCTCGGCGCGAACACGGCGTACCGCCTGATCACCTTCACCGACGACACCCGGCGCGCCTGGGACATCGACCGGTACACCGACGGCTACAACTCCACGACCTGGCGGTACCAGGGCGACGCCTACGCCTCACAGCCGCTGCTCGGCGCGGAGTACATCTGCCCGGTGGTCGGCAACACGCTCACCACCGGCACAGGCTGGATCTATGATGGTGTGCCCAACGGTACGCAGCTGCCTGGGTTCATCGCCGGCGAGGTCGACTACGTCTGGCCGGGACTCTACAAGCAGCCGGGCCTCACGACCGTGGCCAGCGGTACCGGCGCTTGCCGCTCCAACGGCCGGGCCGCCCCGATGCACATCACGACGTACACCGCACCGTCGGGCGCCCGCGTGCTGAACGGCTCCACCTTCGCCTACGGCTGCTTCCTGGTACGGCGCTGCCCGTCGAACTGGGCCGTTCCCGCGCCGGGCGAGACCTCGCAGCAGGCCGTCGCCGCGATCGTCGGCAACATCACCGAATGGGTCTCCCGCGGAGCCATCAACGTACCGGCCGACACGACAGCCGCGCAGGTGCGAGTCACCGTACCGAAGTACAAGCTGCAAACCAGCACGCAACCCTGACCAGCAGCAGGCGCCGGTCGTTGCGAACAGCAACGACCGGCGCGCGGTCCGGTTTCCCACAGGCCAGCACTGTGGAAAACCTCAAAGTTCCTGGATCCCTTGAAAACAAGGCGATCTCGGCACGGAACTGTCGGTGACCCCGCCTACGCTTGTCGGTATGGAGATCCTCGGCGAACGACCCGCTTGGGCGATGAGCGGCAGTGAGAAGCTGTCGACTCTCGACGCGGTCGTCGCCGAACGGGCCCGGCTGAAGGTCGTCGAGCTGCAACTGATCGCCGAACTGGACCGCGACGGAGATGCGCAGCAGATCGGCGCCGGCGACACTGCCCGCCTCCTGTCCGAGCGGTACCGCCTCGACCTACCGACAGCCCGCCGCACGGTGCGGACGGCCACCGGACTGACCAAACACCCAGCCACCGCCGCCGCCCTGCCCGACCCGGCCACCCCATTCCCCAACCCGGCCACCGCCCGCCCCGACACCGACCGCACCGACACCGACCGCACCGACGCTGACCGGCCCGATGCTGACCGGCCCGACGCTGACGGGCCCGATGCCGACCTGCCTGACGCTGACGGGCCCGATGCTGACCGGCCCGATGAGGCCGACGGCGCCGGTGCCGGGCTGCGCGAGAGCGGCGGGTGGCGTGTGTACCCCGCGCAGGCGGAGGCGATTCTGTCGGTGCTGGCCAAGATCCCGACCACGGTGCCGGTGGAAAACGTCGAGTTCGCCGAGCAGCAACTGATCACCTTGGCGGCAACCCACACCCCGTCGGAGTTGCGCGCCGCGGGAAAGAAGATCCGCGACCTCCTCGACCCCGACGGCCCCGAGCCGGACGAGAAGCTCGCCTACAGCCGCGAGTCGCTGACCTGGAAGAACGCCGACCAAGGCGTCACCTTCCGCGGCTACCTGGCCTGCGAGAACGCCGAACTGTTCCGCACCCTGATCCACGCCGGCGCCCGCCCCCACAAAACCGTCGACGGCGAACCAGACCCACGCCCCCGCAGCAAACGCCAGGCCGACGCCCTCACCACCATCCTCAACACCGCCGCCAGCACCAGCACAAGCACCACAACAGTCACCACAACCGCCGCCACCCCTGCCACCCCTGCCACCCCTGCCGCCACCACCACCGCCGCCACCACCACCGCCACCGCCGCCACCGCCGCCACCACCACCGCCGGCGCCGGCGCCGGCGCCAGGCCAGGCGCCAGAGCCGAGGCGGGCGGGCGCGGTCAGAGCGAGCCGAGCGCTCCGCCGGACGGCAGCGACGCACCGACACCCACCGAGCCAATCGCGCTTCTGGAACCCGCGCAGGATCCGCTCCCGGACGTCGACACAGCCGACGCCCTCGCCACCGCCCGCTCCGAACCAGCCGACGGCACCGACGGTCCCGGCGGTGCCGGCGGTGCCGGCGGTGCCAGCGGCTCGGGTGCGGGTGGTCCGGTCGCGGATCAGCCACCCGCTGCTGACGCCCGTGGCCGTGCGGATGCTGACATCGGTGCTGGTACGAGCATCGTGGCCGGTCACGGAGCGAAGCCGCACATCAGTGTGACCATCGACTACAACGACCTGAAGACTGCCGCGGCCAACGCAACCGGGGAACTGGTCTTCGGCGACACCCTGTCCGCCGCCACCCTGCGGCGACTGGCCTGCGACGCCGAAATCCTCCCGATCGTGCTCGGCTCGAAATCCCAGCCCCTCGACGTCGGCACCAGCCAGCGGCTGGTCACCCGGCCCATGCGGCGCGCCCTGAACGCCCGCGACAAAGGCTGCGTAGTCTGCGGCGCACCACCCATCCAATGCGAAGCCCACCACCTCAAACACTGGATCGACGGCGGCATCACCGCCGTGTCCAACCTCGTACTACTCTGCAAACGCCACCACCTCGACCTGCACTCCGGACACTGGCAAATCCGCATCACCGACGGCATCGTCCACGTCACCCGCCCCACCTGGGCCGACCCCACCCACATCCCCCGAAACAGATACCGCCCACCCCTGATCACCGACCAGCCACCCACAAGCCCACCCACAGCCCCTTGGGCCTCCAGTGCTGAACCACCCCGGGTTTGATGCACCCTCGGTTATGTGAGTGCGACCGGTCGGTCGTCTCGGGTTTGTGCATAGTAGTTGGCCTCGGCTTCGGCGGGTGGGCGTCGGTCGAGGCGGTGCATGAGCCGGCTGGTGTTGTACCAGTGGACCCAGTCGGCGGTGATGGCCTCGAGGTTGCTGAGGCCGGTCAGTGGTCCGCGGCGAAAGGGGGAGTCGTCGCGGATGCATTCGGTCTTGTAGAGACCGATCGTGGTCTCGGCCAGGGCGTTGTCGTAGGCGTCGCCCACGGTCCCGATCGAGGGGCTGAGACCGTGCAGTTGCAGGGTCTCGGTGAAGTGCAGCGAGGTATATTGGGATCCTGCGTCCGAGTGGTGAATCGTCTTGTTTTGCAGAGGTTTCCCTTCTCTGAGGCGCAGTTCGGCAGCCTGTCTGATGGCGCGTTCGACGAACGTGGTGTGCTTGGACATCGAGCACTCCCAGCCGGCGATGAAGCCAGCGAAGGCGTCGATCACGAACGCGGTGTAGGCGAACGCGCCGCCGGCCAGCCGCACGTAGGTGAAGTCCGCGACCAGCAGCCGGTTCGGTGCCGGCACCCGGAACTGGCGGTTGACCAGGTCTGGTGCCCGGTCCGCGGCCGGATCCGGGACCGTCGTGCGTGGCTTCTTCGCGCGGGTCGCACCCTGCCAGCCGTTCGCCTTCATGAGCCGCTCGACCGTGCAGCGCGCCACCTCGACGCCCTCGCGGTTCAGGTGGGCCCACATCTTCAACGACCCGTACAGCGACTCCGGCACCCTCCGATCGTGCTCGTCAGGCTCGTAATACCCGGCCAGCACCTCGGTCACCGTCAGCTCCCACAGAGCACGTTTCGACGGCGCCCGCCGGGCCCAGGCGTAGTAGGTTCTCGGAGCGATCTGGCAGCCGTGCGCACTCAACGCAGCGCAGATCGGAGCGACCCCGAACCGAGCCCTGTGCTCGGCGATGAACCGGCAGATCACCGCTGTCGCGGGTCGCTCTCCCGCACGAAGAAACTCGTCGCCGCCTTCAGGATCTCGATCGTCTGCTCCAGCTCGGCGTTCTTCCGCTTCAGCTCCCGGATCTCCCGCGCCTGCGCCGTCGACACCCCATCAACCTCACCGGCGTCGACCGCTGCCTGGCGAACCCACCGGCGCAGCGTTTCCGGTGTCATTCCTAGCCGGCCCGCGACCGTGGTGATCGCCTCCCACTCACTGGCGTAATCACCCCGGTGCTCGGTCACCAACCGGACCGCCTTGGCCCTGGTCTGCTCGTCGTACTTCCTCGGCATGGATGCCACCTTCCCAACGAAGGAGGTGTGCATCAAACCCGGGGTGGTTCAGTGCTGAGCGCAGCGGAAGCCGTCGGTTGTCTGTCGCGGATGATGAATGCCTTGCCCTGTGGGGCGACGACACCGGCATCCGGTCAAGCCCACCGGCGCCGACGGTGCCGGTCATCCCGTGGGCCGCCGAACCACCACCACTGCGGGATCCCGTGGTCGGAGATGCGTCACGAGCAGGAGCCGCGGAGAACGTGCCGTCCGAGCCGTGGTCCGATGGTCCTGCGTCGGCCCCGGACGAGCCTTCTGATCGGCTGCGGCCGATGACCGAAGGCACCCTCGGGACAGTGGCCTGATCGCGGCGCGGCCGTCTCCTCGGAAGGAGATGCAGACAAGTGGCCGTATGACGAACCTGACAGCGCCAACCTCGTCAGCGCCACTCGTCACACCCACTTTCCGGATCATTCGGCAGTGCAGCGCGTACGGCGTCCACGAGGCGATCCGCTGCCCCGGCGGAGGACGGCTGCTTCGTGCGTGGCGCTGAACGGCACCGGCACACCCATGCGCCCGAGCATCAAACACATCAACGGAGCCGGACCAGACACCGAGCGCGGAGCAGCTCACCACCCGGCCGCTCGAGCACGGCCGCCACAATCTGCTCTTCGGCGGAAGGTCCGATCCCGACAAGCCGGAGGAATCGACCACCAGTCGGCGCTGTTATCCACAGATCCCGAAAAGCCCGGTCCGAGCCCGTCGAGAATGCGTACGTTCTTGAGCAAGGAGGTGCTCAATGACAACCGATAAGCACCAGAGTCGACGTGGTCGCGGACGACTCACGGACACCGATGACCGGCAGCCACATCCGCTGCTCACGCCGCTCACCGTCGCGCAGGCTCGGCGTCTTGTGCGGCTCGCGGAGACAGCGGCCGCAGAGCGCGGATTTGCGATGCGGTACGACGGCTCTGCAGCACTCGTGCCGATTGAAGCCGGCGACCGCACCGGCGAGACCGCGCAGGCGTCAGATGATGACCAGGCTGCCAGGACGACAGCAGAGACGACCGCAGGGATGAGAGCAGGGCTGGGGAATCTCGCCCTCAAGGTCGCGGACCTGCCACGGCAGCTGTGGCGTGCGGCGGTCAACGATCACTTCGACCAGATGCCCAGGTTCGACGACATCGCGACAGTTCCGGACGACCTGGAGAACGAGCTCTATCTCAGGGTTGCCTGTGCGGCCAATCAGTCGCCCGAAATGGTCCGTGACGCACCCGAGTTCGTGCCGGGTGTGGTCACGGTGCCGGCGACGTACGTGGGGCGCGCGGTCGCGATGCATTTCGACGTCGACAGACTAGGTCTGACACGGGAGCGGGCCACCCGGATCGGCCTCGCGAACCTTCGCCGGCTCCGGGACGAGGTCCATACGGTGCGGCTTGGCGGCGCTGAGTTGACCATGCTCACGGGAGGCATGTTCACCGCGTCCAGGGCACTGGTGTTCGACAGCGTCCTGCGAGAATCGCTGCGTGTCGAGGACCCGGCCCACGGCTGCCTTGTCGCCCTGCCTGCGCGCGACATGCTCCTGGTTCACGTGCTCCGAGATGAGACCGCGCTGAACGCACTGGCCGCGCTGGCGTCCCGCGCTGCTGAGTTGTTCAACACCAGTCCGGGCATGGTCAGCCCACACGTGTACTACGTGAGGGACAACCAGTGGCACCAGGTCACCGACTACAGCACCGGGACCTTTCATCTCCACGACGTGCCTCCACTCGTAGAAGCACTGGAGCAGGTGGGCGTCAGTGGCCTCGCCGCCTGAGGTAGTGCCATTACCTCCGGCAACAGGTGCCCTGGCCAAGCGCTGCATGAGCGTCCTCGGCCGCCGAACACCAGTACGCAGCCCTGACCGGAAGCTAGTGTCGGTGCATGAGTGAACTTGTGGTGGACGCGCCGATCGTCGCAGTGACCGTGTATCCGGATCGCGCACGGATCACTCGGCGTGGTGTGGTCACGGTGCCGGGCGGGGATCAGGTCGTGTACGTCGAGCCGTTGCCGCTCGCGATGGAGGACGACAGCGTGCGGGTGTCGGGGCGTGGTCCGGCGACCGTGCTCGGCGTGGACCTGATGACGCGGCATCATCCGCAGGCGCCCGACGAGACCGTGGCCGAGCTCGAGCGTGAACGGCTCGCGGTGCAGGACGAGGTCGCGGCGCTGGCCGACGCGGACGACGTCCAGGCGCAGCTCGACATGTTCCTGGGACAGTTGGCGAAGCGCGCCGGCCGCAGCTTCGCGCGCACGCTCGCGTCCGGCGCCAACAGGTCCGACGGGGCGGGCGGAGCGGGCGGGGCGGGCGGGGCGGACGGGGCGCAGGGGGCGGCGGGCATGGAGCTCAGTGGGTTCACCGATTCGCTCGCGGATCGGCTGTCCGCCGTACGGTCGACGCGCCGGGAGCTGACCGCCCAGCGGCGCCAGGCCGAGGAGCGACTCGCCGCCGTGGGTCGTCGGCTCGCCGCGCTCACGGAACGACGCCGGCCGGACCGTCGTTCCGCCGCCGTCACGCTGGCGGTCGAATCCGAGGTCGAGATGGAGATCGAGCTCTCGTACGTCGTACCCGCGGCCGGGTGGACGAGCTCGTACGACGTCCGGCTCCAGGGCGACCGGTTGACGCTGAACTGGTACGGCCTGATCAAGCAGCAGACCGGTGAAGACTGGCCGGAGTGCGACCTGACGCTGTCCACGGCCCGGCCGACGGTGAGCGCGAAGGTGCCGGAGCTCGACCCGTGGTACCTCAACCGTGCCCGCCCACCGATGCCGCCCGCACCCGCCGGGGTTCCGCTCAGCCGCGGGGCGGGGCCCGCGTTCACTGAGCAGCTCCAGTCCGCGCCCGAGTTCGCCGCGGCCGAGGCGACGGTCGAACAGGGCGTGACCGCCGCGAGCTACAAACCGCCGCGTCCGGTCGCCGTCCCCGCCGACGGCGCGATCCACCGCGCGACGATCGCCGCGATCGACCTCGACGCCGAGCTCGACTACATCACGGCTCCGGTCCGGTCCACTGACGTACAGCTGCGCGCGACGGTCGTGAACTCCTCCGCCCATACGCTGCCCGCCGGCAGGGCTGCGGTCTTCCACGAGGCGGACTTCGTCGGTTCGGCCGCACTGCCGCTGTGGGCACCGGGCGAGGACGTCGAGCTCGCGCTGGGTCTCGACGACCGCATCCGCGTCGAGCGGAAGCTGGTACGGCGGGAGGCGTCGAAGGCCACGCTCGGCTCGACGCGCCGCCGGCAGGTCGAGTACGAGACGCGGATCGAGAACCACACGCCGCGCAGCGCCCGCATCACGGTCCTCGACCAGTACCCGGTCGCCGGCGACCACGAGATCACCGTCAAGCAGCTCACCGCCGAACCGGAGCCGGCCGAGACCACCGACCTCGGCGTCGTCACCTGGAAACTCGACCTCGAGGCCGGCGCCGAGTCGGTGATCACTCTCGCCTTCCGGGTCGACACCGCCAAGTCCGTCGTCCTCACCGGGTGGCGGGAGTGATCAGGTGATCTCGAGGTTGGCCATCATTCCCATGTCCTCGTGCTCCGCGTTGTGGCAGTGGAACAGGAACCGTCCGCGGTAGCCGTCGAAGCGGGTGATGATCTCGGCGGACTCCCCGGGCCGCAACGACACCGTGTCCTTGAGGCCGGCGTCGCGCGGCAGTGGATCCCGGCCGCCTCGTGACAGCACACGGAATCCGACCAGGTGCAGGTGGATCGGATGGTGCACGTCGGCGACCAACCGCCAGATCTCCACGTCGCCGAGCCGTGCCGTGACATCGGTCCGGTCCGGCGCGAACGGCTGCCCGCCGATCAGCCATCCGTGACCGTGCCCCATTCGCCCGGTGCCGAACGCGAAGTCCCGCACCCGTACCGCGTCCGACCGCTCCCACTGCGGCAGGTCGTCCGACAGCACGTCCGGGACCCGGCTCGGGTCGGCCGCCTCCCGTACGACCTCGAACGCCATCACGTCCCGCGTGCGCCCGGAACCCAGGCGGTTCACGATCCGCACCCGGCTCCCCACCGGCACCTGGCCGAAGTCGAGAATCACGTCGTACCGCTCCGCCGGGGCGATCGGCAGGTTCCGGTGCGTGACCGGTGTGTGGAGCAGGCCCTGGTCCGCGCCGAGCTGCACGAGGTCGAGACGGCGTCCGTCGTCGAGCACCGCCTCGAGGTCGTAGTGCCGAGCGTTCGACGCGTTCAGGACACGCAGCCGGTACCGCACCGCGTCGACCTCGTGCACCGGCCAGGGCGCGCCGTTGACCAGGATCACATCGCCCAGAACGCCCGCAAGATAAGGGTCCTGAACCCCTGGCCGCGTCGTCAGCGCCGGGTCGAGCGACGGGTACGCCAACGACCCGTCGGCCGCGAACGCGCGATCGGCGATCATCAGCGGCACCTCGCGGGCTCCCGACGGTAGGCCGAGCGATTCCTCGGCGTCGTCGCGCACGATGTGCATCCCGGCCAGGCCGCGCCAGATCGCCGGCGCGGTGAAGTCCATCCGGTGGTCGTGGTACCAGAGCAACGTCGGCCGCTGGTCCAACGGGTAGGTGTACTCCCGGGTGAGTTCGCTCGTCACCGCCCGCGGATCGTGCATCCCGTGGCCGTGGTGGTGGGACGATCCCGCGGGCAGCACGAGATCCGTCGGGTAGCCGTCGGACGTCGCCGGTGTGCGGCCGCCGTGCAGGTGCACGACCGTGGGCACCGGCAACTCATTGCGGTGGGCAACCGTTGTCGGCTGACCGCGCCGCGATTCGATGGTGGGTCCGGGGAACGTCCCGTCGTACGTCCACAACCGGGTCGGCACACCGGGCAGGATCTCCGCCGTGACCTCCCGTTGTACGAGGTTGTACCTGCCCGCGCCCGACAGCACCCGCGGGATCGGCAACGCGACCTGGAACGCCGGCGGCAGCGGTACGTCGCTGCACCACTCCGCACCCGTTTGCGCCGGACGTCGCGACAACGCTGCCGCACTGGACAAGCCGCCGGCCGCGACGAGCCCCAGCGCTCCACCGATGCCCAGCACCTGACGCCGGCTCATCCGCTCACGCATGCCCGGCCTCCCGCTGTACCACGGGCTGCCGCCACAGGGCGATGAACGACACCACCACAGCCGCGACCGTCATCACCCCCAGCGGGACGTGCAACCACAACGCCCCGTCAAGCCCCGCGAAGTACTGCACCGTCTCGGCCACCACCACCCCAAGGGACGCGACGAACGGCCAGACCTGCCGCAACCGGACCCACACCACGACGGCGGCGATCACCTGCAGATACCCGATCGACGTGGTGATGTCCGCGCCGACCGCGTGCATGCGCAGCCCGTCGAAGTCACCACTCAGATAGACGCCCGCGAACACCGGCTGCCCGACGATCGCCACCAGATGCGCGGCGACGACGACGCGCAGAACCCAACTACTGACCATGCCGCGACACTATGATTCACGAGTTATGAACGTCCAAGACCAATATCGCTATCTCGTTATACCCGAAGGATCATCATGGACCTGACCGCGCTCCGCCAGTTCGTCGTCGTGGCGCGTCTCGAACACCTCAGCCGCGCGGCCGACGAACTGCACGTCGCCCAACCGTCCCTGAGCCGCACCATCGCGCGGCTGGAGGGCGAGCTCGGTACGCCGCTGTTCGATCGCACCAACCGCCTCCGGCTGAACCGGTCCGGCGTCCTGTTCCGCGGGTACGTCGAACGCGCGCTCGGCGAACTCGACGCGGGCCGGCGTGCCGTCGCCGAGGCCACCGAACAGGGATCAGGCAGCGTACGGCTGGCGGCCGAAACCTTCCTCGCCCTGACCGAACCGATCGCGACCTTCAAGCGCGAGCACGCCGGCGTCGACATCGAACTCCGTCAACTGCCGGCCACCGACATGCCGCGACGGCTGCGCGCCCAGGACGTCGACCTCTGCGTCGCGTCCCAGCCGGTACCGGCCGCCGGACTCGCATCAACCGTCCTGCTCGACGAGCCCGTCCTGCTGGCGACGCACGTCGACCACCCGTTCGCGCACAGGGCATCTGTCTCCCTCGACGATCTCGCCGACGAGCCGTTCGTGATCGCCCGCAAAGGTCAATGGCAACGGACGCTGCTCGACCGGCTGTTCGCCGAGACCGGCCGGACACCGCGGATCGTCTGCGAGAGCGACGAGGCCGCGGCCATCCAGGAACTGATCCGCTCGGGTCTCGGCATCGGCTTCAACCCCGACTTCGCCCGCCGCATGATGCCGGAGTACCCGGTTGCCATGATCCCGGTCGACCACCCGGACTGCCGCCGTACCCTCTCCTTGCTCTGGAACGCCGACAGCAACCTCACCAGCGCGGCCCAGCTGCTGCGCACAGCCATCATCAACTGGAACTGGACCGGTGCCTGAGGGAGGCTTCGAGCGCCAGCAGCAGCTCGGCGACTGCGCGCGGGTCGTTCAGGGAGCGCCCGGTGCGTTCCTCGATGCGGCGCAGGCGGTGTCGGACGGTGTTCGGGTGACAGTAGAGGTACTCGCCGGTCTCGGTGGCCGAGCCATTGTGCGTCGACCAGGCCGCCAGCGTTCCGAGCAGCACTTCACGATCGTCGGGTGCGAGGTCGTCGAGTCCGCCGAGGACCCGGTGGACGAAGTACTGCATCACGTCCGGCGCGGCGACGGCCGCCATCGTCAACGGCGACTCGTCGAACAACGTCACACAGGACTCCGTCGTCGCCCCGGCCAGCGCGACCCGGGCGAACCGCACGGCCTGACCGGTTCCGTCGAGTTCGTCGTACGGCGGGCTGACGCCGACCCGCCCGGTCGCGGACCGGCCCAGGAGATCGACGAGTACGCCGAGACGCCCCGACGGCACGCTGACGACGCCGATCTGCTGCTCGGGCAGTAGCCGCCAGGCGGAGGCGAGACCCGCGGCCCGCAGCCGCTCCTCCACGGCAGGCAGCGCCTGCCGCCCCACCTCGGGCACCGCGGCCGCCACCACCACGAACGGCCCCGTGTGCGGCAGCCGCAGCAGCTCGGCCGCCTCCCAGACCGTCGCCCCGGCCGGCATCCGGCCCTCCAGCAGCGCCTCGACGAGCGCGGACCGCTCCTGGTCCTGGGCGAGCAGCCGCCGCGACTGCACGTCGCGATAGGCGTCCGTCATCGCGTCCGTGTACGTCGACTGGACCTGCCACAACCGGCTCGACGCTTCCACCACGACCGGATCGGCGAGCCCCGCCGCCGACGCCTCGGCGAGGACCGCGTCCCACAGGTAGCGCGTGCCGACCCGGTACGCCGCCATCACGTCGGCCAGCGGCGCACCCTGCTCGGCCCTCTGCCGGCCGGTCTCGCGCGCCGACACCGGATCGGAGCCGACGCCCACCAGCGACTCGAGCATGTACCGGAAGTTCGCCCCGCACGACGCCCGCAACGCCTCCGGCGGCACCAGCCCGCCGGTCCGGTAGAACTCGACCTCGGTCTCGATGCTCGACGCCATCGCCTCGACGAGCTCGTCGGCGCGGGCGGTCATCCGGTCGACCAGCTCGTCGAGCGGACCCGCGGCGCGTGCACTCATCTTCGGAGCATAGAGCGTTGTTCGCGCGCACAGCCGGGACGTCGCGACGTTGGCCGGCGCCCCATCGCCTTCGCCGGCGTGCGGCCCGACCGTGGAACCACAGCGAGCCGAACCCACCGGAGCGATCCCATGACGAACCTCAGCCTCAACCTCTCCGAGTCCGCGGCCATGTACCCGGACCACCCCGCGATCCGCCTGGACGACGACGTCCTCAGCTACGCCGCCCTCGACGACGCCGCCGCCCGCGTGACGACCCTGCTCCAGGAGTACGGCGTACGGCCCGGCAGCCGGGTCGGTCTAATGCTGCCGAACATTCCCGAGTTCGCGATGATCTTCTACGGAATCCTGCGGGCGGGTGCGGTCGCCGTACCGATGAACCCGCTGCTGAAGCGGCGGGAGGTCGGGTACTACCTCGGCGACTCAGGCGCCGAGGTGCTGTTCGCCTGGCACGAGGTCGCGGCGGAGGCGGCGGCCGGAATGTCCGGCGGCCGGCTGGTTCCGGTCGCGCCGGTGGAGTTCCGCGCCTTCGTGGCCGGGCGTCACCCGTCGGCCGAACCGCTCAGCCGCGACGGCGACGACACCGCCGTGATCCTCTACACCTCCGGCACCACTGGCCGTCCGAAGGGCGCCGAGCTCACACACAGCGGGCTGAACGCCAATCAGGCCGTCACCGCCCGGACGCTGCTCCTGATCGGGCCGGACGACATCGTGATGGGCTGCCTGCCGCTGTTCCACGTGTTCGGCCTGACCTGCGGCCTGAACGCGGCGATCGCCAACGGCGCCACCCTGACACTGATCCCGCGCTTCTCCCCCGCCAAGGCGCTCGAGGTGATCCAGCGCGACCGGGTCACGGTCTTCGAAGGCGTCCCGACGATGTACGCCGCGATGCTCGGCGTGCCCGATCGTGAACAGTACGACGTCCACACGCTGCGGACCTGCGTCTCGGGCGGCGCCGCGCTGCCGGTCGAGGTGCTGCGCGGGTTCGAGGACGCGTTCGGCTGCATCATCCTGGAGGGCTACGGCCTGTCCGAGAGTTCACCGGTCGCGTCGTTCAACCACCCGAACGCGGTCCGCAAGCCCGGCTCGATCGGTACGCCGATCGAGGGCGTCCGGATGCGTGTCGTCGACGAGGACCGCCGCCTGGTGCAGCCTGGTGAGATCGGCGAGATCCAGATCGGCGGCCACAACGTCATGAAGTCCTACTGGAACAAGCCCGCGGAGACCGCGGCGACCATCGACGCCGACGGCTGGCTGAGCACCGGCGACATGGCCCGCCAGGACGAGGACGGCTACTTCTACATCGTCGACCGGAAGAAGGACCTGCTGATCCGGGGCGGCTACAACGTCTACCCCCGCGAGGTCGAGGAGGTGCTGTACGAGCACCCGGCGGTGGCCGAGGCGGCCGTCGTCGGCATCCCGCACCCCTCGCTCGGCGAGGAGATCGGCGCCGCCGTCGCCCTCAAGGAGGGTACGACGGCCACGCCCGAGGAACTGCGCGACTTCGTCAAGGGCCGGATCGCCGCGTACAAGTATCCGCGAGCGGTGTGGATCGTCGACGAGCTGCCGAAGGGCCCGACCGGCAAGATCCAGCGTCGCGAGGTCGTCGTACCGCAGGGAACGCCGCGATGAGCACGCCCGCCGACGAGCTCGCCGCCCCGCTCGACCTGCTGCTGACCAGCGCGGCGATCGGCCCGCTGCGCCGCTTCGCCCCGAACGCCGCCTGGGCCCGGATGGCGACCGGGCTGGCCGCCAAGCCCGGAACACTCGGGCAGCGGGCCGCGCACCTGGCCGGCGAACTCGGCCAGATCGCGCTCGGTCATTCCAGCCGCACACCGTCGCGCCGGGACCGGCGCTTCGCGGACCCGGCGTGGACGCAGAACCCGGTGCTGCGCCGGATCGTCCAGGCCTACCTGGCCGCCGCCGAGACCGCCGCGGCCCTGCCCGCGGACGCCGGGCTGGGCTGGCGGGACCGGCAGCGGATGACCTTCGTCGTCGACAACCTCGTCGAAGCTCTTGCCCCGAGCAACAATCCCGTGGTGAACCCTTCGGCCTGGAAGGCGCTGATCGACACCGCGGGCCTCAGCTCGCTCGCCGGCGCCCGGAACCTGGTGCGCGACCTGTCGACCGCGCCGCGGGTTCCGAGCATGGTGGAGCCGACGGCGTTCGAGGTCGGGAAGACCGTCGCCGTCACCCCCGGCGCCGTGGTGTTCCGCAACGAGGTGCTCGAGCTGATCCAGTACGCCCCGCAGACCGAGAAGGTGCGGACCGTGCCGCTGCTGATCGTCCCGCCGGTGATCAACAAGTACTACGTGGTCGATCTCGCCCCCGGCCGCAGCATGGTCGAGTACTTCGTCCGGCAAGGTCAGCAGGTGTTCACGATCTCCTGGCGGAACCCGGACGCACGGCACCGGGACTGGGACTTCGACACGTACGGCGCGGCGATCCTGGAGGCGATGGACGCCGTACGCCGGATCTGCAGGAGCGCCACCACGCATCTGTTCGCGACCTGCTCCGGCGGGATCCTCGCCGGCATGCTGCTCGGCCACCTCGCCGACCGCGGTGACCTCGACCGCGTCGAGAGCTTCACACTCGCCGTCTCGGTCCTCGACCAGAGCCAGGCCGGACTGGCCTCAGCAGCTCTGGACGAACGGATGGCCGCGGCGGCCATCGCCTCGTCGGCGTCGAAGGGGTTCCTCGACGGCCGGGCGTTGGCCGAGGTGTTCGCCTGGTTGCGGCCGACCGATTTGATCTGGAGCTACTGGGTCAACAATTACCTGCAGGGCCGGGCGCCGACAGCGTTCGACGTCCTGTTCTGGAACGCGGACACGACGCGGATGACCGCCGCGCTGCACCGCGGGTTCGTCGAGCAGGCGATGACGAACGCGCTCGCGGAGCCCGGCGCGGCAACCATGCTCGGCTCCCCCGTCGACCTCGGCAAGATCAGCACACCGTCGTACGTCGTGGCCGGCATCGCCGATCACATCTGCCCGTGGCAGTCGTGCTACCGCAGTACGCAGCTGCTCGGCGGCCCGAGCAGGTTCGTGCTGTCGACGGCCGGGCACATCGCGTCGATGGTCAATCCGCCGGACAACCCGAAGGCGACGTACCAGGTCAACGACGACACTCCTCCGGAGCCGGACGAATGGTTGCGCACGGCCTCGACCGAGCAGGGATCGTGGTGGCCGGACTACATCAGCTGGCTCGGTCGCCGCAACGGGCGAACGAAGCCGGCGCCGAAGACGCTCGGCGGCGGCGGGCTCGCGCCGCTCGAGGACGCGCCCGGCAGCTACGTGCGGGAGTCCTGACGTGGACCACCTGACGGTCGCCGGGCGACGGATCCGGTACGACGTACAGCTCGGCGACCGGCGTCGTGCGCCGCTGGTGCTGTGCTGCGGGATCGGCGCCGGGCTCGAAGTACTGCAGCCTGTGGTGGACGAGCTGGAGCAGACGGTGATCCGCTTCGACGTACCCGGCGTCGGTGGGTCGCCGACCGCACTGATCCCGGACGGTATCCCGCGGCTGGCCTGGATCGTCGACCGGCTGCTGACCGAGCTCGGGTTCCGCGAGGTCGACGTACTGGGGCTGTCGTGGGGCGGGGCGCTCGCGCAGCAGCTCGCGTTCCAGCATCGGCGCCGCGTCCGCCGGCTCGTGCTCGTCAGCACCGGAACCGGTGTGCTGATGGTGCCCGGACGGCCCAGCACGTTGTTCACAATGGTCACGCCGCGCCGGTTCGCCGATCCGGAGTACGCCGCCGGCGTCGCGGCGTACCTGTACGGCGGCAGCGCGCGGCAGCGCTCCGACCGGATCCGGGCGGTCTTCGGCCGCCAGGAGCGAGCAGGCTCACGGCGCGGGTACCTGTACCAGCTCGCGGCCGGCGCCTGCTGGACCAGCCTGCCGTTCCTGCGGCTGCTCCGGCAGCCGACGCTCGTCCTCACCGGTGACGACGACCCGATCGTCCCGGTCGTCAACGGCCGCATCCTCGCCCGGCTGATCCCGGACGCCGAACTGCACGTCTACCGCGGCGGGCACGTCGAGCTCGTCACCGAGGCACCGTCGCTGGTGCCGGTCATCACCGACTTCCTGTCCCGGTAAGGGGGAATCATGACCACCGACCCGATCGACTTCTACGGTCTCGAACTGCTGCTCGACGACCACGACCGCGAACGCCTGCACGCGGTCCGCGCGTTCGGCGACCAGCAGGTCGCGCCGATCATCAACGACTACTGGGCCCGCGCGGCCTTCCCGTTCGACCTGATCCCCGCGATCCGCGATCTCGCCATCGTCGGTACGCCGTACACCGGGTACGGGTGCCCCGGCCGGAGCTTCCTGCTCGACGGCCTGATCGCGATGGAGCTGAGCACCGCCGACCCGTCGATCGCGACGTTCTTCGGCGTCCACAGCGGCCTGTCGATGGGCTCGATCTACCTGTGCGGCTCCGACGAGCAGAAGCAGCGCTGGCTGCCCGCGATGGCACGCCTGGAGCAGATCGGCGCGTTCGGGCTCACGGAGCCGGACGTCGGGTCGGGAGCCTCGCGCGGGCTGCGGACGACCGCTCGGCGCGACGGCGACAGCTGGGTGCTGAGCGGGCAGAAGAAGTGGATCGGCAACGCGACGTTCGCCGACCTGACGGTGATCTGGGCGCGTGACGTCGAGGACGGACAGGTCAAGGGGTTCGTGGTCGAGAAGGACACGCCCGGGTTCAGTACGTCCAAGCTCGAGGACAAGATGGCGCTACGCGTGGTCCAGAACGCGCTGATCACCCTCGACGAGGTACGCGTACCGGAAGCGAACCGGCTGGACGGCGCGAACTCCTTCAAGGACACCGCCAAAGTGCTGCTGATGACGCGCGCCGGGGTCGCCTGGATGGCGGTCGGCTGTGCCCGTGGCGCGTACCGGCACGCGCTGGCCTACGCTCGCGACCGGCAGCAGTTCGGGCGGCCGATCGCCGGGTTCCAGCTGGTGCAGGACCTGCTCGTCCGGATGCTCGCCAACACCACGGCGTCCGCGACGCTGTGCGCCCGGCTCTCCCAGCTGCAGGACGGCGGTGTCGCGTACGACGAACACGCGTCGCTGGCGAAGGCGTTCTGCACGATGCGCATGCGCGAGACGGTCGGCTACGCGCGCGAGCTCCTCGGCGGCAACGGCATCCTCCTCGAACACAACGTCGGCCGGTACGTCGCCGACGCCGAGGCCATCTACTCCTACGAGGGCACGCGCGAGATGAACACCCTCATCGTCGGCCGCGCGATCACGGGCGAGTCGGCCTTCGCGTGATCAGCTCAGAGGGCGCCGGACAGCCAGGACGAGGCGACCTCGAACTTGTGCTCGAGGCGGGCACGGACCGCGTCCGCGACCAGCTGCTCGAGACGGTTGCCGACGACCGGGACCGACGCCGTCACGCGCAGATCGAACGCCTGCAAGGTCCCGCGGCCTTTCGGCACGATGCGCGTCGTACCGGACAGCTTCACCGGTACGCCGGCCAGCTGGCCGTTGACGTCGGCGTGCCGCGCACCGTCGACGTCGGGACGATGCCACACCTTGGACTGCGCGAGTTCCAGCGTGTGGCCGACGAACCTGCGCGTGACGACCGGCACGTCGGACAGCTGCGTCTGCCAGTGGACCTGTACCGCGAGGTCGTCGCCGTCGTCTCCCACCACCACGTCGTACGACTGCGCCTGCAGCCGCTGGAACACCTGTTCCTGGAACGTGACGTCGGTGATCATCGCGAAGACCTCCTCCGGAGAGGCGTCGTACGACGTGGCGAGAGACAGATCCATGGCCCCATCTTGCACCGCGCCCCGGGCGAACAATCCTCGGCCGAGGGTGGTGACACGGTGCGCGACTTTCGGTAACCTTTTCGTGATGTTCACCGCGTAGCTGACTGAGAACGGGGCTTGGGAAGCGCATGCACATCGACCATTTCGCACCGGGCGGTGCGTAACCGACACATGTCCATACAGACGTCCGTACCCACCGCCGCCCTCCACATCGACGTCACCGACGAGTACGACGAGGACGCACTGATCCGGCTCGCGCAAGCGGGCGACGGTGCCGCCTTCGGCCGCCTCTACGACCGGTACCTGCCGTCGATCTACCGCTACACCTACAGCAAGACCTCGTCGCGCAGCGCGGCCGAGGACCTGACCAGCGAGACGTTCCTGCGGGCGTTCCGCGCGATCGCCCGCCGGCCGCGGGCGCACCTCAACTTCGCGGCCTGGCTGGTCACCATCGCCCGGAACGTGGTGATCGACCATCACCGCTCCGGCTGGAGCCGGCTGGCGATCGTCACCGACGAGGTCGATCCGCAGGTGGACGACGCGATCGGGCCCGAGCAGGCCGCGCTCGCGTCGGTGAGCGAGGCGTCGCTGCGCAACGCCCTCGACCGGTTGCCGGACGACCAGCGCGAGTGCCTGTTGCTCAGGTTCTTCGCCGGCCTCTCGATCAACGAGACAGCGGTCTCGATGGATCGCACCGACGGCGCGATCAAGCAACTGCAGTTCCGTGCGACCAACCGGCTGCGCCGGATCCTGAAAGACCTGTAGATGAAGGCCTGCGAGCACGGGAACCCGATCGGATCGCCGAGTTGCCGGTTCGTGAAGGCACGCGAAACACGGGACACAAGTGCTTGCGCCACCTCCTACGTTCCGGTAGGAAAGGGCGGGTGCCATCCGGCTCACGACCGCCCCAGTCGTTCGACAGCGTTCGCGGGCGGTCGACAACTCATATCTCACGGGGAGATATCTCATGAGCAATCCTTACGACGAGCAGAACAACGAGAGCCAGTATGGCGAGCAGGGTGGTCGAGAGGAGTCCGGGAACTCCTACGGATCCGGTGACCAGGGCAACAACTCCGGTGACCAGGGCAACGACTTCGGCCGGGATTCCAGCGGAGGGGAATCCGGAGGCGACAGCTCGTACGGCTCGGGTGGCGGCAGCGACTACGGTCAGGGCGGCGACAACGAGCGCTCCGGCGGCGAGTCCGGCGGCGACTACGGTCAGGGCCAGGAGTCCGGCAGCGGCGAGTCGAGCTTCGGCGGCTCCGGCGACGGCGGCTCCAATGAAGGCGGCTTCGGCGAAGGCGGCTCCGGCGGTGGCGGCGACTACGGCCAGCGTGAGGAGTCCGGCAGCAGCTACGGTTCGGGCGACTCCAACGACGGAAACTCCAACGGTGGCAGCGAATTCGGCCAGCGTGAGGACTCGGGCAGCAGCTACGGCTCCGGCGACTCGAACGACAACAACAACTACGGAAACTGATCGGGGTCAGACAATGGGTGTGTTCGACAACATCAAGGACGCTGCCGAGAACCTGAAGGACAAGGCGGCGGACCTGGTGGACGGTCACGGCGACAAGGTCTCCGACGGCCTCGACAAGGCCGGCGACTTCGTCGACGAGAAGACCGGCGGCCAGTACGGCGACAAGATCGACCAGGGCGTCGGCACGGCCAAGGACCAGCTCGACGGCCTCGACGGCCAGAACGACGACATCCCTGACAACAACCAGGGCTGATCGGACGCCTGCACACTGAGGCGGCCGCGGGACTTCCCCGCGGCCGCCTCAGGCCATGTCAGGCACTGAACGCCTGCACGGTCAGCGCCGCGAACCGGCGCGAGGCCGCCAGCCGGGTGGCCGGCGCCGAGGCTTGCAGTCCCCGGTGCGCGGTCAGCATGATGACCAGATCGCTCAGCTCGAAGTCGCGCCGGAGCTGACCACGCGCCTTCGCCCGCCGGGCAAGCCTGGCCATCGACTTCAGCGTCAGCTCGCGGCTCGCCGAGCTGTCGATCGCGTCCGGGTACGTCGCCAGGAACGCCTCCGTGAAACCTCGATGCCGGATGTGCAGGTCGCAGATCCGCTCGATCACCAGACAGAAGCCCTGCCAGGGATCCGCGGCCGCCAGCCCTTCTTCGACGATCGCCTCGCAGGCCCGCACCTGTTCGGCGAAGGCCGCGGTGGCCAGTGCCTGTTTCGTCGGGTACCGGCGATACAGCGTGGCGGGGCCGACACCGGCGTGCCGGGCGATCTCCCGCATCGGGACGTCCAATCCTTCGTTCGCGAACAACGTCCGCGCCGCCGCCAGGATCCGCTCGCGGTTGTCCTCCGCGTCGGAGCGCAGTTTCTGAGGCAAACGATCCGTCATTCCTCTCACTCTACTCAAACGGACGGGTGCGTCCACTTACGCTCGGAGGTGTCGAGAGGAGACAACAGTGAAGGCAGTGGCCATCAAGGCGTTCGGCGGACCCGACGGGCTGAGCGTTGTCGACGTCCCGGCGCCGGAACCGGGCGAGGGCGAGGTGCTGGTCGCGGTCGAGGCGATCGGGGTCGGGGGCGTGGATGCGGTGATCCTCAGCGGCTCCCTCGGCGACTTGGGATTCCGCGAAGGTCTCGTGCCCGGATCGGAGGTCGCCGGGACGGTGGTTGCCGTCGGCCACAACACGGACCGGTCCTGGATCGGCCGGCGCGTCTGGGCGTTCACCGGTCTCGGCGGCGGGTACGCCGAGCAGGCGACCGCCGCTGTCGAGGACGTCGTACCGTTGCCGCCCGGGCTGTCCGCGGCCGCATCGGTGACGCTCGGCAGCTCCGGCGTCGTGGCGCATTTCGGCCTACAGCATGCACGGTTCAGTCCCGGCGAGTCCGTTCTGGTGCGTGGCGCCGCCGGCAGCATCGGCATCCTCGCCGTCCACCTCGCCGCGCACGGCGGTGCGCCGGCCGTCGCGGTCACGACCTCATCCGCGGAACGCGGTGAGCTGTTGCGCAAGGTCGGTGCGACGCATGTGCTGGACCGTTCCGGCGCGGGCGACGACACCGCTCCCCCGGCGTACGACGTGATCGTCGACATCGTGTCCGGCCCGGACCTGCCGTCCTTCGTCGGCAAGTTGCGGCCGAACGGCCGGCTCGTTGCCGTCGGGGCGGTGGGCGGTCCGCCGCCGGCCGAGCTCGCGGCGGCGTTGATGGCCAACTTCCGCAAGTCGGTGACGTTCGCAACCTTCAGCGCCGACACAGTTGCGTCGGCCGAACGCCGCACCGTCAGGACAGCACAGTTCGCCGAGGCCGCGGACGGCCGGCTGCCACTCGTCATCCATGAACAGCTGCCGCTGGACGACGCCGTACTGGCTCATCGGAAGATGAAGAACGGCGAGGTCTTCGGACGGATCGTCCTGCTCCCCTAGTCCTCGGGTCGCGCTAGTCCTCGGGTTCGCCGGCGGTGGCAAGGGTGATGAGGCGTTCGGCGACCTGGGCGCAGCGTTCTTCGGCGCTGCCGCGGGCGGTGCCGGTGTAGCGCAGGCGGGCGGCCGCGGTGAGCGGATCGGCGTGGACCTCGATCAGGGCGCCGCCGGGACGCGAGTGCACCTTGATCGTGATCCGTACCCAGCCGCCCAGTCCGCTGCGGAGCCGGAAGGCCAGTTCGTCCTCGGGCCGCCAGCGCTCCACCGTCGCGACGACGAGATGACGGTTGTGGGCGTGGCGTGCGCGTGGCTCGCGGCCGTCGTACCGCTGGATAACGCTGCCCGGCGCCGGCCAGTTCGGCCCGGCCCGCAGCTCCGGCGGTACGGCGACCATCCACTCGGCGAACGTCGCCGAATCCCGGACGACCGCCATGACGGCATCCACGGTCACGGCGCCGAACCGCCATGCCATCACCATCGGGCGCCGTTTCCCTCTCTGCTCCGCTGTCCGCTGCGCGCCTCCACCGCACGCCTCCGCGCACGTGTCTACCAGTTGCCCCGGCCAACAGACATCACAGAATCCCGACGGCCGATGAGGAACCGGTCACAAGTCCTGGACCACCGGCCAACTGCCTTCCTCGTCAACCGATCCGGGTCGCGGTGAACTTTTCCGGGCCGTCCGGAATCCAATGCGTTGAACGGAGGCTGGGGTGCCTCCGCGCCAAGGGGAGGGACGATTCAGATGTTTCGTAAGACCGTAGGTCTGGCCTCGGCAGGCATGCTCGCCGTGGGCCTGGGGGCAGCGGCCATGGCGCCGGCCGCGCAGGCGAAGCCGGCCGCAGCGGACAGCACGACCTCGACCACCGCGGCGTGCGCGCTGCGGCTGGGCTCGGTGACGTCGACCGGTGCGTTCACCAGCAGGATGATCAACGCCACAGCGCCGATCACCGTCGGCGGGGTCCGCGGTACCGCCGGGGTCTTCCCGGCGAACCAGGTCCAGCACATCAGCACGTTCTACGCCGCACCGCTGGGCAGCGGCGAGTCGCGGTCCGGGCTCGCCGTGATGGGCGGAGCCCTGTACTCGAGCTCGTTCGTCGTCGACAGCCAGAGCCAGCTCGACCCGCACTACCCGCACAACAACCTTCGGATCGGAGGCGGCTGGAGCAACTACCGCTGGATCGAGGAGTCGATCCTGCAGCCGGCGAACGCCGGGAACCCGGCCCGCGTCCTGCTGTACGGCCAGCGCACCGACGGCATCACCCAGCGCTGGGTGTCCGACGGCGGCAGCTGGCGCGTCACGTCCGGGGTCGGTGGCCTCAGCACGGTCAAGGGCATCGCGGTGATCGGCCGTACCGCGACCACCGAGACGTTCCTGGCCAACACCCGGGCCGGCGCCCTGGTCACGCTCACGTGGCCGACCAGCTACCTGAGCGCGCCGACCAGCAGGGTCGTCCGCGGCTCGACCTGGCAGGGCTTCGAGCAGCTGATCGCGACCAAGTGCGGCACGAGCGGCACGCTGCTGCTCGGCATCGACCGCGACACCAAGTCCGGTTACCTGTACGCCGTCGGACACGCCAATGGCACCGCCACCGTGATCAAGAGTCTCGGCAAGGTCCCGCTGACGTTCTCCGACCCGAAGTACTTCCGGATCGCCCCGAAGTACGACGTGCTGAACGGCGGCTAGTCATCCGGCCTGCGCAAATCGGCCAACGGCCCAGATGGGCGCCGCCCCTTCGCTGTGGGGAACGCCTCCCGAGGACCGCTGACGGCGACCGTTATGATGGTGCCTGCTTGACCGGTGGTGGGGCTCGCCGGAACCAACTGTCGCCGGTCGGCGGCCAACAGTCCCTACCTGAGGAACCTCGCGGCGCCGTGCCGGGAGGTCTGTCCAGGTAGGAGGCCTGTCTGTGGAGCACCACCCCGTCACCCCGCTGCCCCGGGGGCCTGTCGACTCCGACGTGGACCTGCGCGTCGACGGCCGGGACCGCCGTACGTACGATCCGGTGGTCCTCGGCGCGATCGCGGTCGGCGGTGCTCTCGGCGCGGCGGCGCGGTACCTCGTCGGGCTCGGCTGGCCGACGCCGCCGGGCGGGTTCCCGTTCAGCACGCTGGTGATCAACGTTGTGGGCTGCGGGCTGATCGGGATCCTGATGGTCCTGGTCACGGACGTGTTCACCCGGCAGCGCCTGCTGCGACCGTTCCTCGGTACGGGGGTGCTCGGTGGGTTCACGACGTTCTCGACGTACGCCGTCGACATCCAGCAGCTCGTCTCCGGTGGACACGCCGGGACCGCACTGCTCTACCTCGCCACCACGATCGTCGGGGCGCTGCTCGCCGTCCGGGCCATCGTCAGTGCGACCCGCGCCTTGATCACCTGGAGGTCGCGATGACCCGGCTCCTGCTGGTGATCGCCGGTGGTCTGATCGGGGCGCCGCTGCGCTACCTCGCCGACCGCGCGGTGCAGGCGCGGCACGACTCTCTGTTCCCGTGGGGCACGTTCAGTGTCAACGTCGTGGGATCGCTGGTCCTGGGATTCCTGGCCGGCGCGTCGTCGGCTCTCCCCCACGACGTCCAGCTGTTGGTCGGCACCGGCTTCTGCGGCGCGCTCACGACGTACTCCACCTTCTCCTACGAGACCATTCGCCTCTTCGAGGACCGGGCCCGCTTCCTCGCCGTCGCCAACGTCACCGCCAGCATCGCCGCCGCTCTCGGCAGCGTCTTCCTCGGCGCGACGATCAGCCAGGCGATCTGGACCTGACGCGATCAGCGGTCCATCTCCAGACCCTAGCCCTGGCGCGCCTGTTCGAGGGATGACACGGTCAGGCGCGTTCGGCGCGATGCACCTATCGTTGGGCGGCAGGCGTTTTCCGTGGAGGGGTGGATGCTGGACCGGTCGGAGTCCGCAGTGGGGATTGTTCTCCGGTCCCGGTTCTACCGGTCGGCGTTCCTGGCGTTGCTGATCTCCGGCATCGGGGTGTCCTCGGCTACGCCGCAGCTGACGCTGTTCCTGGTGCGGGACCTGGACACACCGTTGCCGGTGGCAGGGTTGTACTACGTGACGAATCTGGCCGCGCCGCTCGCCGGCTTCCTGGTCGGGCGCTGGTCGGACCGCACGCAGAACCGGTTGCTGTGGTTCCGGGTGTGCGCGGTGATCGGGGCGGCCGGCTGGCTGGCGATGGCCGCGGCGACCGCGGTCTGGATGCCGTTCGTGATCAGCGTGCTGGCGCTGAGTGTCTCCGGCGGCGCGATGGCGCAACTGTTCGCGGCGTGCCGCGACGAGCTCAGCCGGCATCCGACGCGCGCCGAGAACCGCGTGATCGCGACGATCCGGATGGCCTTCACAACCGGCTGGATCCTCGGGCCGGTGTTCGGCAGCTGGTTCGGCGGTGTGTTCGGGCTGCGGGCGTTGCTGGTGGCAACGGCGGTCTGCGCGTTCGCCCAGGTGCTCCCCCTCGGCCGGCAACGCGTCGAGCGGTACGACGATCCGCACGCGGCCACGCGCTCGGAGCGGCGGCGGATCGACCACATGCTGCCGCTGCTGATCTTCACCGCGGTCTGTGTCCTCGCGATGACCGGTGACACGATCAAGTTCGGGTACCTGCCGATCTACATGGCCGAGCAACTCCACGTGTCCGACGCGATGCGCGGCGCCGTGATCGGCATCCAGCCGCTGCTCGAACTGCTCCTGCTTCCGGTGGTCGCGCGGTTCGCCGACCGCTTCGGCGCGATGCGGGCGATGACCGTCGGCGCCGTACTCGGACTGGCCGGCAACCTCGCCTACGCGCTCAGTACGTCGGTCGCCGGGCTGTTCCTCGGCCAGGCGCTGACCGCTGGACTGTGGGCGTGCGTCGGCGCGCTCGGCGTCTCGATCGCACAGCGCCTCTATCCCGAGGGGGTCGGCACCGCGTCCGGCATCTTCCTCAGCGCGATCCCGCTCGGCTCCGCGATCGGCGGCACCATCGGCGGCATCGGCGTGGCCGCGATCGGTCTCCCCCACGTCTTCTTCGTCCCCGCCGGTCTCACCGCGCTCGCGATCGTCGCGTTCGCGATCCTCAGCGCCCGCGAGTGAGCGGGTCCGCCCGACGCCGTGCGTCAGGCGGACCCGGTTCTGGGAGACCCCGCTACGTCAGTCCTTGAACGCGTCCTTCGCCTTCTCGCCGGCCTGCTTCAGGTCAGCCTTCGACTTCTCGGCCTGCCCTTCGGCCTGCAGGTCCCGGTTGTCGGTCGCGTCGCCGACCTTCTCCTTGGCCTTGCCCTTCGCGGCCTCGGCCGCGTTCTCGAGCTTGTCCTTGTTGTTCATCGTTGTCGCCTCCCGTCTGCACTCACCGCTGCCGGTACCCGCGCCGCGACCCGCCGAATCACACCAGATAGCGGTCGCCCGGGTGCACGATCCGGAGCCAGCGGCACCCGTACGGCGCGAGGTCGAGCGACAGTACGCCGTCGTCCCGGACGTCCGCCGTACCGTCGGTCAGCAGGTCAACCGCGCGCACGCCGACTCCGGTCCCGGCCACGGCCACGCTGACCTCGGCGGACTCGGGCGCGAAGTTGTGCAGGGCAACGATCGTGCCTCCGTCGTGGTCCGAGCGGTGTGCGAACACCGACGCCACACCGGTGTCCAGGACAGTGCACGTCCCCCAGGACAGCTCCGGGCACTCGCGGTACCGCACGATCAACAGCTTCAGCCAGTTGAACAGCGACTCCGGGTCGCGCCGCTGGGCCGCCACGTTGACGTTCTGCGGTCCGAACTCGCCCTCGACCATCGGCGCGGGCAGCCGCGACGGATCGGCCGTCGAGAACCCGCCGTCCGGATCCGCCGTCCACTGCATCGGTGTCCGCACGGCCTGCCGGTCCGCGGCCGCGAGGTTCTCCCCCATGCCGATTTCCTCACCGTAGAAGAGGACCGGCGTCCCCGGCAGCGAGAAGAGCAGGCTGTAGACCATCCGCAGCCGCGCCGGGTCGTTGCCCAGCATTGGCGGCAACCGGCGGCGCAGCCCTCGCCCGTACAACTGCATGTTCTCGTCCGGGCCGAACGCGTCGAACACTTCCTGCCGTTCGGCGTCGGACAGCTTGTCCAGCGTCAACTCGTCGTGGTTCCGGACGAACGTCCCCCACTGCGCTTCCTCCGGCGGATCCGGCCGCTCCCGCAAGGTCTTCACCAGCTCGGCCGGATCGTTGCGGGCCAGCGACAGGTACAGCCGCTGCATGAGGTTGAAGTCGAAGCACATCGTCAGCTCGTCGCCGTCCTCGTCACCGAAGAAGCGTCGTAGGTCGGGATACTCCAGGTTCACCTCGCCGAGCAGCATCGACTGCCCGTGCCGTCGGTCGAGGAACGCCCGCAGGTCGCGCAGGTAGTCGTGCGGATCGGGCAGGTCGGCCGCGTCCTGCGACCCCGACGTGTCGAGCAGGAACGGCACCGCGTCGACCCGGAAGCCCGACAGCCCGATCGCGGACCAGAAGCCGATCACCCGCTCGATCTCCTCGCGGACCTCGGGGTTCGCGATGTCGAGGTCCGGCTGGTAGCGGTAGAACCGGTGCAGGTAGTACTGCCCCGCCTGCTCGTCGTACTGCCAGAGGCTCTTCTCCTTGTCGGGGAAGACGACGCCCTTCTCCGCGTCCGGCGGCGGCTCGTCCCGCCACACGTACCAGTCGCGGTACGGCGACTGCCGGGACGCGCGCGCACTCTTGAACCACGGGTGCTGGTCCGACGTGTGGTTCACCACCAGGTCGGCGATCACCCGCATCCCGCGGTCCCGGGCCAGCATGATCAGCTCGACCAGGTCGCCGTGCGTCCCGAGCCGCGGATCGACGCCGTAGAAGTCCGTGACGTCGTAGCCGTCGTCACGGTCCGGCGTCGGGTAGAACGGCATCAGCCACAGGCACGTCACGCCCAGCTCGGCCAGGTGGTCGATCCGCTGACACACCCCGCGTAGATCCCCCCGCCCGTCACCGTCGGTGTCGAAGAACGTCTCGACATCGAGGCAGTAGATCACGGCGTTCTTCCACCAGACGTCGGCCGTTTCGGTCAGGCGCATGTCCCGCCGGTACCCGGCGCTTGAACGAGTACACCCGCGGGAACCGGCCGGTCATGACGATTCAGAGCTCGGTCTGGCTGGGGACCGCGAGCCTCCCGAGGTACCAGGCACTCGACGCCGATCAGGAGACCGACGTCGTCGTGGTCGGCGGCGGGCTCATCGGGCTGACCACCGCCCTCCACCTCCAGCAGGAAGGCGTCGGTGTGGTCCTGCTCGAGGGAGGGCGCATCGCGACCCGGACCAGCGGCAACACCACCGGCAAGGTCACGTCTCAGCACGGAGCCGTCTACGCCGGGTTGCTGGACCGTCACGGCCGCGACAAGGCACAGCAGTACGCCGCGGCGAACCAGGAAGCCGTCGACGAGGTCGACGCCATCGCCCGCCGGCTCGGCATCGACTGCGAACTCAGCCGCGGACCGTCCTACGTCTACTCGACAGGTGACCTGCGCGACGAGGCCGAGGCAGCGCGTGAACTCGGTCTTCCCGCACAGCTCGCCGACCCCCTGGAGATGGGGCTGCCCCTGTCAGCGGCCTCCGCCGTCCGGTTCGACAACCAGCTGCTCCTGCACCCCGCTCGCTACCTCGCGGGACTGGCGTCGGCCTTCACCGGCGCCGGCGGGCGGATCTTCGAGCGGACGCGCGTGACCGAGCTGAACGCGGAAGGCGACGGGGTCGAGGCACGGACCGAGTCCGGCCGGCGCGTCGTGGCCCGCCATGCCGTGGCCGCCACGTTGTTGCCGTTCGGCACACTCGGCGGGTACTTCGCCCGCACCCGGCCGAACCAGTCCCACGGCATCGCGGTGAAGCTTCCCGTCCAGGCGCCCACGGCGATGACGATCTCCGCCGAGGCGCCGACCCGCTCGACCCGGCCCTGGCCCGGAGGCGGTCCGAACGGCCTGATCGTGGTCGGCGCCGATCACGAGACCGGCGGGCAGGAGGACACCAACGCGTCGTACCAGAGCCTGGTCGACTGGGTCGACCAGCTGTGGGGCACGAAGGTACAGCCGGAGTACCGCTGGTCCGCCGAGGACTACAGCACGGCGGACCAACTGCCGTACGTCGGTAAGGCGCCCGGCTCCCCCGTGCTCGTCGCGACGGGCATGCACAAATGGGGCCTCAGCAACGGAACCGTTGCCGCCGGCATCCTTCGCGATCTCGTCCTCGGGCGGAGCAACCGGTGGAGCGACGTGTTCGACGCGGGCCGGATCGGCGACGCGCGGTCGGTCGCGAAGCTCGTCCAGGACAACCTCAAGGTCGGCAAGGAGTTCGCCGCCGGCCACCTTCGCCGGCTGCTCGGCCCCGGTCTCGACCACGTGGAGGTCGGCGAAGGCGGCCTGTTCGATCTCGACGGCACGACCGTCGGCGCGTACCGCGATCAGGGCGGCACGCTGCACACCGTCGTACCGGTCTGCACGCACCTCGGCTGCCCGCTGCGCTGGAACCAGGGCGACAGCACCTGGGACTGCAACTGCCACGGCTCCCGCTTCGCACCCGACGGCGCGGTCCTCGACGGTCCCGCCACCTCCCCGCTGGAGAAGCCGGATCAGCGGAACGGGAAGCGCGGGTAGCGGTAGCCCGGGAACCAGTACGGCGTCATGCCGTAGTAGCCGTACAGGTCCTCGAGGTTCTCGGTCGGGTCGAACTCCGTGAGCTCCGGGTCGTAGCCGGGCGCGTGCGCGATCTCGGTGCGCGTGCGGCCGATGGTGACCCTGTCCTCGGAGACCTCCACCACGGCGTCGACCGGAATCAGGCGGTGCTCGGCGCCCAGTCCGAGGAGCCCGCCGTGCGCGACGTCGAGCAACCGGACGCGACGCTCGTCGGCGTCCACGAACAGGCTGCTGACCTTCCCGATCTCCGTACCGTCCGAGTCCACCACGGTGGCACCCCGGACGTCGTCCTCGGCCTTCGCGAGCATCAGGTCGCTGTCGTCCAGCCGGACGAGTCCGAGCGGCTCTTTCTCGGTCATGGTCCGTCACCTCCAACAACCTTCCAGGTACCCGGCGATCCGCCGGCCATTCGGCCCCGCCCGTTCACGGACCGTCGATCTGTAGTCACGTGACGTATACGGCAGCTGCTGCGCGATCGTCTACGCCAGCTGAACGCGTCCAAGCCGGCCGGGATCGCGTTCAACCCCTGGGCATGATCAAACGGGCCTGATCAATCAGGGCCCGAGGTCAGCGACTCCGCGATCAGCTCGACCATCGCCGCGTGCCGCTTCGCCGCGGTCTCGGGCTGGCCGAGCGCGACCGTGTCCAGGAAGACCCGGCTCACCACCAGCTCGGCCGCCGCCTGCACCCGGGCGGCGTCGGCGACCACGTCGTCCGCGCCGCTCAGCAGGTCGGCCACGGTGGCGGTCGCGCCGGCGAACAACTCGGCCGCCCGGGACGCGATCTCCGGCCGGCCCTGGGCCTCCCGGAACACGATGATCCGGGCCGCCCGGTCGTTCTCCAGCTCCGCCACCAACGACGCCACGATCGCCCGCAGCCGCCCGCGGACCGTCCGCGGGCGCGCCGCGGACCGCAGTACCTCGCTCGGCTCCGGGCGCTCCTGCACGACCGCGATCAGCAGGTCGAGCTTGGTCGCGAAGTGGTAGAACACCAGCCCCGACGGCACGCCGGCCTCGGTCGCGATCCGGGCCGTCGACGTCGCGTCGTACCCGTGCTCCGCGAACAGCCGCTCGGCGGTCTCGATGATGAGCTGCCGTTTGGTCGGTCGCGGGGCGTGGTGTGCTTGAGCTGTCATGAGCCTGCTGGTTGGGCGGCGGGCCAGACTTCGCCTTTCCGTTCGGCAGCGAGCTCAGCGGCCCGCTTGAGGGACTTGAACACGTAGTCAGGTACCCGCAGGCCGCGCCGGTACGCCCACAGCAGTTCGTGCTCCGCGCGCCCGACCTGCCGCGCGTACTCCCGGAGCTCCTCCTCACCGCCGTCGCTCATCTTCAGCTGGGTCATCACGTCCCCGAAGTCGGCCACCTGACGCTTGTTGTAGGCGCCGACGACTTCGAACGTCCGCTTCCGCAGGCCGCGCGTCAGCCACTTCTGCCAGTCCGACAGCTGATCCCACAGTTCCTGCGCGGCCATCTGGTAGTACGCGAAGTGCCCCGGCTCCTGGCGGCGGATCGGCGCGACCACGGTCGCGGCGACGGCCCGCTCGCCGAGCTCGACCAGCCCGGCGTGGAACTTGTTGTAGGCAAGGACCGCGGAGCGCTCGGTGGCCAGCCCGGTCAGGTAATAGAGCATCCGGCTGATGTCCTGCACGCCGGGCATCCGGCCGAGCGCACCGAGGAACCTGAGGCGGAACGAGACCTCCGCCAGGTTCGGCTCGTGCGGATCCACACCGATCAGCTGCTGCAGCTTGTCGAGGATCTGCCCGTGGCGGGTCTCCTGCGGCATCCACACGTCCAGGTAGAAGTGCCTGTCGACCTCGGGCGGATCCGGCAGCAGAGCGTTCAGCTCGAGCACGTTGCGCTCGACCTCGAGCTCCACGCGGGTCATATAGGACAGTACGGAGCCGAACCGTTCGGCCAGCAGGCCCGGCTTCTTCATCGTGTAGTCGACGCTGCCGAGCGGGATCGGCGGGTGCTCCTCGCCCAGCCGATCGACATGATCGGCCAGCCGTGAGTCCTCCCGCCGACGGCCTCGCCGGCGCGGAACGGTCATATCACTCAACGACATCGCGGCACCTCGCTCGTTCGCCCAGGGATGCGCGCTCGATCCCCCACACCCAAGGCTAGCAAGTGACTGACTGATCAGTCAGTCAGAGACCTGTGATGCCCGCAACACAACGGCGGGTGGCGGTCCCGTGGACCGCCACCCGCCGAGGAGATGTCGATTACCTGGCGATGGAATAGCGGATCGTGTCGTTGCGGAGCACCTCGCCGTTCACCTTGACGATGCGAACGACGTGTTGCCCGTTCCGCAGCCCGGTGGCGCTGAACACCGTGCGGTTGGTGACCCGGACGTCACCGTGCAGGTTCACCCGCCGTACCAGCTTGCCGTCGACGTACACGTCGGCCTCGCCCTGGTCCGGTGCGAGCGCCGTACTCCACTCGACCCCGGTGCCGGTGAACGTGAACTCCACCGCCGCACCGTCGGCCTTGGTGGCGTGGACGTCGTCGCGGTAGTCGCCACGGAACCGCACGTCGAGCGACGCGTTGCCGACCGGCAGCTTCGCCAGGTACGCCTTGCTGATCGTGACGACGTTCCCGGCGACCGTGTAGTCGGTGCCCTTCACCAGGTCCTGGCCCGCCTTCGAGATGCCCTCCAGCTCACCCGGGTCACGCCCGAGCGTCACGTCGACATCGGCCGGTGCGTTCTTGTCGAAGGCCGCGGTGTCCGGGTTGAGCAGGCTCTCCTGCCGGATGTTCAGCTTGTCCAGGAGCATGAACTGACCGGACTTCTTCACCCCGCGGATCGTGTGGCTGCCGTTCGGCAGGTCCGAGATGCTGTACACGACCTGCTGGGGTTTGTTGTGGCCCTGCGCCGGATCCATGGACGTGCTCACGGTCTGCTTGAACTCGCCGTCGATGTAGATGTCGACGTCGCCCTGCCCGGGGTCGGTCTCGGTCACGTAGTCGACGCCTGTCCCGACGAAGCTGTAGGAGAACGAGTCGCCGTTGGTCTCTGTCCACTGCACGTCGTCCTGGTAGTCGCCCAGGCCGCGCCCGGAACTGTAGTTCCAGTTGCCGCTGTAGACGATCTGCGAGTTGTTGTTGTTGATCTCGACGGTCCGGATCGGCAGGTCGGCTGTCGTCACGGACCCTGCAGCGGACCTGGCCGACGAGTCCGTGACGCCGACGGTCAGCGACTGGGAGACTGCCGGTACTTCGTAGTTCTTGTTTCGCTCCCACGCGCCGGCGTACGACACCCGCAGGTCGTCGTCGTTCACGCTGATCGCCGCGTTCTTCTCCGGCGTGACCTTGAGCAGCCGGACGCCGTGGATCGGCACGTCCTGCGCGGTGAAGCTCGACGCGTACGACCCGACGTCCTTGCGGGCCCACAGGTCGCGCACCTTCGCGGAGCCGTTCAGCCCGAGGTCGGCGAAGTTCACCGTCATGTCGGCGTCGGTCTGGCCGAGGTTGAACAGCGCGACGGTGTACGAGCTGTCCGGGTTCAGCGCGTACCACACCTGGCGGTTGGTCTTCGTGGACACCGGATGTGCCGGACGGCCGGCCTGGTTGACCGCGATCACCTCACGGTTCGTGAGTAGTTCGAGGCCGTACGAGTCCAGGTTCGTCATGTCGTTGCCGACGTACATCGGCGCCGCGGACACCGCCCACAGCGTGGCCGCCGTACGCCGTTCGTCCTTGGTGAGACCGTCCATCTGACCGTTGCCGACGTCGAGCGAGTCGAGGTCGTTCCAGCCGCCCGGTCCCGCGTGCCGCCACCACTCGGCGAGCTTCGGGAACAACCGGTTGATGTTCGGCCACGAGGTCAGCGCCGTGCCCGGGCAGTAGCACTCGACGTCCCAGTCGATCCGCCAGCCGTTGGCGTACTGCTTCCACGTGTCGGCATAGTTGATGTCCAGCGCCCAGGACAGCTCGAGCCAGATCTTGTGCCGGGCCAGCGCCTGCGACCACGCCTTCACGTCGTCACGGGCGTCGAGCGACAGGTCGCTGATCCCCGAGCCCGGAGTGACACTGTCGAACTTCAGGAAGTCCAGGCCCCAGGAGCCGAACAGGTCCGCGATCGAGTCGATGTACTTCTGCGCGCACGGCTTCGAGAAGTCCATCCGGTAGCCGATGCCCCAGTAGTCGGCCTTCTGCAGCGGCTGCACGGGCAGGTCGGCTGTCGTGCACTCGGGGGCACCGTAGATGGGGAGCTTCGCGTCGATGACGGCCTTGCTGATACCCGGGATCGCGTAGAGGCCGACCTTCTGGCCGTTGTCGTGGATGTGGTCGATGACGGCCTGCAGACCGTTCGGGTAGAGCTTCGTGCTCGGCGTCGGACGCCCGTACGCGTCGATGCCGTCGTTCCAGCCGGCGTCGATGTTGATGTACTCGTACCCGTACGGCTGCAGCTTCGCGTGCATCGCGTCGGACTGGGCGATCAACTGATCCGCCGTGATCCAGCTGCCGCCGTTCGGGTTGTAGACCTGCATGCTGTAGCTGCTCCAGCCCATATAGGGCCGCAGCGCCTTGTCCCCCGCCGGTCCCGAGAGCTCGGTCGCGGTCGTGACACTCGCGCTGGTGTTCGTGATGGTGCGCGTGGTGACGCTCGTGGTGGACGGCGCCGGTGCTGCTGACGACGTACTGAAACCTGCCGGCAGCAGCCCGGCGACAACGAGCCCCGCAAGCGCGGCCCGCAACACCCTGCTCCGAACGGATCTGGTCATGGCGGTTGACCTTCTTCCCAGAGAACCCAGAAACCCGAATCGGATAGGATATTGGAACTATTACTTAACGTTGTCAAGATTCTGTGCGAAAGTGGTGCAGTGATGACGCGCCGCGAAGTCCGCCGAGACCCGCGGTGCCGGGAGTTCCAGCGACACGACCTTGCCCTTGTGGCCGGACGACGGCCAGTACGCCGAGTGCGTCGACGGGTTGCCCGTGGCGGCGAACTTGACCCACGCGGCCCGCATCGAGTCGGCCAGCGCGGTCTGCTCCGCGTTCAGCGGCGCCGGGAACGGCGCATTCGGGAGGTCGAACAGGTACCACAGCTCGGACCCGTGCGTCGCGACCGACAACGTCCCGGCCGGGGCGAACAGGAACGGCGCGGTGTCGTCGTTGAACTCGTAGCCGTACGTCGGGACGCCGTGGGTTGTGGTCCAGTTGTTGACCTGATCCACGCCGCAGGCGAAGGTGGCGTCGCCCACCAAGGTGCCGAACGCCTTGTCAGGTGTCGGATAGGCGGACAGGGGGTACTCCGCGGCGATGGCTGCGGCCTGTTCGGGTGCGACCCGGAGCGCCGATGCGATGTTGGCCTCGTAGTTCTCCGCCGTCACCGGGCTGGTGTACGCGACGTTGTAGCCACGGCTCACGACCCGGCCGCCGAGAGTGAACAGCGCCTCCTCGTCGTGGTTGCTGCCGTTCAGGATCGGCACCTTGTTGAACCGGCCGGCGGCGAGCGCCGTACCGATCGACTCCGTCAGCACCGCGCCGTCGATCGAGCCCGGGATGAGGGCGGTCGCCGTCGAGATGTTGTCCACCAGCGTCTGCACCGGAACACGCCGGAGGCACTCGGCGGACTGGTCCGCACAGCCGACCTTCACCGCGAAGTCCTTGCCGAAGGCCTCTGCCTTTGCCAATGACTCCTGCTCCAGCGCGAACGCGCCGCTCTGCACGACGGCCCGCTGGAACAGGCCTTTCGAGCTGCGCGACGTGATGTGCGCCAGGACCGACAGCCCGCCGGCCGACTCACCGGCGATCGTCACGTTCCGCGGGTCGCCGCCGAACTGGGCGATGTTGCGCTGCACCCACCGCAGCGCGGCCTGCTGATCCATCAGCCCGTAGTTGCCCGCCGGTCCGCCGGGACGCGACGCGAACGCCGGGTGGGCCAGGAAGCCCAACGCGCCGAGGCGGTAGTTGATGGTCACGACGACCGCACCGGCCTTGGCGAGCTTGGTGCCGTCGTAGTTCGAGCCACTGTCCGCGGTCAGTCCGCCGCCGTGGATCCACACCAGCACCGGTCGCTTCACGGCCGGATGCAACGCCGGTGTCGAGACGTTGAGGTACAGGCAGTCCTCGCTCAACCCACCCGGCGGATTGATCCCCGGCGCCTGCGGACAGGCCAGTGCGTACGACGTCGCGTCGCGCTCTCCCTGCCAGCCCGGCGCGGCCTGCGGCGGTCGCCACCGGAGGTCGCCGGTCGGCGCCGCGGCGTACGGCAGACCACGGAACGCGGAGGTGCCGTCGACCGTCAGGCCGCGGACGGCGCCGTTGCCTGTGGCCACCACCGGGCTCTGGCCGGCGCTCGTGCTGGTGCTCGTGCTGGTGCTCGGGGTGGAGCTCGGGGTGGAGCTGGCATCAGCCGCGCCGGCGACGGTCAGTCCGCCGATCGCGGTGGCCAGTGCCGCACCGACGGCGGCGAACGCCAGGCGTCCGCGCCGTGAGAGGACGGTTCTCATAGTTCGTTTGCACCTCATGCTGGAGAGTGATTCGTTGACGTCTCACTCTCCAGCGGGCGACCGTCCCGTCGCCCCAGGGAAAGTCCCTGGTGTCAGGCAGCCGACTGCCTGCCGGCCCGCCAGTCGGCCGGGCCGTCGGATCCCGCCTCGTACTCCTCCAGCGGGACCTCGCCGGCCTGCCACGCGGCGACTACCGGCTCCACGATCTCCCAGCACCGCTCGGCCACGTCACCGCGGACCGACAGCAGCGGGTCGCCGCGAAGGATCCCGTTCAGCACCTCGCCGTACGGGAGGACCGGCGACGAGGGCAGCGTCGCGTCGAGGAAGACCTGGCCCATCGTGTACGGTCCGTCGACGCCGAGCGCCGGGACGGACAACGACAGCTCGCCGGGGTTCAGACCGATGCGCAGCGTCTCGCCGTCGCTGGCGCCGCCGGCGCCGCGGAGGCCGGACGGCAGGTGCCGCAGCGGCTTGAACCGGATCACGATCTCCTTGCGCGCGACCCCGAGCGCCTTGCCGGACCGCAGCGTGATCGGGACGCCCGCCCAGCGGTTCGTGTCCACCTCGACGGTCACCTCGGCCAGCGTCTCGGTCTCCCGCGACGGGTCGACCCCGGCCTCGTCGGCGTACGCCGGAACCACGCGGTCGGCCGCGATGCCCGCGGTGTACCGCGCCCGCCGGCCCGCCTCGAGGGCAGACCCGTGGTAGAGGTGCGTACTGCGCAGCGCCCGGGCCATCTCGCTGCGGACCTCGACGGCGTCCATCGTGGCCGGGGCGTCCATCACGAGCAGCGCCAGGACGAGCAGCAGGTGGCTCTGGATCATGTCCACGAGCGCGCCCGCGTTGTCGTAGTACTGCGCGCGGCCCTCGAGTCCGAGCGTCTCGTCGTACACGATCTCGACGCTCTCGATGTGCTCGGCGTTCCAGACCGGCTCGAACAGGCGGTTCGCGAAGCGCAGGCCGATCAGGTTGAGAACCGCGGTGCGGCCGAGGAAGTGGTCGACGCGGTGCACGTTCTCCTCGGGCACGAGCGAGCCGACCAACTTGTTCAGCGCGGCGGCGGACGCGGAGTCGGTGCCGAACGGCTTCTCGAACGCGAGCTCGGTGCCCTCGGGCAGGTCGAGCTGCTGCAGCGTCTGGACGATCGCCGTCGTGACGGCCGGCGGCAGTGAGAAGTACAGCACCGGCGCGGGGCCGGCGAGGTCGAGGAGTGTCCGCAGGTGCGCGACGTCCGTCGGGTCGCCGGCGACGTACTCCGTGGTCGCCAGGGTCTCGGCCGCGACCGGGCCGATCTCGCCCCGCGACGCGAAGGCGGACCGGACGCGGCCCGTCCACTCGTCCGGAGCGAGCGGCGACCGGCCCGTGCCGATGATCCGCACACTCGTGGCGCGCGGTCCGGCGAGCAGACTGCCCAAGCCGGGCAGCAGCAGCCGCGAGCTCAGGTCGCCGCTGGCGCCGAAGATGACCAGGGTTCGTTGGTCCGTCGCCGCCGGCCGTCCGTCGACCGGCAGCAGGGCCGCATGCGTACTGATGATGCCTCCCGAAACTGTCCCGTGCGGCTGCACCCGTGAAGCCACACCTTGAGAGGCAACCGCACCGACAGTAATCGCATTCCCGCTAGCGCACAGCAGGCGTCTCAAGAGGTGGGAAAGGGTTTTCCGCCAGTCCGAGATTACGCCAGACGAAGCGCGGGACCCCGGCCAGGAACCCGCGCAGGTAGACCGAGCAGTGCGCGATCGCCGGCTGGCTGTGCTCCCCCGGCGAGAACCAGGCCCACTCGCCCTCGAGCCGGAACGGCGCGCCCGGCGTGGCCATCAGGTACTCCATCTGCCGCGGGTGGATCACGTCGTACGCGTACTTGGGGTCCTGCGCGAAGATCGCGAACTGCTCGTTGAACGCCGCGCTCTCGAACTCGATCCCCGAACTCAGTCCCTTGCGGCCGACGGTCAGCGGCGGCATCCGGATCGGCAACTGGAACCCGAGGATCGGCTCCGAGTGGTGTTCGGTAACGGTCCGCGAGTGCGAGTTGCCGTTGCTGTCGGTGGACGTCTCGGTGCGCTGCGTCTTCCAGTGGTGCTTGAACGCGATGAACGGCGGCCCGTCCCCGTCACGCCCGCGGACCACCTGGTCCGTGCGGTGGCCGAACCCGCCGCGGTTGACCGGCGCCAACTGCAGCAGGCTGTCGTCGACGCCGATCCAGTACCACTCCGGGTGGTGGTAGAAGGTCAGCCGTGGCGGCGGCTCCGGCTGGATCCACTGGTCCAGCGGCGTCGCGTCGATCGCCGCCGCGACCGCTCCGAGCTGCTCCAGCCACGGCCCGAGCCGGTCGAGCTCCTTGCGCGGCGGATCGAGCACAACGACCTGATCGCCGTCGATGCTCAGGTTGACGCCCGGCTGCCCCGCGGCCATCGCGTTGAGTTGCTGGCACAGCTGCGGTGTCAGCACCGCGTTCGCGAACGCGACGTCCAGCGCACCGACCTGCCACCCGGGACCGAGCTGCGGCGGAGCGGGTACGCCCTGCGCGAGGACGCCGTACCGCGGTGCCGTCTCGCCGCCGGTGATCCACAGCTCGGGAAGGCGGCGGGACAACGTGACCATGCCGACCCAGCCCGACCAGTGCCCGTTCTTGTACTCGATCACCTGGAACGGGCGGCCGGTGCCCGTCATCCCCGTGATCTGGTCGTCGGGCTTGCGGTCGAAGCCGATGCCGAACGGCGGGTTCCCGAGCCTGGCGACGGCGTCGAACGTCGGGCTGTTGACGAACAACCAGCCCCGCTGCTGGACGGACTTGATGTACGCCCGGCGGCGAGTGAACGCGACGATCCCCCAGGCGATCCCGCCCACCACGACCACAGCCGCGAGCACCATGAACACCAGTACGACCGCCACTCCTGACTCCACACCGCGACCCTAGCGTCGCGAGAGGATCAGCCGAGGGAGGCAGGCAGCGGCTCGGCGTGGACGATCTGGAGGCGGCTGACCGCACGGGTGAGGACGACGTACAAGCGGTGCAGGCCGCGCGGCTCGGCCGCGACGATGTGCGCCGGCTCGGCGACGACCACCGCGTCGAACTCCAGGCCCTTGGCCAGCGTCGCCGGCACGCACACCAGCCGGACGGTGTCGATCTCGTCCTCGGTCTCACCCAGCAGCGCGGCCTCCAGACCGGCCGCGACGATCGCGTCCCGGAGCTCTCCGACCTGGTCGTCGGCGGCGATCAGCGCGACCGATCCCTCACCGGCCAGCGCGGCGCGGCACGCGGCGACGACCTGATCCGCGTACGTCGACGCGTCGGCCGGCACGATGCTCAGCGCGTCGGCGACCGTCCGGACCCCGGTCGGGATGCTCAACGTCGGCGCGATCGCGGGCAGCAGCTTCGCCGCGAAGTCGATGATCTGCGCCGGCACCCGGAACCCGCGGCCCAACTCTGCCACGACACCGTCGCTCTTGCCGAGGTGACCGAGCACCAGGTCCCACGAACCGGCGGCCCACGGCGTCGTCGCCTGCGCGAGATCGCCGAGCACGGTCGCCGACCCGGTGCGGCAGCGCCGGCCGAGCGCGCGCAGCTGCATCGCCGACAGATCCTGTGCCTCGTCCAGGACGAGATGACCCAAGGATCCGGTCCGCCGCTCGATCAGGTCCTCGAGCTCGTCGAGCAGAACCGTGTCCGCGAACGACCACTTCGCCGACTTCCACCACCGCGGCGGCTTCCGCCACAGCAGCGCCGTACGCTCCTTGTCCGTCAGGTCCGGGGCCGCCGCGGCGAGGAAGTCCGCGTCCGAGAAGAGCCGGTGCAGAACCTGCTCGGGGACGACGCGCGGCCAGACCGCGTCGAGCACGTCCTTCACCGGCTTCGAGCGGGCGACGGCGTTCTGCACGCGGTCGTCCGGTGACTCGGCCCGCTCCTCCATCCGGACCAGGACGACGTGCGCGATCCGTTGCGCGAGCGCGTTCCGGCCAGGCGCGTAACGGGTCGAGCCGCGCAGGTCCGACACGATGTCGACAACCTCGTAGTCGTGCACGCGGTAGCGCCGGGATCCCTTGCTGTACAGGACTCCTTCGCTCGGCGTACCGACGTACGACCACAACGCGCGCCGCAGTACGTCGGCCATCCGCGCGTCGCCCTTCAGCGCCTCGGCCGCCGCCTCGTCGGTCGCCGCGGTGGGCCGGGTCAGGAGTTCGTCGATGGTGATCTGGCGTACGTCGACCTCGCCCAGCGCGGGCAGGACCTTGCGGATGTAGGACAGGAACGAGCGGTTCGGGCCGACGATCACGACACCGCCGCGGCCGAGGCGTTCGCGTTCGGTGTAGAGCAGGTACGCGACGCGGTGCAGGCCGACCGCGGTCTTGCCGGTCCCGGGCGCGCCCTGCACGCAGACGCTCGGATGCAGCGGCGCGCGGACCAGGTCGTCCTGCTCGGGCTGGATCGTCGCCACGATGTCGCGCATCGGACCGGTGCGCGGCCGCTCGATCTCGGCGCGCAGGAACGCGTCCGCCTGATCGATCTCGACGGACCCGGTGAGCGGCTCGTCCTCGAAACCGGTCAGCTCAGCGTGCTCGGAGAAGCCGTAGCGGCGGCGCATCAGCACGCGCTGCCGGTCCTTCTGGGTGGCGCGGTAGAACGGCACCGACACCGGCGCGCGCCAGTCGATCACCAGCGGTACGCCGGTGCCGTCGTGGACGTGCCGGCGGCCGATGTAGATCTGGTGGAGATCGTCGATGGTGCCCGGCTCGTAGTCGAGCCGGCCGAAGAACAGCGGTACGTCGGGCAGGTCCAGGAGCGCGTGCGTGCGCATCTGTTTGGCCCGCTGGTTGGCCTCGTTGGTGAAGCGTTCGTCGTTGTCCTCGCCGCCGATGATCTGGACCTCGCGGTCCACGACCTCGGCGTACATCCGGCGAAGTGCTGTGCGAGCGGTGGACAGGAAGGCGCGTTCGGCCTCTACTTCCGGTTCGACCATGGTCGAGGAGCCTCGAATCGTGAGCTGGGTCCCGCCCCGGAGCAGATCCATCCGGTTCGATTCGATCCCGAAAAGACAGACCGGCGACGCTACCAGCCGCTACCGAACACCCGCCACCGAATTAACCCCCACCACCGCGTCAACCACACATCCACCAGCCCGCCGCGCATCCACCGGACCCGGCGGCGCGCCCACCACACCCGCCGTGCATCCACCGGACCGGCGGCGCACCCAGCGAATCAGCCGCGCATCCAACTCGGGATGTTCTCCCGGTCCCGGGGAAACACGGACAGGTCTTCCGTGTAGATGCTTTCGTCGACGGGGATCGACCAGTCCGGCTCGTTGTCGTAGTCGAAGTCCGTCGCGAACCGTCCCTCGGCGGTCACGCTGATCCTCGCCGTCAGCCAGGTGCCCTTGCCTGGCTGGTACATCTCCCGCCGGAGCTCCTCGAAGTGATCCTCAAGTCCCTCCGGCAGCGGGTCGAGCGGGCTCTCCCCCGCCGCGTCCACCACGGTCCCGTCGAGCTCGGCGTACGACGTCGTCGCGCGGTAGACCGCACTGACCTCGCGCCAGCCGACGGGCAGGTCCTCGACCAGCGCGCGGGCGATCGTGTCGATGACGCCGATCTCGCTCATCCAGCTCCCCGGGCCGTCGTCGGTTTGGTCTCTCTGAAGATACGCCGCGGTGATCGCTTCCCGTCATGCCGATCGACCACGGTCCGGCTCGACGGGCGTCGCGTCGTACCGTTCGGATGCTTGACGTCGATCGCGGCGTGCACCTGGACACCCGCCGTACGCATCGCGTGCCAGCTCTCCTCCATCCGCCGCCAGTTGTCGTGCACGCCCTTGACCGCCTGGTTCTGCGATCGCGACTGCGCGGTCAGGTTGATCGACTCTCCGGGCCCGTTGAACGCCGTGCCGAACAGGTGACCGCCGTCGTCGGTGCGCTCGCGATCGGGACGGCCCGCTTCGCGCTGCGCCTCCAGGTTGCGGCGGTCGTCGTTCTGCTCCGACGGCAGCCACCCGAGCCAGCCCTCCGCGTGGGTGACCCGGGCCTTCGCGTCAGTGACGTACACGTAGCGGTTGTCGACGACGTACACCGACGACGGCTCCGGGTCCATTAGCCGCGGGTTCCAGTCGTCGCCGCGTCCCGACGTCTCCTTGTGCACCGGCAGGTCGGCGTACCGCTCCGGCACCAGCGGTACGTCGTCAGGGCCGTAACCGACAGCACGGATGTCGGCCGGATCAGCGGGCTGCTCGATCCGGGCCGACGCGCGCGACACTCTCTCGGGCCGCTCAGGCATACGCTCTTTCTACCCGACGAAGGTGTCTCAACTGCGCTGTTCGGGGTTTATGTAGATGAACGTCGGTCCTGCCGTGGTGTGGTTGTCCTCGCTGAGCTGCATCAGTTTGAGCGCCTCGGACTTCAGGCCGAACATCGCGCGGGTCGCATCGCGGATCAGTGCGGGCTCACCGGTGAACGCCTGCTCGAGCAGGAACAGCAAGGTGCAGTAGGTGTTGTCGAACTCCTCCTGCGCGGCCCGGATCTGCGGGTTCTCCGACCGGCGGGGATTCGCCTGCATCGGTGACACCCCCGCCGGGTCGACGGTCACCGGCTCACCGGTCGGGCCGGACTGCGGCGTGTCACCGCGCTGGTAGCGGCGTCCGAGCTTCAGTTCCTGGAACCGGTAGTAGTGCGCGACCTCGTCACGGTCCGGGTGGAAGATGTCGTGGTCACCGTCCCAGACCTCACCGCGCGCCGTACCCTCGCCCTGCTCGACGATCTCCTCCAGTGCGGCCAGCGCCGACTCCAGGTCCGTGACCGGCTGCAGCGTCCCGGCGGTGTGGTGGAACGGACCCGCGGTGACCTGGCGAGCCGGGTCACCGGAGAACACCTTGTCCTCGCCGAGCGTTTCGCACAGGTACCGCAGGCCGTCCTCGATCGCGTCGTAGAACTGCCCGATCGTCTCGTAGTGATCGCTCTGCCCCGGCGCGCCCGGCGCCTCGGGCTTCTCGAGCCGCAGGAACATCTCCAGCGCCTCCGGCCCGAACGGCAGCAGGGACAGTTCCATCGACCCGTGCGGCAACGGGCGCGGGTACCCCGGCAGCAGCTCGGGCGCGTCCAGCCGCGGTTCACCGCCGACGGCGTTCAGCAGGTTGGAGGCCAGCGACAGATGGATCATCTCCTCGACGAACACGCTGCTCACCACTTCGACCGCGTCCGGGTTCCGCGCCGGGTCGAGCGAGTACAGGGCGCACAGGTACGGCGGGAGCGTGGCGTGCTCGAGTTCGATCGCCCATTGCAGATGCTGATGAAGACCGTCGATGGTCTCGATGCGCTGGTTCATACCTGTTGAGACAGGACACCGATGGCGTCTGTGACCGTCACAGGACCCGTCACAGGAAAGGGTCCCGCGCTGTCTTCTCCAGAGACAGACCGGATCAACGGGAAGGCAGTGATATGGCCGAGCACCGATCGACCGCATGGCAGACCGCGCTGACGATGCTGCAGGAGGTCGAGCCGCCGTTCGTCCCCGAGGGCTTCCACGTGATGACCGTGGACATCGAGTACCCGGCCGGCGACCCGGGGGCGCCGCCGCACCGGCACTCGGGCCCGGCGTTCGGGTACGTCGTCGAAGGCGAGATGCTGTTCGAGCTCGAAGGTGAGCCGCCGCGGGTGATCAAGGCCGGCGAGGCGTTCTGGGAGCCGGGCGGTGACGTCATCCACTACCAGGACGGCAACAACCGCTCCGACGTCCCGGTGAAGTTCACCGTGACGATGCTGTGCGCGCCGGGGAAGGAGATGTTCGTGCTCGTTCCCGAGGACGAGTTGGCCGCGCGGGCCGATCGGCGCGCTCAGCGGTAGGCGCGGGCCTGGAGCTCGAAGAGTTCGGCGTACCGGCCGCCGGCCGCGAGGAGGTCGGCGTGGGTGCCGAACTCCTCGACGCGGCCGCGGTGCATGACGACGATCAGGTCGGCCATCCGGACGGTGGAGAAGCGGTGCGAGACCAGGACGGTGATGCCGCCGGTCTCGGCCGCGGCCACCTTCGCCGCCTCGGCGTACTGCTCGTAGAGCCGGTGCTCGGCCTCCGGGTCGAGCGCCGCGGTCGGCTCGTCGAGCAGCAGGAGCAGCGGCCGCTCACGCATGAACGCCCGGGCCAGCGCGAGCCGCTGCCACTGCCCGCCCGACAGCTCGACGCCGTCGGTGAACTTCTTGCCCAGCTGGGAATCCAGTCCCCGCGGCAACCCCGCGACCACCGACTCGGCGTCACCGCGCGCGACCGCGGTCCGTACGGCGTCCTCGTCGGAGGCCCGCGTGATGTCGCCGATCCCGACCACCTCGCGCGCGGTGAACTCGAACTTCACGAAGTCCTGGAAACCCGCCGACAACTGCGACCGCCACGCGTCCGGCTGGATGGTCGCCAGGTCCTGACCGTCGACGAGGATCCGTCCGGAGGTCGGGTCGTACATCCGGGCCAGCAGCTTCACCAGCGTGGTCTTGCCCGCGCCGTTCTCCCCCACCAGCGCGACCGCCGCGCCGGCCGGGTTCCGCAGGTCGATCCCGCTCAGCACCGCGGAATCCGAGCCAGGGTAGGAGAATCCGACGTCCCGCAACTCGATCCCGTCGGTGATGCGCGCGGGCGCCGCGCCCCGGCTGGAGCGCCACGAGTTCTGCTTGGCGTACTCGCGGAGCCAGTCGTACCGGCCGAAGCTGCGCACGACCTCGCCGACCCAGTACACGTTCTGCGCGATACCGCCCGTCATCTGATCCACCTGTGGCGCGAGCAGCAGCACGAGGACGACGTCGCCCGCGGACGCCTGCCCGTTCCGCGCGCGGGCAACGACCCAGATGATCGCGACGGCGTACGCGAGGCCGAACACGAGCCGCACCGCGCCGTCCACCTTGCCGCCCCAGCGGGCCGCCGCGACCCGGCGCTCGAACCGCTCGGTCTGCAACACGAAGATCCTGTCCAGCAGGACCTTCCCGAGCCCGAACACGCGCAGCTCGAGCCCCATCCGCGGATCCTTCGCTACGTCGATCAGCCGGTCGACGAGCCGCTCCTGCGGCATCGAGTCCTCCCACGCCTTGTGCTGCCGCGTGCTGCTCAGGTACGCCGACCAGATCCGGACACCGCCCAGCAACGGCAGCACGAGCAGCACCGGATGCACCGACCCGAGCAGCGTGAGCACGGTCGCGGTGTTCGTCACCGTGGCGAACGCCCACAGCAGCACCTCGGCGCCGACGCCCATCCGCCACGCCCGTTCACGGACCAGCTCGAGGCGGTCGGCGACGTCAGGCCGCTCGTGGTGCGACAGACCGGGGATGCCGGTCGTCACGTCCAGCAGGTCCGCGTGCACACGGCCGGCCATCCGCTCCTGCGCGGTGTCCTGCAGCGGCGTCCCCAGTCCGTCCGCGAGGAACGCCACCGCGAGACCGCCGACGATGATCGCGACGCCCAGGGCGATCGTGCTCGACCGGTCCGAGGCGATCCCGTCGACGAGCCGGCTCACGCCGTACGTCTGCGTCGGCGCGGTGATCGCACGGGCCGCGACGAGCACCGTCGACACCGTCATCAGCCACGGCGCGGCCCGGAACGAGGTGCTCAGCCACAGCCCGAGGATCCGGACGGTCTGCTTCAGTCTAGGCATCGACAGCCTCCGTCCCGGTCACGTACCGCTCGGCCTGCAGGCGGAACATCCCGGCGTACTCGCCGTTCTCGGCCAGCAGCTCCTCGTGGGTGCCGTCCTCGACGATGCGCCCGTCGGACAGCACACAGATCCGGTCCGCGTTGCGCACCACCGAGAACCGGTGCGAGATGATCAGCGACGCCACGCCGGAGGTCAGCTCGAGGTACCGCTCGACCAGCTCGGCCTCGGCCCGTACGTCGAGCGCCGCGGCAGGCTCGTCCAGCACGAGAACTCCCGCGCCGGCATGCACCGCGAACAGGGCCCGCGCCAGTGCGACCCGCTGCCATTCACCGCCGGACAGATCGACGCCACCGTCGAACGTCTTGTCCAGCACGGTGTCCCAGCCGTTCGGCAGCCGACGGACGACCGCGTCGATGCCGGACTCGCGGGCGACGCGGGCCAGCGTGAGCTCGTCACCCGCCCGCTCGACCGCGCCGAACACCACGTTGTCCGTCACCGACATGGGGAACCGCACGAAGTCCTGCACGATCGCCGCGACCCGGCGCTGCCACGCGGCCAGATCGAGCTCCGCGAGATCGACGCCGTCGACGAGGATCCGGCCACTCGTCGGCCGGTACGCGCCGCCGAGCAGCTTCACCAGCGTGGACTTCCCGGCGCCGTTGACGCCCACCAGCGCGAGCGCTTCGCGGGCACGGATCGTGAGGTCGAGATCCCGTAGTACGGGAATCTCCGAGCCCGGGTAGTGGAAGCTGACCTTCTCGAAGCGGATCTCGCGGGCAGGCATCGTCTCGACCCGGTGCTTTGTGGTGGCGACCGGCTCGGGGTGCCGCCGGGTGATCGTCTCCGGCAGGTCGCGCATCGCCCGGTACGCCGAGAGTCCGCGCCGTACCTGCACTACGCCGAAACCGTTGCTCGACTGGCCGATCGCGAGGATCGCGGGCAGCGTGGTCGCGACCTGTGTGAGGGGCAGGGTGCCGTTGTAGGCCGCGCGCCCGACAGCCAGGATCGCGACGGCGTTGGCGATCAGGTGCACGCCGCCGATCAGCAGCGACCACTTCGCGTTCGTCCGCCGGCGCGCCCAGACCGGGCGGTAGCCGGCGGTCCACTCGCGGACGTAACGGTCGACGAGCCAGGTGTGCAGTCCGAAGACGCGGAGCTCCTTCGGGGCGTCGCGCATACCGAGGTTGAACACGTAGTGCGCGCGCCGCTGCTCCTCGGTGTTCCCCCACCAGACGTCGACCTCGCGCTCGATCAGCCGACCGCCGTACCACTCCAGGAGGAACGTGACCGCGACCAGCATCGCGGCCACCCACCACGCGAACATCGCGCCCACGATCAGCGCCGAGCCGATCAGCGTCACGCGGCTCGCGACCAGCCACGGCAACTGGCTGAGCCCCTGCGCCAGGTGGAACCCGCCCTGGCCCTTCGCGCGCTCCTGCACGTCGAGCACCTCGGCGTCCTCGAGGTGCTGGATGCGGCGCGGCCGCAGCAAGGGCTCGGTGATACCGGTGCCGATCGCGCGGACCAGGCCGGCGTCCATCACCATCGAGGCGACCTGCTGCGCCGCCGGCTTCAGGCTCTCCAGCACGAAGACCACCAGCAGACCGCCGAGCAGCCAGCTGAACTCGCCGATCGGCATCGCGTCCGGGCCGCCGTCGACCACGCCCGGGACCGCCCCGACGACTTGTCCGGTCAGCAGTGTGACCGCCATCCCCAGCAGCGAGCCGAGGACGGCCAGACCCATCGTCAGAAGGGTGCTTCCAGGCGCAACACGTACCCCGTACCGCAGCAGAGTCAGCACCTGATCGACCGTAACCGCGACCACCGACAGAACGCGACCGAGTTTCCGGCCGGGACCGCAATCAGCCGACGATCGGCTCCGCGTGCGCCTCGTCGTACCCCGCGGCCGCCAGCCGGTCCAGAGTGCGTTGGAGGACCGCGGTGTCCTCCAACGTGCGGACCTCGGTGATCTTGCCCCAGCGGATCCGGAGGAACTGGTGGACGACGTTCTCGTACGTCGAGCCGTCCACGACGTTCACGTGCACGGTCACCGCGGTCGCGACCTGGGTGTTCCACGGCCAGCCGCCGACGATCACGTCCTGGACGTCGAACCTGGTCCCTGGAAGCAACCGGAAGCACCGCTCCCACCAGCGCCGCAACGCCTCGTGCGTACGCCGCTCACCGCCGAGGGCGTGGTCCCCGTAGAAGCGGTACGTGAACGACGGCGCCATCCCGGCCACCATCGCCTCCCAGTTCCCCGCGCTGATCTGCGCGAACGCCTTCCGCACCTGCCGCGCGACGATCCGGTGGTAAATGCCCATGCCGCCACCCTAGGAGCGCTCGCGATGGACGACGTCGTACCGTCGCCGGGCCCTGGCGGCCGGACGGCTCCGGGTACGGCGTTGATCGCGAGCGTGCTGTCAGGAGTCGAGGCGAAGGCGTAGTAGCTCGGCGAGCGGCATCGACTCGCCGTCGCGGGCGCCCTGTCCGACCACGAGCGGCGGGTCGGACGGCTGGAGCTGGACTCCGGCGACACGGGCTTTGAGGCTGGCCGGTACGCCGAGGATGTAGAAGTTCCCGTCGACGTCGACGGCGAGCGAGCGGTTGCGGCGCAGGTACCAGCCGGTGAGGTTCGTGCGGTAGCTGGCGTTCGACCCGACGACCTGCGCGCGCAACGGCTCGGGCTCCACGCCGCGATCCCGCAGCGTCGCGATGAAGTCGGTCAGCAGCCGGCGGGCCTGCGCGGTCTCGGCGGCCTTCTTGCGCTCCAGCGCGGCCGCATGCTCCGCGGCCGCCTGCCGTCGTTCTTCCCGCCAGCTCGTCACGCCCTCACTCTAAGGTCAGTCGACACAGAGACAGAACGGGTGTCCAGCGGGGTCCAGGAACACACGGAACGTCGTACCGGGCTGGTGCTCGGCCTTGGTCGCGCCAAGCTCCAGTACGGCGGGCTCGGCGGCGTCGAGGTCCTCGACCATGACGTCCAGGTGCAACTGCTGCGGCACGTCCTGGCTCGGCCAACTCGGAGCCTTGAAGTCCTTCACCTGCTGGAACGAGATGCAGTTGCTCCCGTCCTCGGGACGGATGTCCGCCCAGCCCTCGTCGGACTTCACCTTCCAGCCCAGCAACTCACCGTAGAACTGGGCGAGACCGGCCGCGTCGGGGCAGTCCAGCACGAAACTCGGGTACTTAGCGATAGCCATGATTCGCACAGTAGTGCCGGTTGCGGACAGTTTGCGTCCGGTTCTCAGGCCGAGTTGCCGACCAGTGTCTGCCAGGCCCGGTCGACGCCGGCGGCAATACAGCCGGCCACCACGGTCTCCGTGCCGAGCACACTGGCCTTCACCTCGGGCAGCACCGGCGCGAGCTGCCGCAAGTGCTTCGTCACCGCTTCCAGGAAACCCGGAGCCTGCCCGATACCACCGCCGAGCACGACCAGATCAGGATCCACCACGGTGATGACGGTGCACACCGCCTTCGCGACCAGGAGGGCTTCCTCGGCCACGACCGCCGCCGCGAGCGCATCACCACGAGCGGCCGCCGCGAACACCTTCTCCGCTGTCGGCGCTCCCCGAACACCCGCCCGGCGCGCCGCCCGCACGACGGCTGCCGCCGACGCCGACGCGTCGAACCCGCCGCGCTTGCGGGCATCCCGCGGGTCGCTGCCGCTGCCCTCGGTGAACGGCAGGTACCCGATCTCCCCCGCCACACCGTGCGATCCGCGCCGGAGCTTGCCGTCGAGCACCAGCCCCATCCCGATACCGGTGCCGACCGAGACGAACGCGAAGCTCTCGACCTCCCGGCCGTGCCCGTGTACCCGCTCGGCGATCGCCGCCGCGTCCACGTCGTTCTCGATCATCAGCGACGGACCGAAGCGCTCCCGGAGCGCGGCCAGTGTCGCCGGCGAGTCCCACCCGGACAGCCGGCCGGTCAACGTCAGCGCGTCGAGCCGCGGGTCGTAGACACCGGGGCTGCCGAGCACGGTCTGCGTCAGCTGCGTGACCTCGATCCCGGCCTCGGCCGCGAGGGTTCCGGTGAGATCGACGAGCTCCTGGATGCGGGCCATCGCGTCGCCCGCCTTGGTCCGCACGCTCAGCCGCGCACGCACCGTCCCGGCGAGATCCGCGATCGCGCCGCGCAGATACTCGCGCCCGACGTCCAGCCCGAGCACGAACCCCGCTTCGGGCCGTACCTCGTACAAGCTCGCGGCCGGTCCGGGTACGCCGGTGCGCTGCCCGGTCACGTGGACGAGGCCGGTCCGCTCCAGCGACCCCAGCGCCGCGGACACGGTCGGCTTCGACAGACCGGTCAGCCCGGCGAGCTCGGTCCGCGAGATCGGCCCGGCCCGCCGGATGTGGCCGAGCAGCACCCGCTCGTTGATCTCGCGGATCAACTGCGGACGCGCGGCCGCGGCCCCGGTGGCATCAACGGTCACATCGCCCCCTCGCTCGCAGCTCACTCACGACTCGTCCGGGACTCGCTCACGACTCGTTCGAGAACTGGATCGACAACTTCGCCCGATCCCTTGTGGTCGGGACGATTGTTAAGTTAGTTTCCTATCGATTCTATTGGTCGGCGCGAGGAGGTGCCACCCCGTGGTTTCGACACCGGTCGTCCTCGGGCTGGACTTCGGCGGCACGAAGATCGCCGTCGCGGCGGGCGACCTGTCCGGTCGGCGTCTCGGCGCGACGACCATCGACAGCCGGGTCGCCTCCGGCGGTGCCGCCGAGGCGATGGCCCGCTGCCTGACCGCGGCGCGCGAACTGCTCGCCGAGGTCGCACCGGACGACAGGCTCGCCGGTGTCGGCGCGGCAACCCTCGGCATCCCGTACGACGACCGCGTCGACCTGGCGCCGACCTTTCCCGGCTGGGGCGAGCTCCCCTTCGGGCGGCTGATCCGGGACGCCTTTCCCGGCGTACCGGTGAAGCTCACGACCGATGTCAAGGCTGCCGCGGAGGCCGAGCTGCGCTGGGGTGCGCTGGCCGGCTGCGATCCGGGGCTGTACGTCAATCTCGGCACCGGTCTCGCGATCGCGATCGTTGCCGGCGGCACCGTCATCACCGGGGCGCACGGGGCGTCCGGCGAGATCGGCTACAACCTGCGCGCGGCCGCCGACGTGTACGTCGGTACGGACCGGCGCACGATCCTGGAACACGTCGTCAGCGGCCAGGCGCTCGAGACCACCGGCACCGCCCGGCTCGGGCGACCGGTCACGGCCGCCGACGTCTTCACACTGGCACGCACCCAGCCGGATGCCGCCGTACTCACCGAGGACTTCGTCCGCGAACTGGCGCTCCATCTGGCCAACCTCGCCATCGCGATCGATCCGGCCCGGATCGTCGTCGGCGGCGGCCTGGTCCGCTCCTGGGACCAGCTCGGGCCCGGTGTGCGCCGGGCTCTCGACGCGGCCGTCCCGTTTCCACCGGAGCTTTCGGTGGCGCGGTTCCCGTCGGACGCGCCGCTGATCGGGGCCCTGGCCCTGGGCGTCGAGGCCGCGGGCGCCGCCCTCGGCGCGGAGGCCTTCGCTTGAGCAGGAGTTCCAGCAGGAGCTTCGGCAGGACTTTCAGCAGGACTTTCAGCACGACCCTGAGCAGGAACTGAGAGAGGCAGGGACGATGAGGGGCATCACACGCATCGCCGTCGCCGCCCTGGCGGTCGGCGCACTGACCGCGGGTTGCGGCGGTGGCAGCAAGCCGGTCGGGGACGCGGCGTCGTCCGCCAGCCCGTCGTCCTCCGCGAGCGGCGGCAGCGACCCCGGTGGCGGCGGGCAGTACAAGAAGGGCGGCACGGTCACGATCGCGAACGTCGGCGGGCAGACCTGGCCGTGCCAGTTCAACCCGTTCAACCCGGCGGTCAACCAGGTCGCGCTCGGCTTCGTCTACGAACCGCTGACGTTCGTGAACGTGCTGAAGGCCGGCGCCACCACACCGATGCTGGCCACCGCCTTCACCTGGTCGCCGGCGAAGGACTCGATCGTCTTCACCATCCGCGACGGCGTGAAGTGGAGCGACGGGCAGCCGTTCACCGCCGACGACGTCGTCTACACCTTCACCCGGATGAAGGAGGAGCCGGCCCTCGACCTGTTCTCGCTGTGGAGCGGCGCGGGCCTGACCAGCGTGACGGCGGCCGGCAACAAGGTCACGATGAAGTTCAAGGCCGCGGCCGAGCCGTACTTCTTCAACTTCGCCGGCCAGATCGGCATCGTGCCCAAACACATCTGGTCCGCCGGCGAGGCCGCGTCCAAACCCGCCACCTGGGCGAACCCGAAGCCGGTCGGCACCGGACCGTTCACGGTCGCGTCCTGCACCAGCAACAACATCTCCTACGTCGCCAACGGCTCCTACTGGCAGCCCGGCAAGCCGTACGTCGAGAAGGTCCAGTACCCGGCGTACCTGGACAACAACCCGGCGAACCTCGACCTCGCCAGCGGCAAGGCGCAGTGGGGCGGCCAGTACATCCCGAACATCGAGAACTTCTACAAGAAGAAGTCACCGGAGAACAACTACTGGTTCCCGCCGACCGCGAACGTCGCGATCGTGCCGAACCTGGACCCCTCGCACAAGGCGACCAGCAACCTCGCCGTCCGCCAGGCGATCGCCTACGCGCTGGACCGCGAGCAGATCTCCAAGATCGGTGAGAGCGGCTACCAGCCGGCCGCGAACCAGACCGGTGTCGTCGTCCCGACGTTCGACAAGTACTTCGACAAGGACGCGCTGACGGCCGCGGGCTACGACAAACCGAACCCGGACAGGGCGAAGCAGCTGCTGCAGAGCGCCGGGTACTCCGAGTCCAACCCGCTGAAGCTGAACATCATCACGGTCACCGGCTACACCGACTGGGATGCGTCGCTGGCGGTCGTGAAGCAGCAGTTGGCGAAGGTCGGCATCGAGCTGACAGTCCAGGACCTGCAGCAGCAGTCGTACAACCAGAAGCTGTTCACCGGCGACTACGACCTCGCGTACTCGAGCCAGTCCGGCGGCCCGACGCCGTACTACGAGCTGCGGCAGCTGCTGTACTCCAAGAACTCGGCGCCGATCGGCAAGCAGGCGAACAGCAACTACTCGCGCTACATGAAGCCCGAGGTGGACAAGCTGTTCGACCAGTACGCCAGCGCGGACCCGGACACGCAGATCAAGCTGATCAAGCAGATCTCGTCGTACATGATCAAGGACGTGCCGATCATCCCGACGACCGAGTCGGTCAACTGGTACCAGTACAACACCAAGGACCTCGAGGGCTGGCCGACCGAGGACAACCCGTACGCGCAGCCGGCGCCGTACAACATCCCCGACGTGGGACAGGTCCTGACCAACCTGTACTCGAAGGCCGCCCAGAAGTAGGCCGCCCGGAAGTAGTAGGGAGCTGCGCAGCGTGAGTGCGAGGAGCTGGTGTGAGTGCGATACCTGATACGACGCCTCGGATTCTTCGTGCTCACGCTGTGGGCGGCGATGACGCTGAACTTCTTCATCCCGCGGATGATGCCGGGCAGCCCGGAGCAGGCGCTGCGGGAACGGTTCAGCAAGGGCGGTGCGGTGGTGACGCCGGAGCAGCTGCGAACGGTGCTTGCCGAATTCGGGTTCGACCCGGGCAAGCACCTGATGCTGCAGTACGTCGAGTACCTGAAGGCGATGGTCACCGGGCACTGGGGCGTCTCGATCGGCAGCAGTCTCGGCGTACCGGTGACGTCGCTGATCGGGGACGCGCTGCCGTGGACGCTCGGGCTGGTCGGGATCTCGACGATCATGGCGTTCGTCCTCGGCACGCTGATCGGGACGGTGGCCGGGTGGCGGCGCGGCGGGCTGATCGACGGGATCGTGCCGCCGGTGTTCATCGTGACGTCGGCGCTGCCGTACTTCTGGGTGGCGCTGCTGCTGATCTCGTTGTTCGCGATCGGCAGCGATCCCGTGTTGCCGAACGACTTCAACTACGACCAGGGCCTGACACCGGCGTTCACCGGTGAGTTCGTCTGGAGCGTGATCAAGCACGGCATCCTGCCGGCCGCCACGATCCTGATCACGGCGGTCGGCGGCTGGATCCTGACCATGCGGAACAACATGGTGACCACGCTGGCCGAGGACTACGTCCGGATGGCCCGCGCGAAGGGCATCCCGGGCCGCAAGATCATGTTCGGGTACGCCGGACGGAACGCGTTCCTGCCCAACCTGTCCGGGTTCGCGATGTCGCTCGGTTTCGTCATCTCCGGCACGATCCTGGTCGAGTACGTCTTCAACTACCCGGGGCTGGGCTACATGTTCTACAACGCCACGGTGAGCACCGACTATCCGTTGCTGCAGGCCCTCTTCCTGCTGGTGACGCTGGCGGTGCTGATCTGTGTCCTGCTCTGCGACTTCGCGGTGTTCCTGCTCGACCCTCGCGCCCGGACGAAGGGATAGTCGATGAGTGCTGTCGTCGCTGGTGCTTCGGCTCCGGTCGCTGGTGTCAGTCGCCGCCCACGAGGCGGACTGCTGCGCGCCATCCTGCGCAACCGCAAGGCGGTCATCGGGGCCGCCTTGCTGTTCCTCTTCCTGTTGCTGGCCGCGTTTCCGGGGCTGTTCGTTCCGGGCGCTCACCATGATCCGCAGGCGATCGGCGACATGCCGTTGCAAGGTCCGTCGGGCCAGCACTGGCTCGGTACGACGGGTCTCGGACAGGACGTGTACGCGCAGTTGATCTACAGCACCCGCGAGTCTCTGCTGATCGCGGTCGGTGCGGGCGCCGGGGCGACGATCCTGGCGGTGCTGATCGGCGTGTCCGCGGCGTACCTCGGCGGCATCGCCGACGACGGGTTGTCGATGCTCACCGACATCTTCCTGGTGCTCCCGACGTTCCCGCTGATCATCGTGCTGGCGACGTACGCCGGTAAGGGCAATCTGACCGTGATCATCCTCGTGCTGATCCTCACCGGGTGGTCGTACGGCGCACGGCAGATGCGCGCGCAGGCGATGTCGCTGCGGAACCGGGACTTCCTGGAGTCGGCACGGGTCCGCGGTGAGCGACGCTCGTACATCATCGTGGTCGAGGTGCTGCCGACGATGATCTCGCTGATCGTCGCGAACTTCCTCGGCGCCGCGCTGTACTCCGTGCTCACCGCCGCCGGCCTGCAGTTCCTCGGACTCGGCGATCCCAGCTCGCTGAGCTGGGGCACGATGCTGTACTGGGCGCAGAACCAGGGCGCCCTGGTGAACGGACTGCCCGCGTGGGCGCTCTCGCCAGGCCTGGCGGTCGCGCTGCTCGGGGTGTCGTTCGCCCTGCTCAACTACGCGTTCGACGAGATCAGCAACCCCGCGCTGCGGCCGGTTCGGAGGCGACGTGCCAAGTCTTGAAGGCGGGCCACTTCTCGAGGTCCGGGATCTGACGGTCGAGTACGACACGGGCGGCCGGCCCGTTGTCGCAGTCGACCACGTGGACCTGGACGTCCGCGCCGGGGAGTTCGTCGGCGTGGTCGGCGAGTCCGGGTGCGGGAAGTCGACGCTGCTGTTCGCGATCGCGCAACTGCTGAGTTCGCCGGCCGCGATCACCGGCGGCAGCGTGACGTTCCAGGGGCAGAACCTGGTGACGATGACCGAGAAGAAGCTGTCCGCGTTGCGGTGGCGCGACTTCTCGGTCGTGATGCAGAGCGCGATGAACGCCCTCAACCCGGTGAAGAGCATCGGCGCGCAGTTCCGGGACACGATCATGGCGCACGACGAACCGGTCGCCGACGGACGGCCGGCCGAGGTACTGCGGCTGGTCGGGATCGACCCGATCCACCTGAAGAGCTACCCGCACCAGCTCAGCGGCGGGATGCGGCAGCGCGCGATGATCGCGATGGCGCTGCTGTTCACCCCGGACCTGATCATCATGGACGAGCCGACGTCCGCGCTCGACGTGGTGGCGCAGCGGTCGCTGATGGTGCAGATCAAGGAACTGCAGAAGCAGCTCGGGTTCGCGGTCGTCTTCGTCACCCACGACATGTCGCTGGTGAGCCACTTCTCGGACAAGCTCATGGTGATGTACGCCGGGCAGGTCGTGGAGTTCGGCGACACGCGCGCGGTGTTCGACCATCCGCAGCATCCGTACAGCGCCGGCCTGCTGGACGCGTTCCCGTCGATCCGCGGGCCGAAGGTGCCGTTGACCGGCATCCCGGGGAGCCCGCCGAACCTGGCCGATCCGCCGCCCGGGTGCCGGTTCCAGCCGCGCTGCCCGAAGGCGTTCGAGGACTGCCCGAAGATCGCGCCGGAGCTCTACCAGGCAGGCGCGGTGCAGGCGCGCTGCCTGCTGCATGCCCCTGATCCGATCCGGGAGGCGACCTCATGACGTCGGTGGATGCCGAACAGGCCGTGACGGAGTCGACCGCCGTACCGTTGCTCGAGGCAATGGAGTTGACGCGGCACTTCCGGGTCGGGCGCGGGTTCTCGCGGCAGTTGCTGCACGCGGTCGACGACGTGAACTTCACGATCGGGCGGCAGGAGATCGTCGCGCTCGCCGGTGAGAGCGGCAGCGGGAAGAGTACGATCGCGCGGCTGCTCGCGGGCGTGTACCGGCCGACGAGCGGCGAGATCCGGTACCAGGGGCGCGCGATGTCGACGTACCGGTCCCGGAAGGACCAGCTGTCGTACCGGGCCGACGTACCGATGGTGTTCCAGGATCCGTTCAGCTCGCTGAACCCGGCGTTCCGGGTGTCGCACGGGGTGCTGCGTTCGTTGAAGCTGCACCGGCCCGAACTGGGCCGGCAGCAGCGGTTCGCGGAGGCCGAACGGGTCATCGAGGCGGTCGGGCTGTCGCCGGCCGGTGACATCATGCACCGGTACCCGTACGAGCTCAGCGGTGGCCAGCGGCAACGGATCGGGTTCGCGCAGGCGCTCGCGCACAAGCCGAAGCTGATCCTCGCCGACGAGCCGGTCTCGATGCTGGACGTGTCGATCCGGATCGGGCTGCTGAACCTGATGGCGGAGCTGCGCCGGTCGGAAGGCGTCTCGTTCCTCTACATCACCCACGACATCGCCAGCGCGCGGTACGTCGCCGACCGGCTGATGATCATGTACGCCGGTCACGTGGTCGAGACCGGCCCGACGGAGTCGGTGCTGCAGAACCCGAAGCACCCGTACACAGATCTGCTGCTCGGCGCCGTCCCCGATCCCCGGGCCCCGCTGACGACCGGCATCGAGGGTGACACGGGCGAACCACCGAAGGTCATCAACCCGACACCAGGCTGCCGCTTCCGCGGGCGCTGTCCGCTCGCGGTGGACCGCTGCCATCAGGAGACACCTGTCCTCCGCACCCTGGGCACGAACCACCAGGCCGCCTGCCACGTCGCAGAGCCCGACCCGGGCTAGGTGAGGGTTACGTGCAGGGCGTGAGCCGGTGAGACGACCTCGGGCCGGTTCAGGGTCACGACCGCACGGTTGCCCGTGGCAACTACGGTCGCGAGGACCTGCTGGGGACCGGAGCGGACCGTCACCTGACGAACCGGCTTGGTGGTTTCGAAGGCCAGTGTGGTGAGACGCAGCCGGCCGTAGCGAATCTCGACGGACGCCGACAGTGAGCTCGGCGTGCGGCGTTGGCTGTACAGGCCCCAGCCCTCGGCGCCGGTGAACGCGCAGCGGAAGTCCTCCGGGCGGATGCGCGGCGCGAAGCCGAGATGTCCCTTCGGCCCGTGGTACTCGTACCCGCAGGCCGCCAGGTAGACGCCGTACCCCATCATCGCGCGGGCGTAGTGGTCGCTGGCCTCGATCTCGTTGTACGGGTTGCGCTTCTCCCCGGAGTACCGCTCGTACATCGCCCGCGTGACGGCCAACGCCTCCTCGGTCATCCCCTCGGAGAACAGGTGCGCGGCGAACTGGTACTCCTGGCCTGTCCACACCTCGTTGAAGTACATCAGCCCGCGCGTCTCCGTCGACCCGCCGTGCGGCCAGGTCGCCATCAGTACGCCGCTCTCGCCGTCGGTCGTGTACACGCGCCCGACGTTGATCCCTGGAGGCCGGTACGTCCCCGGATCCGCCCGGAAGTTCCCGTCGTACAGACGAGTCAGCGCGGTCCGTGCCTGGTCCGGGGGGAACACCCGCGGCAGTCCGAGCTGTGCCGCGTAGGTCTGCCCGTACATCTGGTCGACGAACAACCCGCGGTTGCTGTTCTCGGCCGTCGGATGCGCCGGGTCGACCTTCTGCACGTAGTACCCGTACTCGGCGTTCCACAACGAGTCCGCGATGTACGCCGATCCGCGCTCGGCGATCGCCGCGTACCGATCGGCACTCGCCCCGTCGCCGACCTCACCGGCCATCGCCGCGGCCGCCCGGAGCGCGGCGACGTACAGCCCGCTGATCCACGGGATCTCGCCGAACCACTCGGTGTCGAGGGTGTTCCACTGGCTGCCCCGGAAGATCCCGTCCTCGTCGGCGCCGTCCCGGTGCGTGACCAGGAACTCCACCGCCGTCCGCACCCGCGGCCACACACGGCGGAGGAACGTCGAGTCCTTGCTCATCTGGTGCTCGCGGTAGATCCGCAGGATCGTGCCGGGCTGCCCGTCCGCGAACGAACTCGACGCGTCGCCGGCCTCACCGCGGTTGCCGATCTCGCCACTCGGCCGGAACGCGATCCCGAGGTCGACCCGCTCCCGGGTGTCCCGCTCCAGCTCGGGGAACAGCCGGCCGATCGCCTGCGCGTAGTTCCACACGTGCTCGCAGGTCCCCGCGCAGCAGTACGTGCCCTCCCACGCGTAGAAGCGCCCGTCGTCCCAGCGGTAACAGGTGCTCGTCGCGAGTGTCGACGCCGTGGCGAGGGTCCGCTCGAGGAACCAGTGCGGCAGCGACGAGTCGTCGTACCACGTCCGCACCCAGAGCTTCGTGTCGCGCTCGAGCCGGTCGACGTGCTTCCCGACGTACTCCACGACTTCGCGCGCCGAGCCGAAGCGGGTCGCGTAGTGCCGCCGGAACGTCGACGCGCCGACGAGCTCGGCGAACAACTCGCGCTCGGGGTTCGGGAAGAACCAGCCGAAGGCGAAGCGGATCGTCCGCGACTCCCCCGGCGGCACCGTCACCGCCACGGCGACGGTCCCGGCCTGCGGTCCGTCCGAGTCGGCCGGACCCGCCGCCGAGTCGAACAGAGCGTCGGTCGACGACCAGTCCGCGATCGACGGCCGCACCACCGCACCGGGCGTCAGCGCGGCCAGGGCGAACGTCCCGCCGTCCGGACGTTCCGCCACCGGCTGCCGACGAACGGGACGGTCGCTGAAGACGATCCGGTCCACGTTCACGTGGCCCCAGCCGCCGGTGTTGTCGTCGACGATCCGGACCTGCGCGGTCCGGCCCGCGTACCTTCCGACATCCATCGACACCGCGGTCAGCGGCTCGATGTCCGTGCCGGCGGCCGACGCCACGACCTCGCCGTCGACCACGACGTCCAGACACGTCTCGCCCTTGTGGTGCCCGCCGCCGACCCACGCCGTCACGAACCGCCGCTCGATCACGAACTCGCGGCTCGTCAGCGACCCGGTGTACCGATCCGGATCGCCCGTGCCGCGGAAGTTGTACGACGTGACGAACCGGCCGCTGACATTCAGCTCGGTGCGCACCCCGAACGGCCGGCGGAACCCGTCGGGCGTCTCCGCCGCGGTCACCGGGCCCGCGCCGAAGGCATTACCCGTGACGGTCCACCCGTCGTACGTCGTCTTGTCCCAGCTCTCGAACAGGATGTCCGGCCGGTCGGTGAACACGATCGCGTCGCAGCTGATGTGCCCCCAGGCACCGGTGTGACTGTCGACGATCTCGAGCTGCGCAGTCCGCCCGGTGAACGCACCGACATCCAGCATCTGCGCGACCAGCGGCTCGCTCTCGTCACCTGTCGCCGACGCCACGACCTGACCGTCGACGACCACGTTCACGCACGTCTCACCGGCGTGCCGTCCACCGCTCACACCGACCGCGACGTACCGCCGCTCGATCGTGAACTCCCGGCTCGTCAGCTTCCCGACCGACGCGTCATGCGCCCCGCCCCGGAAGTCGTACGACGTCACGAACCGCGTACCCGACACGTTCAGATCGCCGAAACGCTTCATCAGGTTCGGTACGTCGACCGGCCGCACCGGGCCCGCTCCGAAGGCGTCACCGCTGACGGTCCAACCGTCGTACGTGTCCTTCTCCCAGTCCTCGAAGACGATGTCGTCCTGCTGCGCGCTGTCGTCGACCGCGCCGAACTGGAGGCCGCCCTCGAAGCCGCGCGCCTGCAGCCGGGTGGGCTGCCGGTTGCGGCTGTCGATGCAGACCGGGTTCTCGGCGTACCCGAGCAGCGTCGCGCGGGCCGGCGCCGAGGACGTGTTCCGCAGTGTGTACGCCAGGATCGTCGTGGGCAGCGTCGAGTCCAGCGTGGCCAGCGGGACGAACGGCGAGAACGCCTCCAGCCGTACCGTCACCGGGCTGTCCGGGTCGGCGTACGAGACCCGCCCGACCGGATACGAGCCGGTGAACCGGACGTCCTCGAACCCGGCCGCGTCGACCGTCCTGGTCGTGGTCCGTCCGCGCGTGGTGGTCCGCAGCGCGAATCCCTGGCCGAACTGGGATGCGCCGGGCTGATCGGCGGAGAGCGGGTGCGCGTAGTTGTGCCCGGAGAAGTCCGCGCCGCCGAGCGGGAAGGACGTCGGGTTGAAGATGTCCCACGCCCACAGCCGCCCGTCGCCGGCGAGGTACACCTGCCCCGTCGTACCACCGCCGACCGGCATCCCGATCTTCGGCAGCGCGGCTCCGGTGTGCGACGTCGGCGTACCGCGACCGAACAGCACCGCGGGATCGACCCGCGGCGGCGCCGCCAGCTGCTGCGGCGGCGCGGCGGAGGCGGTGCCGCCGGTCAGCCCGGGCGTGGCCATCACACCGACCGCGCCGGCGCCGAGAGCGATGAAGGTCCGGCGACTCAGGTGGGCGCGGGGACAGTCCCCCGAGCAGGAACGGTTGGCACAGCCAGGCGGCAGATCAGGAGCGGCGGGCATTCGGTTCTCCTTGGCGGGCGGGAGGCGGGAGAAATCGATTTCCGACACCGTAGCCAGCACCCGGACCGAGGTCAACGGGTCACGCACGGCGGATCGCTCTTCGACGAGCTCGTACCCTCTTAGCTGACAGACGCAACGAACTGGGTGGTTCGGGGCGTCTTTTCGTCGGAGAGGGGGGCGAGTGGCGCACGCTAAGAGGCGGGTGGGGACGACCGTCGCGCTGACGCTTGTCTGCGTCCTGGTCTGCGGTATCGCGTTCGCCGGCGCCGTCTTCGTGCTGATGCCGGGCGCCCGGGATCGCGGTACGACGGCCTCGGCCGGCGGATCACCAACTCCGGACGGGCGCGGCCCGCAGCCGCGGCCGAACCAGAGCCCGGCCCCCAGCGTGCCCTCGTCGACCGAGGAGCCGTTGCCGGGTGTCGACACCCCGGCCACTCCCCCGCCGTCGACGCCGGTCGCGAACACCGGGACGTACGAGTGCCCGGGGTTCAGCGGCATCCAGCTTCCGGTCTCGATGGTGCTGGACGACACGTTCGCGTGGGGCGACGACCCGCCGTACAAGGTGGGCACCGGGAGCGGCGACATCAACTGGCGCTCAGATCCGTACCGCAAGCCGAGCTGGTACATGTGGCTGCACTCGCTGCGCTGGCTGGGCAACGGCATCCACGCCGGTCAGCGCGGTGATCGCAAGACGCTGACCCATGTGCTGGCGATCATCCACGACTGGGTGCAGGACAACCCGTACTCCTGGAAGGGCGACGTCGGCGCGTGGGAGGCGACGATGCATCGCACCAACGTGTTGCTGTGCGCGCGCCAGGCCGTCCTCACCGGACTGCGGGTCAGCTCGCTGCCGGCGCAGTACGCGTGGCTCGACAAGTCGCTCGTCGACCACGCGCAGTTCATGATCGTGAACTGGAGCGGACCGTCGAACCACGGGACCGACGAGAGCATCGCGCTGTTCGGGGTCGGGTGCACGCTGAAGCGGCCGGAGCTCAAGAAGCTGGCCGTGGACCGGCTGACCCAGGCGATCACCACCGCGATCGACCCGCAGGGTTCGACGAACGAGCAGTCGGTCGGGTACGGGATGTTCAACTACCTCCTCTGGGGCCGCGCGACGACGGCGTTGCAGCGCTGCGGATCCAGCCCCGGGCCGGTGATCGCCCAACGGCGGGCCGCGCTGTCGGAGTGGCTCGCGCTCGCGACCAAGTCCACGGGCGAGCTGCAGCAGGTCGGGGACGCCGTTCGGCAGAAGCCGACCGGAGCGGCCGGCACCGCGCTGGACTACGTCGCCTCGCTCGGGAAGCGCGGGACGAAGCCGTCGAAGCGGGTCGCGGTCTTCGACGCCGGCTACATCTTCGGGCGGACCGGTTGGGGCGAGACCCGGCCGTTCGCGCAGGAGTCGACGTACAGCATCCGGTACGGCGCCGCGCGCAGGCTGCATGGGCATGACGACCACATGTCGATCACCTATTCGTCGCACGGGCGGGACGTGCTGATCGATCCGGGACACTCCGGCTACCAGCTCGACAAGTGGCAGGCGTGGTCGAAGAGCCCGGCCGCGCACAACGTGATGACGATCCCGTCCGCGGACACCGCTGCCGTCGAGACACGGTTGCTCCGTGCATCGATCACGCCGACGTGGGAGTCGTACTCGCTCGCCGACTCGCCCGCGCCGGGGGTCACCCGCAAGCGTGACGTCCTGGTGCTGAAGGATCCCGACCTGGTCATCACCCTCGACCGCGGGCAGGCGACGAGCAACCAGCGGTACGAGACGCTCTGGCACCTCGCGCCGGAGCAGAAGGTCACCGTGCAGTCCCCTACCGCCGCCGTCGCCATGAAGCCCGGCGACAAGTCCAAGACGTACCTGCTGCAGATCCCGTACCAGCAGCAGCCGCCTGCCGACGGCATCACCGTCGTGCAGGGCCAGCAGGATCCGGTGCAGGGCTGGTACTACCCCGACATCTTCCACCGCCAGTCGGCCCCGGTCGTGAAGTTCAACCGCACCGGGACCAACGCGGCCATCCTGTCGGCCGTCGTGCCGACCGCGACCACCGAGGCCGTCACCTACAAGACCCGGACGGTCAGCGGCATGTTCTTCGTCGACCTGACCGTCGGCGCCCGCAAGGCCACCATCCGCGTCCTCCCCGACGGCCGCCTGTCCCGCATCAGCTGAGGTTTCGCCGGCAGCCGGCCGGTTACCGGGCGGATCATGGGTGTTGGGCTCGCGTTGGTGTCCGCGCTATGTTTCGGCTTGTCGGACTTCGCGGCCGGGCTGGCCGCCCGTCGACTGCACAGCACGGTCGTCGTCCTGCTCGGTCAGCTCTTCGGAGTCGTGCTGGTGACGCTCCTCGCGCTGTTCGTCGCCGATCCCGGCGTCACGCCGGCCGCGCTCGGGTGGGGCGCGCTGTCAGGGATCGGGACCGGGCTCGGGGCCGCGTTCCTGTTCCAGGCGATGAAGATCGGGCGGTTCAGTCTCGTCGTACCGCTGAGCGATGTCGCCGGCGTCGCGATCCCGGTCGTCATCGGGGTGGTGCTGCTGCACGACCGGCTGCACTGGTGGGCGTGGCTCGGGTTCGCGATCGCCGTACCCGCGATCTGGTTGATGACGAGTCGGCGCGGTCCACGCTCGGGCACGACCGCGGGTGCCGGCTGGGCGCTGCTGTCCGGGGCCGCGTTCGCCTTGCAGTACGTCGCCCTCGCCCGAGCCGACGCGGCCGCCGGGTTGTGGCCGTTGGCACTCAATCGCCTTGTCGCGGTGCTGACCGTGGCGCCGATCGCCGTCCGTCGCGACCGGCTCCGGATGGAGCGCCGTACGGCGTTGCTCGCGATCGCGTCCGGGGTTCTCGGAACCTCCGCGATCGCCGCGTTCCTGTTCGCGAGCCGGGAGCAGGCGCTGTCGGTCGCGGTCGTGCTGACGTCGCTCTACCCGGCCGTCACCGTACTGCTCGGTCTAACTGTTCTCCACGAGCGACTGAGTCTTCGGCAGGCACTAGGTCTGCTCTGCGCGGCGGCGACCGTCGTCCTCGTCTCGCTCTGACCGGTCACACCGAGCGGTCATGTCCTGTCTCTTCCTGTGCGGACAACTCGAGGAGGACATGGATGAGTAAGCATCCGGCGGCGCGGGACCACTGTCTCAGCCTGGTGCGCAGCGTGGATCGGCCGACGGGCGGGGCGCGGTACGGACGGATGTTCCCCGGGCTCGATCCGCTCGGGACGGATCCACACGTACTGATGCGGGCAGGTGCGGACGGCGGGATCTGTGACGCCGCGGCGGCACTGGATCCCGGCGCCGCGCTGGATTCTGGGGCCGGTGACAACGCGCAGCAGGCCGCAGGCTGGCCGTTCTTCGGTCAACTGCTGGCACACGACACCACCGCGGACCGGTCTCCGATCACAGGCGGGGTCGAGACCGACGCGCTGCGGAACGCCCGCTCACCGCGCCTCAACCTCGAGATGTTGTACGCCGACGGACCGATCGGCTCGCCGTACCTGTTCGACCTGCACGACCCGGCGAAATTCCTGCTCAGCCCGGACGGGTACGACGTTCCGCGCAACCCGCAGGGCGTCGCGCTGATCGGTGACCCGCGCAACGACGTCCACCTGTTCTCGTTGAGTCTGCACGTGGCGCTGCTGCACGCGCACAACCGGATCGTCGATCACCTACGCGCGAGCGGCGTACCCGAGGAGGACGTGTTCGAGCAGGCGCGCGTCACGTTGACGTGGCACTACCAGTGGGTCGTCGTGCACGACTTCCTGCCGCGGCTGGTCGGGCAGGCGTTGGTGGACGAGGTGCTGGAGGACGGCGGGAAGTGGTTCGCGCCGGAGCCGCTGGACGGGTTCATCCCGCTGGAGTTCGCCGATGCGGCGTACCGCTACGGGCACGGACAGATCCGGCACACGTACCGCTTGGTCGAAGGCGGGCCCGAGCTGCCGCTGTTCCCGGACCTGGTCGGGTTCGGGCCGCCCCGGCAGCGGCTCGATCTGACGCAGGTGTTCGACGTACCCGGCCGTCCGCCGGCGCAACGGGCGAAGCGGCTCGACGGGCGGCTCCCGGCGAGCCTGATCGGGCTGCCCGAACAGGTCACCGGCGCGGTCGACGAGTCGGCGTACCGGTCGCTCGCGGTCCGCGAC